>NZ_JTIZ01000105.1:0-103797 GCF_000801125.1 Rhodococcus sp. Chr-9
GGTCGCACACAAATGACAATGTGTGCATGAGACCCGGGATGGTTCACAGCGGTTCGTTGACCCGCAGTCGGTGCTGCTGCCAGCGGTCGGTGCCCAAGTCCTCTCCGTTTTGGTAGGAGATGTTCGAGGTGAACATCTTCGCTTGGCCATTGTCGAGGTAGTCGGCGGAAAAGTCCTCGACCCTGACGCAGAAGGGCTCGAGTCCGGTGCCGTCGGTGGCGGTACCGGCTCGGAACGAGTCGTACACCGCCGGGGAGGTGTTGCAGAACCCGGGACCGCCGTCGGCGATGACGATCACCGCGCCCTCGTACCCGAACAACCGGCCGGTGGCCACCGCCACCAACAACCCCACCAGGGAGAAGTGGAAGACCAGGTTGCCGGCCTCGCGCAGGTAGCCCTTTTCGGCGGAGATCGACCGGTGCCCGTCGTCGCCGGTGCGGGTGACCGTTCGCCACCGGCGCAGCACGGTCTGTACCTGCTCGAGAGTGTCGTCGATGGGAGTGTCGAGTTTTCCCTGGTGGTGGTGCGGCAGCCGGGACAGATTGCGCGGTACCGCGACCGGCTCACTGCGCAGCGCCCGCAGATGCTCGCGCAGGCGCGGGAGCAGACATCCGATGAGCGAGATCATCAGCAGCGCGTAGATGGCGGTGAACCAGAAGCTGGCGAACACGTCGAACATTTCGAGTCGGTCCAGGAGCGGGCCGAGAACCGGGCGGGCGGCGATGTACTCGTCGACCTTGCCGACGTTGAGGTTGCGTTGCGGGAGCAGCGCCCCGGGGATCGCGGCGACCGCGAGCAGGAACAGCAGCACCAGGGCGGTGCGCATCGAGGTGAGCTGACGCCACAGGTTCCGGGCCTGGGCGAGGGCGCGGCGCCACGGAGGAGGACTCGGTAGCGGTGGTGCCGGATTCCGGTCGGTGAGGGTCATATCGGTAGCACCACGCTGGTGACGAACTCATCCCGGATCCACGCGATGAACAACTCCCATGCCCCGGTCAGCAGAGCGATGCCGACCGCGAGGAGCATCACGCCGCCGACGATTTGAATGGTGCGAGAGTGGCGGCGCAGCCATCCGACACCGCGCAGGGCCGAGGACGAACCGAACGCCAAGGCGATGAACGGCAGTCCCAGTCCCAGGCAGTACGCGACGATCAACAGCACTCCGCGGGCGGCGGTGGTGCCTTCGGTGCCGGCCGCCACAGACAGCACCCCGGCCAACGTCGGGCCCAGGCACGGTGTCCACCCCAGCGCGAAGACCCCACCGAGCAGCGGGGCGCCGGCGAGTGAGGAGATGCGCCGGGGCGCAAAACGGGTGTCCTTCTGCAATGCCGGAATCAGGCCGATGAAGGCCAGGCCCATCACGATGGTGATCACCCCGCCGAGGCGTTGGAGCAGTTCCTGGTTGATCCGCAGTGCCCCGATCACCCCGAATACCGAGGCGGTGGCCAGCACGAACACCACGGTGAAACCGGCGACGAACAGGCCGGCGGCGCCGGTGACCCGCCACCGGCCCGTGGTGTGTACCCCGGCGGTGCCTACACCGGCAGGGGTCAGGGCCGGTGCTTCGGCGCCGGAGACGCCGGCCAGATACGACAGGTAGCCGGGCACCAAGGGCACCACGCACGGAGAGGCGAACGAGATCAACCCGGCCAACAGACAGGCGCCCACCGCCAACAGCAGCGGCCCGGACGCGGCCGCGGTCTGGAAACTCGCCCCGATTCCCTGCGCGAGCACAGTCACGGTCACTGTTCGGCCGCCACGCGTTCGATGACCGGTTGCAGGTCCTCGGTCAGCAGGGCCCGCAGGAACACCGCCGCGACGCGATGCTGCCGGTCGAGGACGAGCGTGGACGGGATGACGCTGGTGGGAAAGGCGCCACCGAGGGCGGTCAAGGTCGCCATCGGCGGGTCGTAGATCGATGGGTAGGACACATTGTTGTCGATCACGAAGTCCTGGGCCTTGTCGCGCTGGGGATCGCGGACGTTGATACCGAGAAACTGCACTCCCAGATCCTGGGTGGCTGCGTAGGCGCGCTCGAGATCGTCGGCTTCGCTGCGGCACGGGGCGCACCACTGTCCCCACAGGTTGAGCACGACCACCTGGTCGGCGTAATCGGCCAGGTCGACGGTGACGCCGTCGGTCATCAGGTCCGGGCCGGAGAGCGCGCCGAGGGTGCCGCGGTCGGCCGGCGGATCGTAGAAAATGTCGGTCTGTCCACCGGGGGCGACGAAATCGAAGGTGCCACCCTGGGCGACGGCGTCGGAGCCGGTGCCGCAGCCGCTCACCCCCACCAGCACCACCACGGCCAGGACCACTCGGCCCAGCAGTCGAGACGGCCGGCCGCCTGTCGGCTTTACGCCGGTCATCGCAGCAGCCCGTTCACCGCGGCACGGACCTGGTCCGGGCCTGTGAACACCGCGGGCTCGGCGATCCGGTCCACCGAACCGTCGCGCTGCAGAAGGAAGGTCAGCGGCAACACGGGTGGGCCGGCCAGTGCCTGCTGTGCCCGGTCGTCGGTGTCGACGAACGAGGGGTAGCCGATGCGCAGGTCGGTCATCAGCGTCGCGGCGGAGCCCGCGGTGTCCTGCACGTTGATCCCGATCACCCGCACCGCGCCGGGCTCGCGGGCGTAGGCATCGAGCACGGGCATTTCTTCCCGGCACGGTCCGCACCACGAGGCCCACACGTTGAGCAGGGCCGGTTCCCCGGCCAGGGCGCCGCCGAGATCGACGGGGCGGTCCGAACCCAGGCACCGCACCGTCACCTCCGCCAGGGGACCTGCAGCCCCGATGCCCGTGCCGGTCGGGCAGGGCGGGGTCGCGCCCGGGTCGGGCAGAGCGTTGCGTGCCGGGGCGGGGCGGGCGGATACCGCGGTCGGCTGTAGCCCGGAATCGGCTGGGGTCACGGTGTCGTCCTCCCGTTGGGGCCACAGCGCCACCACGAACGCGACGATCACGAATAGACACGTGATCGACCATGCAGCTCTGGTAGACATGTGGCCCCTCTCCGTTGTCGTCCGACCGAAATACTACGCGAGATAGTATTTCGATCGGACGACCGGTCGGGATCAGCAGCACATCATCGACGCACACATCTGGCATGCGCCGCTGAGCATCATCACGTGGCAGTCCCACAGCGCCTGCAAATTCGCAATCATTTCCTGCATGTTTCACCTCCTCCTCGATCGCGATGCGCCACTTTCACGCATCTACTATCTCCGTACGTAGATAGTAGATGTAGACGGGAACGCTGGTCCTGGACTCGTCCAGCAAGGAAGCGTTCACGCCGAAAACGACCGGTTCACCTCCGCTGCGGCGCCCGTGGCGGGTTCACCACCTCGAGGCGGTGGAGGACTACCTTGCGAGCCTCTACCGCCGGAGCGGTCGCCGCGAAGAAACCTCGACCACGGCGCGGGCAGCCCGTCTGGGCTGGAGGC
Organism: Rhodococcus sp. Chr-9; assembly: GCF_000801125.1. Taxonomy (NCBI): domain Bacteria; kingdom Bacillati; phylum Actinomycetota; class Actinomycetes; order Mycobacteriales; family Nocardiaceae; genus Rhodococcus; species Rhodococcus sp. Chr-9. The sequence continues at coordinate 3,437 of NZ_JTIZ01000105.1, forward strand.
TGTCAGCAGTGTCAACCATGCACCGACGCCAGGGGCCGCCGATCTGATCCTCCGCCCCACGGCGCACCGAGCGGAGTTGACCGGCCACGGCCGACAACACGCGAGAAACGTGGTGCGGCGGAACTGCCTGGTGAAGACCTTCAGGGCACCGGAGTTGTCCCTGCCGCGGATCGAACTCCCGGGAGAGGCCGACCGGCTCGAGCATGTCGTCGGCATACTGTTCGAGGTCCGACTCGTCCGAGTCCTGGGATATCCGCGGTCGAACCCGTTCGGCAGTCCCATCCCGCTCCCGACCGAAGACCGCGCCGAGTCGTGACCCGATCTTCTGACCGCCGTCCTGCCCTGTCGACGATTCACCGTTCGGCGCATCGCCGATCACGACTCGGTGGCGCTCGGACTGCTGACCGGAGTCCACATCGGCCTGCACACCGTCCTGACCGACGTGGTGCTCGATCCGGTCACCGACCTGGTGCACTTCGACACCGCCGGCCACCGGCACATCCATCCGCTCGGTTGCGCTCAGCAGGTGCACGGTCGATCCGGGTGATCGGAAGAGTCAACGGCGGTGACCGGCCGCGGACGCATCCGGCCCGCCTTACCCTGGGAGAACGGCAGACACGAAAGCGGAGGCAACGGTGCGGGTGAAGGGGTTCGGTGAACTCGAGGCCGTGGTGATGGACCGGATCTGGGAGCGCGAGGGCACCACCACGGTCCGGCAGATCTTCGACGCTCTCGCCGCGCACCGCGACATCGCCTACACCACGGTGATGTCGACGATGGACAACCTGTACCGCAAAGGGTGGCTGGCACGGGTCCGCACCGGCAAGGCATTCACCTACTGGCCGACACTGAGCCGGGAACAACACACGGCTCGGCTGATGCGCGAAGTGTTCGACGCGGGTGGACAGACCGATCTGGTCTTGACCCACTTCGTCGAGCAGATGAGCGCGGAGGAATCGGCGAGCCTGCGCCAAGCACTGCGTCGACTGTCCGGCGGCGAGGACACCGCGTGATCCCCGTCCTCTGCCTGCTGCTCTACGCAGCCGCCGTCGCGGTGTTCGGTCCCGTGGTCCTGGCACGGCTGACCGCCGCCGGGATCGCCCCGCGCCTGGGCGTGGCCGCCTGGCTGAGCGCAATCACAGGTGTGTCCGTCGCCGCAACCGCTGCCGTGGCGATTGCCCTCGTCGACGTGCTCGGCAGAGGTGGTGACGCCGCTCGATGGATCGTCGACTGTGTCGGCGCGCTCTCGACAAGCGTCGGCGAGCACTCCGGCGCAGACATGCGTCTGCTGTCGGGAATCGTATTGTCCGGGGGAGCGGCCGTGGGGGTCGTCAGGGCGTGGCGGATCTGCCGGGGTGTGCAGCGCCGCCGAGCCCGCACCCATGAGCACGCCCACCTGGCCCGGATGGTCGGACGTCGCATCCCCGATCTCGACGCAGTGGTGATCGACTCCGAGGAACGAGTGGCGTACTGCATAGCCGGACGCGAAAGATCGGTGGTGATCACCCGTGGCGCGTTGGCGGTGCTCGATCCCCGGCAGCTCGCCGCCGTCCTCGCGCACGAGCGAGCCCACCTCGGCGGCCGCCACTCGCTGGTGCTCGATGTCGTCCACAGTGTGGCAGCGGCACTGCCCGGGGTTTCCCTGTTCCGGGTCGGCGCCACCGAGATCGGGCGTCTGTTCGAGATGTGCGCCGACGACGTGTCGGTCCCCGGACAGGGAAGGCGGGCCCTCCTCGGCGGTTTGCTCGCCTTGGGTGGGCATCCGGCCCCGGAAGGTACCCTCGGCGGCGGCGGTGGGCTCACCGCCCGCGCCGCGCGGCTGGTCAGCCCGCCTCCGCCGCTCGTTCGTCTCGGCGTCACCGTCCTGCTCGGGGCCGTCATCGTCACTGTCCTTGCGGGGCCGTTGATGTGCACCTTGATGGATTGAGGCGTTGGGCGGCACCCGAGGTCCCGGGGGCCGGCGTGGCCGAGGGCGATCCCACCAGGGCGGCGACTCTGTCATCGTCGAAACCCGATATAATCCCCTTCAATCGATTATAGGTGTGCGCCGAAGCATTGCTGCCTTCCCGGATCGCTCGTAAGCGGACGGGTTCGGGCGCCGGGTCGAAAGGTGCTCATGAATCTGCTCGCGTCCGTCCTGCAGGCGGTCGGCCTGTTTCTCGTGACCAATATCGACGACATCATCGTGCTGTCGCTGTTCTTCGCTCGAGGAGCCGGGGTTGGGGGCACCACCACAGCGATTTTGGTGGGACAGTATCTGGGATTCGGCGCCATCCTCGCCGCCTCCGTTCTGGTCGCAGTGGGGGCGACGACCTTCTTGCCGGAGGAGGCGATCGCCTACTTCGGTCTGATCCCTCTGCTTCTGGGTGCGTACGCCGCATGGCGGGCATGGCGGGGGCGAGGGGAGGACGACGAACAGAAAACCGCCGGTAAGAAGGTCGCGGTAGGGACGGTCGCCGCGGTTACGTTCGCCAATGGAGGCGACAACATCGGGGTCTACGTCCCGGTGTTCGTCACTGTCGGAGCCCCCGCGGTGGTGGCCTACTCGATCGTCTTTTTGGCCTTGGTTGCAGTTCTGGTCATCGCGGCGCGCTACCTCGCCACCCGCAAGCCGATCGCCGAGGTTCTCGAGCGCTGGGAACACGTGCTGTTTCCGATCGTGTTGATCGGTCTCGGCGTGTTCATTCTCGCCGAGGGTGATGCATTCGGGCTGTGAGGATGCCCGCCGGTGACCCGACCTATTCATATCGTTGAGTGCCGGTTATTATCGTCATATGACGATCAATGATGTGGGTTGCCACGCCCGCGAATCCGTGGATTCGGCAGTGGCGTTGTTCCACAGCCTCTCCGACGGCACCCGCCTAGCCATCGTGCGCCGGCTCGCCGGCGGTGAAGCCCGCGTGGCGGATCTGGTCGGCGCGCTCGACTTGGCGCAGTCGACGATTTCCGCGCATGTGGCGTGCCTGCGGGACTGCGGTCTGGTGCAGGGCCGACCCGAGGGCCGGCAGGTGTTCTACTCGCTGACCCGACCGGAACTGCTCGATCTGCTCGCCGCGGCCGAAACCCTCTTGGCCGCGACGGGCAACGCCGTCGCGCTGTGCCCGAACTACAGCACCGACACCGGGGAGAAGTCGTGAGTGACGCGTGCGGTTGCGGCCACGACGAACCCCGCGTCGAGGGTGAGGAAGAGCACGAGCCCGACAAGTGGTGGCAGGTCACCGAGATTCGGGCGGCCGCCGTCGCCGGGCTGCTGCTGGTTGCCGCCCTGGTCGTGGGGTGGACCGACGGCCCCCACCCGGTGAAGCTGACCCTCGAAGCCCTGGCGCTGATCGTCGCCGGCTACACCTTCGTCCCCTCCACGCTCACACGCCTGGCCCGCGGCAAGATCGGGGTCGGCACTCTGATGACGATCGCCGCCGTCGGCGCCGTGCTGCTCGGCGAGGTCGGCGAGGCCGCGATGCTCGCCTTTCTGTTCGCCATCAGCGAGGGCCTCGAAGAATATGCGGTCACCCGCACCCGCCGCGGCCTACGCGCCCTGCTGAATCTGGTGCCGGACACCGCCACCGTCCTGCGTGGCGGTCGTGAACAGACCGTCGCCCCCGCAGAGTTGGTGCTCGGGGAGATCATGATCGTCAAACCCGGGGAGCGGCTCGCCACCGACGGCACCATCCGCACCGGCCNCCGCCCTGGACACTTCCGCGATCACCGGCGAATCCGTCCCGGTCGAGGCCGCACCGGGCTCCGAGGTGTTCGCCGGCTCGATCAACGGCACCGGCGTTCTCGAGGTCGAGGTCACCGCCGGTGCGCAAGACAACTCGCTGGCCAAGATCGTGCGGATCGTCGAGGCCGAGCAGTCCCGCAAGGGCGAGGCCCAGCGTCTGGCCGACAAGATCGCCAAGCCCCTGGTTCCGGGAGTGATGGTTGCCGCGGCGCTGATCGCCGCGATCGGCAGCGTGTTCGGCGATCCGCTGGTGTGGATCGAACGCGCCCTGGTGGTGCTGGTCGCCGCGTCCCCGTGCGCGCTGGCCATCGCGATCCCGGTCACGGTGGTCGCCGCGATCGGCGCCGCTTCCAAGCTCGGTGTCTTGGTCAAGGGCGGTGCCGCCCTCGAAGCGTTGGGCCGGATCCGCACCGTCGCGCTGGACAAGACCGGCACCCTGACCCGCAACCGCCCCGAGGTCATCGACGTCGCCACCACCGGCGGCGCCACCCGCGGCGACGTCCTGAACGTCGCCGCCGCCCTCGAGGCCCGCAGCGAACACCCCCTCGCCGCAGCGATCCTCGCCGCCGTCGACGACTACACCCCGGCCGAGAACGTCGATGCGGTCCCCGGGGCCGGACTGATCGGACACGTCGGCGGCATCCCCGCCCGGCTCGGCCGGCCCGGCTGGATCGATCCTGGCCCCCTGGCCGCGAATATCGAGTGGATGCAGCACGCCGGAGCCACCGCGGTGCTCATCGAACGCGACGGCGCCCTGATCGGCGCGGTCGCGGTGCGCGACGAACTGCGCCCCGAAGCCCGCGACGTCGTCGCTGGGCTGCGCCGCGACGGCTACACCGTGGCGATGCTCACCGGCGACAACGAGCGCACCGCACGAGCGTTGGCCGCCGCCGTCGGCATCGACGAGGTCCACGCCGATCTGCGTCCGGAGGACAAGGCCCGCATCATCGACACTCTCCGCGGTACGCGGCCGACGGCGATGGTCGGCGACGGCGTCAACGACGCCCCGGCCCTGGCCACCGCCGACCTCGGGATCGCGATGGGCGCGATGGGCACCGACGTCGCCATCGAAACCGCCGATGTCGCCCTGATGGGTGAGGACTTGCGGCACCTACCCCAAGCCCTGCAGCACGCCCGACGCTCCCGGACGATCATGTTGCAGAACGTCGGCCTCTCGCTCGCGATCATCACCGTCCTGATGCCCCTGGCCCTGTTCGGGATACTCGGGCTGGCCGCCGTCGTCCTGGTCCACGAGATCGCCGAGATCATTGTGATCGCCAACGGGGTGCGCGCCGGACGCGCCCGGAGCCTGACCGTGACAACAGAATCGACAAAGTCATCCGTGCCGGTCGCCGGAGCTCGGTCATGACAGATAAGGACAACTCCGTGTCGTCCGTAGTGCCCGTGGGCAGGCGGCGTTGTGGCCGAGGTATTCTCGTCGTGCTGGTGGGTGCCCTGGCTGCGGTCGCGTTGGCCCTCGATCCGGTGGCGCGCGACGCGCTGTCCGGTGGGCGGGCAATCGATTTCGGGTTGTTGCAACTACGGTTGGCCTACAACACCGGGGTCGCGTTCAGTCTCGGTGACCAGCTCCCCCCTACCGTCGTTCTTGCCGTCACCGCTGCCCTCACCGTGACGATCGGCGTGTTCGCCTGGCGCACTGCACTCGACAGTCCACTGATCCAGACCATCGGCCTGGCCGCGATCGTCGCCGGCGCCACCGCCAACGTCGTCGACCGCTTCCTTGACGGCAAAGTCACCGATTATTTCCACACCGGGTGGTGGCCCACCTTCAACCTCGCCGACACCTACATCACCTGCGGTGTTGTCCTCGTCGTCGGCGCCCTGCTTCTCGCAACCTCCAACAGGGACCACATCTCATGAGTCGAATGCCCGAACAGCTGCGCACCCTCTACACCGCGGAGATGACCGCCGCTCGACATAGCAGCGACGATGTCAGGCGCTGGCGCCACCTCGAACGCGCCCACATCTTGTCCCAGCCCTACCCGTGGCCGCACACCCGCAACCACCTCGCCATGTTCACCTTGGCGCTGCGCCAGCGTGATCGCCGCGAGGCTGTGGGCCAGGTCGTGCGGATTCTGCTCGCCGCTCCCGGCTCGGCGCTGGGCCGCTACCCTCAAGGCAACACCGGGCGTACTTCGGCGGGGCTGATGACCCCGATGCAGGTCCCGGAGGATCTGGTTTCGATGCTCACTCGACCCACCTGACACCGCGCCTCTCGCTGCGATTGAGTCAGACGGAACAACAAGTCCGGTAGTGCACCGTCTTCCTCATCTACTACTTGCTGTCCGAGTTCGAAAGGGGCCAGTCAGGGGGACTACCCGCACGTTGTGCTGCGCGGACACGGATTATGTTGAGGGCCGGGCAATCATGTGGCGGCCAGAATCGCAGGACTCGACTTGCCCTCATACCGTCGAACCGAGGTGAACGAGTCCTGCGACCTGACTCTCCCTTCGCTCAGAAGGGAAGAAAACTTTCCGTCTCATTCTACAGCGCAGATCCCGAAACCGGCACGGCACTTTGTGTGCTGGACCTTTTGCGCGATGCATGAGGAACCGCTGGGCGTTGATGCTGAAATGTGCGCGGTCCAAAGATGGCCGTCGCTGCCCGCGTAGCTCGTGGACTGTCGAATCGGAGCACAACGTTGGGCTCGGTTACCGCGGTCGGCCGTACCGGGCGGCGAGACTCTTGCTCGCGGAGAGCGGCGTCTCGTCGTCGGTTCGGGTGGCCTTCACCTTGCGGCGTTCCTTCAACTCCGCCCACACGAAATACCCCAGTCCCATTGGGGCCATGATCCCGAACGCGAGCCACTGCAGCCCGTACGACAGATACGGACCCGCATCAAGTTGGGGAAGTGGGATGACTCCGAGCCCGCCCGGCTGGTGAGCATCGAGTTGTAGGTAGACGTCTTCGAGTTCGAGACCCGTCACAGCCGCGACCTGCGGCGCGTCGATAAAATACACTTGCTGATAGCCCGCGTCAGTGAAGGGCTCCTTGCCGTCCATTGTGCCTTGGGACTTGCGGATCCGAGCATCGAGCGAGACATTTCCGCCCGGTGCGGCGGGGATTGCGGGGACCTCGCTACCGCGTACCGGACGCACATAACCTCGATTGACGAGAATCGTCCGACCATTACCCAGCGCAAACGGCGTGAGCACTTCGTACGCGGGTTGGGATTCGACGCTGCGCAACCGGACGAGCACATCAGAGTCGGGCAGATACGAGCCCTGCGCGACGACCCGCCTCCACTCGTCGTCGATCGTCGCACTGTCACCGCCGAGCAGCTCGGCGACAGGGACCGGGTCCTGCGCCATCGATGCCGAGATCCGCGCATTCCGATCCTCGGTGCTCGTGTTCTTGCTCAGCTGCCACGGGGCGAGCAGGGTGAAGCACCCATACGCGAAACCGACTACCACCACGGCCAGAATGAACCAGCTCGGACGGAGAAGAAACATCACACGGCGCACTTGTTCACGGTAGACCCCAGAGTGGACTCTTCTGCCATCGCATCCCCTCTCGACGCGCTCAACGCCCAGCTGCTGCGGCGCCTCCACCTCGACCTCACCCACCTGACCTTCGAGTCGAGGATGGGGAACAATCCGGGGCGTTTGAGGTGGAGCACCTTGCTGATCTTGGCTACCCCCACGTGCCGGGGCGCGGCCGTGCGGAAATGGTCGTAGAGGGCTTCGGCCCGGTCGTAGAGCTCGCCGCTGATGTTCGGGTCGGCCTCGACCAGTTGTGCTTCGATCGGCGCCGCCGCCCACGGGGCGTCGACGGCGGTACGGATGAACCAGTCGAGTTGGGCGTGGCTGATGCGGGAGCGCACCTTGTGGGTGCGGGCGATCTCGTCGGCGGTGATCTCCTTGAGTGCTCCGGGTCCGGGCAGGTCGTAGCGGGCCACGGTCACCGCCGGATAGCCGTGGGCCGTGGCGGTCGCGGTGTCGATGTCGATGCTGCGTCCGGCGATCACCAACACGGTGGCCCCGTCCTCGCCGCGGGTGCGGTTCATGGCTTCTGCCGCCCGGCCGGGTCCGGGTCGGTGTCGTTGATGCCTCCCAGATCGGTGTATGGAGTCGCAGCGGACGTGTCTGCGGTCGTCGCAGCGGCGATTTCCTTCGGGTCCGGCCGGCTCGAGCTGCGGATCGTGCGAGCGAGTGCCCGCAGGTCCTGGAGCGAGCGGATTCCGTCCGGGACGCTGTCGTCACCGGGTGACCGTAAGGCGTTCGAGTTCAGCGGGTTGGTGGCATGCCGCTCTTCTCCATCCTCGTCCGCGTACGGAGAACGGTCTCCGAGCATCTGGCGGCTCAATTCGCGCATCTGGCGACATTCCTCGATCTTTTCGGCGGCCTGCTGTGCTCGGATCTTTTCGGGCTTGAGGTACTCCTCGATCCGTCCGATGTCCGTGGCGAGGTGCGCCATCGCGGGGGCGATCTTCTCCAATGCCTGTGTTGAGCGTTTCTGCAGGGAGTGCAGTGAGTCCGAGTGCGTCGAGAATGTTCCCCACCTATGGACGCTCATGTCGAGCACGAACGTGTCGCTGTAGGTATCACGCTCGTTGGGGGCAGATCCGTAGGTGATGGTCACGGTGACTCGATCGGGGATCTGTTCATCGTTGCGGATGGACCGGTCGGGGTCGTCCGGGTCCTCTTTGCCGATGAAATAGATGTTGGACAGTTCGTTACCGGGCATGAAGGTGGGGATGGGGTCGGCGTAGCGCTTGAGGAGGAATGCGATGATGCTCGGCTGGCCGCTGTGGGTAGGTTGCTCAGCCAGTGGTGGGTCGAATTCGACCTTGACGTTGTACGCCACCGAGGGTCCGAAGTTGCGTACGACCAGAGACGCCGTCCGAGCAGATAGTTGAGGATCGATCACCAATTCAGCACCGACCATCGGCCGTGATCGGTCCCGACTGTCACGCTTCGTCGCCCGCAACGTGCGAACAGCCACGAAAGCTGCGGCGACCGCCGCCGCTGCGGCCACGACCGTCGCACCACCACCGACAGCCGCACCCACCGCGGACACAAGATCGGTGGTGTCGGACGCAAGGACAGTCGGCACAGTTCTTCTCCACGGGTATTCAGGCGGCAGGGTGGGCGATAATGTCCGATACATCGTCGCAGCATCGAGTTTCAATACTCGAGCGGCGAGTAGCTCCCGATTCTGGGTAGACCTGTGGACGGACTTCCGCGGGAGAAGTTCCGCTGAATCCTCTACAGGTAGCTACTGCACCGGCGACGGTTCCGGACGCAGTTCGGCCAAGGATCCCACCGCGGTGATTCCGACGGGTTCGGTGGTGGATAGCGGAATCACCGCGTACCGGTCGGCAAGCTCACCCCGGACCTTGTCGATCTGCTCGAGTTCGGCTACGGCCCGCCGGCGGAGCAGCGGTGCGGTGGGCTCCGCTGCGGCCAGGGAGTTGTTGATCACCCACGCCCACGGTGCGATACCGGCGCGTCGCAGATCGTCCTGCAGACCGGCGGCCTCGAGCACCGGGGTGGTCTCGGCGAGCGTGACCAGCACAATCTTGGTCTGTGCCGGGTCCTGCAGCCGCATCAGCGGGGTGGTGAACTGCGCACCGTCGCCCATCTGCCGGGCGATCTCGCGGTGATACGAGCCGGTCGCGTCGAGCAGCAGCAGGGTGTGGCCGGTGGGGGCGGTGTCGATGACGACGAACTTGCGGCGTGATTCGTGGATGACCTTGGAAAACGCCTGGAACACTGCGACTTCTTCGGTGCACGGGGAGAGTAGGTCTTCGGCGAGGGTGGCGCGACCGGCGTCGTCGAGTCCGGCGCCCTTGGCGGCCAGGACCCGGTTGCGGTAGGTCTCACTGGCCTCGTGCGGGTCGATGCGGGAGACCTCGAGGTGGTCGAGTTCCCCGGCGAGAGTCTCGGTCAGATGCGCGGCGGGGTCGGTGGTGGTCAGGTGCACGTCATGACCGCGCTGGACCAGAGCGACCGCGATCGCGGCGGCGACGGTGGTCTTACCGACCCCGCCCTTGCCCATACACATCACCAAACCATGCCCGTCGGCCTCGATCGCATCGATCAGATCCGCCAACGGTGCCTCGGCAATCTCGGCAATCGCGACGAGGTCGGTCTCGGCCGCGGCGGTCGGGGGTGAAGCGGCGTCGAACAGGCTGCTCACGGCATCGAGACCGACCATGTTCACCGCTTTGAGTTCGATCAAATCGGTGGGCAGGCCGGCGATCGTATCGGGCACGGTGGCCAGCGCTGCCTGTTCGCGGTGGTACACGGCAGTCGCCAGCGGATCGGTGTCGTCGACGGGGGTGGGCAGCACGCCGTTGACGACCACATGCTGTCTCGTCATGCCGATCGCGGTGAGTTCGTCGTGGGTACGGGCGATTTCGGCGAGGGCGGCGCGGTTGGCGCGGGCGACGAGCACCAGGCGGGTGCGCTCGGGATCCGACAGCGCCTCGACCGCACCGGCGTACATGGCTTTCTGCTTGTCGAGCCCGGCGAGTGGCCCGAGACAGGAGGCGTCGCCCTTACCGTTGTCGAGGAATTCGGTCCAGTTGCCGGGCAGCTGCAGCAGCCGGATGGTGTGGCCGGTGGGGGCGGTGTCGAACAGCACGTGATCGAACCCGGCGACCCGCTCGTCGGGATCGGCGAGCAGCGAGGTGAATTCGTCGAACGAGGCCACTTCGGTGGTGCACGAGCCGGACAACTGTTCGGTGATCGACGCGATCTCCGCGTCGGGCAGCAACCCGCGGACGGGGCCGACGATGCGTTCACGGTAGGCGGCGGCGGCCTGCTCGGGGTCGATCTCGAGCGCTGAGAGCCCCGGCGCCGCGGGGACCTCGGTGATGGTGTTGCCGATGCTCAGACCGAAGACCTGCCCGACGTTCGAGGTCGGGTCGGTCGAGACCAGCAGCACCCTCTTGCCGGCTCGGGCCAGGCGCAGCGCCGACGCGCACGCAATGGAGGTCTTGCCGACCCCGCCTTTGCCGGTGAAGAACACGAACCGGGGCGGGTCGGTCAAAAACGTCGGGTCGGCGGTAGCCATGGAAGCAGGTACTCCTCGTCGGACGGTATCGGCGGGCGGGTGCGGATCTGGGTGGTCAGCAGCAGGTGGACTCGTCCGGTGTGCAGCACGAGTCGTTGTCGTCGGCGAGCCCGAGCATGGTCACCCCGGACGGCGCTGCGGCGGGAACCTCGAGGTCGGCCCACGTGGCGAGCTCGGTGCGGGTCGGGTAACGCCCGGTAGCTACGGTGACGTCGTCGACGAGTACGAGCGGAAGACCGTCCGATCCGGCGAGTTCGAGGAACTTTGTGACGGTCTCGTTGTGCGCGAACGAGAGCGGGTCGTTGGCCAGGTTGTGGCGGGTGATGGTGGCGCCCTGCTCGGTCAGCGCGGCCATGTCGGCGGTGAAGGTGACCAGGTTCTGGTCGAGGTCCTCGCCGCACACGCCGGTGTTGCAGCACAGGGCCGGTTCGAAGACTGCGATCGTGCTCATGGTGTTCTGCTCCTGGTTGGGGTAGGTGCTCAGCGGGTCGCGTCGAGTAGCCGGGTGGCGAGTTCGTCGACGCGGGTGGCGATGTCGCCGCGGACCAGACGCATCCGCTCGATGCCGTCGACGCCGCGCTCGGACGGCTCGTCGATGTCCCAGCTCTCCACCACCACGCCGGCAGGCGCGTCGAGGTGAGCCTCATCGCCGAGGGTGACCACAAGGTCGACCTCGGACAGTAATTGCGGATCGATCGGCTTGGGGTACTCACCGTCGAGGTGAGCCCCGATTTCCTTGAGGACCTGCACCGACAGTGCGTTGAGGGACGATCCGGGCGTGGTGCCGGCGGAGTGGACGACGATCCGGTCGCCTGCGGCCCGGCGCATGAGGGCAGCGGCCATCTGGGATTTGCCGCCGTTCTTCACGCATACGAACAGCATCGAAGCAGTGGGCACGAGGATGGTCCTTTCCGAGGCGCTCGGATTGACGACTGAATAGATCCACGTCAATATAGACGCATGTCGAATCAGCTGTCGAGCGAGGCCGAGCTGTGCTGCCCTCCACTCTCGCGTGAGCCCCTGACCTCCGATTGGGCCGGCGACCTGGCCCGCATGTTCAAGGCCCTCGGCGATCCGGTGCGCCTGCGCATGCTCAGCATGATCGCCAGCCACCAGGGCGGCGAGAGTTGCGTGTGCGACATCAGTCCCGCCTTCGACCTGTCCCAGCCCACCATCTCGCACCACCTCAAGGTGCTGCGCGAAGCCGGACTGCTCGACTGCGAACGCCGCGGCACCTGGGTGTACTACCGGGTGATCCCTGCCGCGCTCGAGCAGTTGTCCGCAGTGCTGGCCACCGAATCGGGGGTGCTACCCGGATCGACCTGTGCGTGCACCCCGGCCGAACCTCATCAGGAGACCGTTTCGTGACCACCACCACCGAAAACCGTTCTGTGGCAGGAAAAATGTCGACCCTCGACCGCTTCCTGGCCGTGTGGATCGGCATCTCCATGGTCGTCGGCCTGCTGCTCGGCCGGATGATCCCCGGGCTCGGCGACGCTCTGAGCGTCCTCGAGATCGACAACATCTCGCTGCCGATCGCCCTCGGTCTGCTGATCATGATGTATCCGGTGCTCGCGAAGGTGCGCTACGACCGTCTCGACACCGTCACCGGCGACCGCAAACTGCTGATCTCGTCGTTGATTCTGAACTGGGTACTCGGCCCGGCGCTGATGTTCGCCCTTGCGTGGTTGCTGCTGCCGGATCTGCCCGAGTACCGTACGGGTCTGATCATCGTCGGCCTCGCACGCTGCATTGCGATGGTCATCATCTGGAACGACCTCGCGTGCGGCGACCGCGAAGCCGCCGCGGTGCTGGTCGCGATCAACTCGGTGTTCCAGGTGATCATGTTCGCCGTCCTCGGCTGGTTCTATCTCTCGGTGCTGCCGGGATGGCTCGGACTCGAGCAGACCGCTTTCGACGTCTCCCCGTGGCAGATCGCCAAATCGGTGTTGATCTTCCTCGGCATCCCGCTCGTCGCCGGTTTCCTGACCCGGCACTTCGGTGAAAAGGCCAAGGGCCGTGACTGGTACGAAGACACATTCCTGCCGAAGATCGGACCGTGGGCGCTGTACGGGTTGCTGTTCACGATCGTGCTCCTGTTCGCGCTCCAGGGCGAGCAGATCACGTCGCAGCCGTGGGACGTCGTGCGGATCGCGTTGCCGCTGCTCGCCTATTTCGTCCTCATGTGGGGCGGTGGGTTCCTGTTCGGCGCCGCGATCGGTCTGGGTTACGAGCGCACGACCACCTTGGCGTTCACCGCTGCGGGCAACAACTTCGAACTCGCTATTGCCGTGGCGATCGGCACCTTCGGTGTCACCTCGGGTCAAGCTCTGGCCGGTGTCGTCGGTCCGCTGATCGAAGTGCCGATCCTCGTCGCCCTCATCTATGTCTCGTTGGCGCTGCGCAAGCGTTTCAAGAGTTCAAATACCCCTGCTGTGCAGTAAAAGTCGATACGCCAGGAGGCGACCGATGTCTTCACACCCCGCACAACCGGAACTGCTCATGCCTCAGGCGGTGCTGCAGCGTTCCGCCGAGCACCTCGCCGACAAGTACGCCGGGGTGTTCTCCCCGCAGACCGTGGAACGGATGGTGTTCGAGTCGTACGCTGCGCTGCGCCGCACCGCCAAGATCCACACGCACCTGACCGCCCTGGCCACCCGGTTCGCCGGCGAACGCCTCACCGCGCTGGCACAAGCCGACGGTGCGATCACCAAGGACGTACCGGAGGTGCTGTTCGTGTGCGTGCGCAACAGCGGCCGCTCCCAGATGGCGGCGGCGTTGCTCGCCCACCACGGCGTCGGACGCGTGCATGTGCGCTCCGCCGGATCGGCGCCCGCATCGTCGATCCATCCCGTTGTCGTCGAGGCGATGGCCGAGATCGGGCTCGATCTCGGCGCCGAATACCCCAAACCGCTCACTGATGATGTGGTGGCGGCCGCGGACGTGGTGGTCACCATGGGCTGCGGTGACGCCTGCGCGGTGTATCCGGGCAAGCGCTACCTCGATTGGTCGCTGCTCGACCCGGAAGACGAGTCGCTCGAGGCGGTGCGCGGCATCCGCGACGACATCGATGCCCGGGTCCGTGTCCTGCTGACCGAGCTCGGCGCTGTCTCTGTCTGATCTTGTCTCTGCCTGACCTTCCTCTACGAAAGGACGTTCCACTTCATGACCACCCACTCCGCCACCGATCGCACGCCGTCGGTGCTGTTCGTGTGCGTGCACAACGCCGGCCGTTCCCAGATGGCCGCCGGGTTCCTCACCGCCCTGGCCGGGGATCGGATCGAGGTCCGCTCCGCCGGCTCCGCTCCGGCCGCGCAGGTCAACCCCGCTGCGGTCGAGGCGATGGCCGAGGTGGGGATCGATATCTCCACGCAGAATCCGAAGATCCTCACCGTCGACGCAGTGCAGGCCTCCGATGTGGTGATCACCATGGGGTGCGGCGACACCTGCCCGGCATTCCCGGGCAAGTCCTACCGGGACTGGGTGCTCGAGGACCCGGCCGGGCAAGGGGTCGAGGCGGTGCGGCCGATCCGCGACGAGATCAAGGCCCAGGTCGAGGCGCTGATCGCCGAGCTCGTTCCAAACGTCGCCCGCGCATCAGCGTCCCCGCACTGTCGATGACCTGATCATCGACAGTGCGAGCGATGCCTCACGGCAGAGATGCTGTCGGTGTGTCGGGAACCATGCGTGGCACGAGCCGGACGTAGAGGACCATGCCGACGAGCTCGACCAGGGTTTGCGTGACGACGATGACGGGGGTCAGGGCATAGCCGGCCGGTAAGGCGAGCGCGAGCGGAAGTACCACGAGCGAATTGCGGGTGGCACCACTGAAGATCAACGCACGTGAGCGGCCGACGTCGAACCGGAACACTCGTGCCGCGATGAATCCGAGTCCGGCCATGAGAATCAAGAAGGCGGCGTAGACGGGGATGACCGTGCCGACGTGGTGGAGTTCGTCGCGAATTTTCGGGATCTGACCAGCCACGACGACGAACAGGGTTCCGGCCATCAGTGGAACCATCGCCGCGGTGAACGCGGTGGTGAGCACGACACCGACACGGCGCCGTGCAGCCAGGGCCTGCGTGACTCACGCCAGGGCGAGCGGTGCGACGATCAGGATGAGAAACGCCTCGAGGAACGGTGCGACGTCGACGATATCGGTGAGCTCTGATCCCATGAACAGCCACAACAGCAGCGGCAGTGCCGCCATCTGGGCGAACATCAGCAGCGGTGAGGCGGCAAGCAGTCGCCTGCTGTCACCTCCGGCGAGACCGGAGAACACGATGACGTAGTCGATGCAGGGCGTGAGCAGGGTCAGCAGGATGCCCAGCAGCACGGCCTGCGGGAATGTCACCACCAACGTCAGGGCGGCGACGACGAGCGGGACGACGACGAAATTGAGAACCAGGGCCGCGGTGAGGAACCGGCGGTCGCGGACGGCCTCGGCCAGTGTGGTGAACGGCACCTGCAGGAAGGTGGCGTAGAGCAGTGCCCCGAGCAGCGGGTAGATGCTCGCTTCGAACACCGACGAGGAATCCGGCAGGGTCAGTCCCACGACGGCGCCGGTCACCAGGGCACCGAGGTAGACGAGGATCTGGTGGCGTTCGAGCCACTGGGTCGCGGACATGCGCTGGTAGAGGCCTTTCGAGGCGGGTCGAGCGAGGCAGCAGTGGGGACCGGCTGTGAAAGCCAGGGATGTGGGACCGGTGGTCAGCGAGCAGGTGGGGCGCTCGTGCCGTCGCCGAACAACGCGCGCACCATTTCTGCAGCCGCTGCCGGTGCCCCCACGTCGAGGATCACTTCGGTACCGCGCAGATGCAGGTCGAATTCGTAGAACGGGCAGCAGTGCTGCTCGGCGGCGGCGAGTTCGGCGAGTGCACCGACTCGGTCGATGGGCAGGCGCAGTCGCACATCCGCCGGACCGGGTTCGCGGACAACGTCGACGAGTACCTGCTGCCACCGGTGCACACGTTCCCCGTGGTCGGCGGCGTCGAGGGAGCAGGCAATCGGCGGGTCGGCCGGCACGGTGATCGCCGCGCCAGGCGCAGCGAAAGGAGGGTCGACGACCTGGGTGCGGGGCTGCGGCGCAAGGAATCCGCAGCCGGCATCGCACGGCTCGGCGCGATCAGGCAGGTCGTCGAGCTGGGCAAGAGCATGCCGAAGCGTGTCGGTGAAGGCGGCGAGTTCCGCGGTCCGGGTGGCGGCCTCGTCCAGGCGAGCGGCCATCTTCGGGCGTAGCTGCGCACGGACCTCGGCGCAGGGATCGTGCTCCCACACCGCCAGTAGTTCGCGGATCTCACCCAAGGGGAGTCCCACGTGCTTGGCCGCCTGGATGAACGCAACGCGGTCGACATCCCGATCTCCGTAGACGCGATATCCACTGTCGGTGCGCCCCGCCGGGACCAGTCCTGCGGATTCGTAGAACCGCAAGGTGGTGGCCGGGACACCGGTGTGTTCGGCGAACTGGGAGATCAGCATCGTGCTCACTCCTCGACGGTAAACCTTCGAGTCGACTCGAAGGTCAAGCCCGACACCGGCTCAGCCCTGCCGACCTTCGACCCGGCGGAGCACGTCGATCAGCTCCGCGGTGCTCGGGGCGCCGCCGGGTCCGTCGGCGGTGCGGTAGACGCGGCAGGTCAACCCGACACCCTCGGTGGGACCGAACGGGTCGATCCCGTCGATGCGGATCGTCGGGGAGCCCGCGAAGGCGGCGCGCTCAGCAGCCTCCGGGGTCTCGATACGGCGCAGCCGGATCGGGGTGCCGGCGTTGCCGGTTGCGGCCAGGGCCTCGGCGAGGCGGTCGCGGGCGAGCTGCCAGTTCGGGCAGCCGTCGAAGTACAGCAGTTCGATATCCATGGCGGTCGGTCCCGTTCGTCAGTGGTTGTCAGCGGCGGGAACGGACTCGGAGCGGCGTTCGAGCAGTACCGTATCGCGCCACACCCCGTGCAGCCGGCCGATGCGCTCGCGCACCCCGACGGTGCGGAAACCCGCCGAATGGTGCAGCGCGAGACTGGCGCGGTTCTCCGGGAAGATCGAGGTCTGCAGAGTCCACAATCCGGCCTCATCGGCGGCGATGACCTGGGTGCGCAGCAGCGCCTTGCCGACCCCACGCCCGCGCATGCCGTCGCCGACATAGACCGAGTTCTCCGCCACCCCCCGGTAGCACTCGCGCCCCGACACCGGGCTCAACGCTGCCCAGCCGACCACCTGGCCCTCGATCTCGGCGACCCACCGATGCCCGGGCAGCCACTGGTCCTCGAGCACCTCGCGGGTGGGGACCTCGGTGGTGAACGTCGCAGTACCGGTGGCGATGCCCTCTCCGTAGATGCGGCGCACGGCCTCCCAGTCGCGGCCGGCGAGCGGACGCACGCTCACGTCGGCCGGGACGTCCTCGGGGCAGCACGGGTGGGCGGTGAGCACCCCCATCACCGCGTCGGCGGCACTGGGCAGGTCGCTGCAGCAGCTCGGGTTGACCATCACCACGGTGCTGGTGCCGTGTTTGCCGGTGGTGACGAAGCCGACGTCGGCGAGCTTGCGGACGTGATGGGAGATGGTGGGCTGGCCGACCCCGAGGATCTCGGCGAGTTCTCCGACGGTGATGCCGGCCGGGCGGGCGGCGACGTGGTGCAGCAGCCGCACCCGGGTGGGCTCGGCCAGGCAGGCGAACCACCCGGCGTAGGTGGCCGCGTCCTCGGGGCTCAGGGCGTCGATGTCCACCTCCGCGCCGGGGATGGCCGGGGTCGGCAGGCCGAGTGATGTCATACCCCCACTATATCGATCGGCATCGATGGCTGCATTCATCGATGCCCATCTATATTCTGGCGGCAGCTTAGATCGATACCCATCGATGAAAGGATCTGTTATGAGCGAGTTGCCCGTCGTCGTGGTGGGAGCCGGACCGATCGGCCTGGCCGCCGCCGCTCACCTGCGTGAAGGCGGCCTCGAGCCGCTGGTACTCGAGCGGGGNTCACGCAGTGGCACAGCGTCCACACCTTCTCCCGCTGGGCCGAACTGATCGACCCCGCAGCCCGCGTCTCCTCGACACCACCGGCTGGAGCGCCCCCGGCGTCGACTCCTACCCCACCGGCCAGGACTGGGCCGGCCGGTACCTGACCCCGCTGGCTGTTTATGACAGCTTGAGTCGAGACCACCGTGACGGCCAGACCCAGACCCGTCTGCGACTCGCCGGACCGATGATGACGGTTTGAGCTGAGCCCACCGCAGTGTTGTGGCATCTGGCCTTGTTCGGATGCCAGGAACTGGTGGAGGGCAGTGATGGAGACTCGGATGGAGTTGTTCGCCCGTATTCGACGTGATGCCCGGGTCGAGGGGTATTCGATCCGGCAGTTGGCCCGCCGCCACCAGGTCGGTCGGGCAACGGTGCGGATGGCGTTGGCTCAGGCAGAGCCGCCGCCGAGGAAGATCCCGGTACGAACGTCACCGAAGCTCGATTCGTTCAAAGCTGCGATCGACGGCATGCTCACCACCGATATCGACGCACCACGAAAGCAACGTCACACGGCTCGCCGAATCCTCGCCAGGCTGGCCGATGAGCATGGGGCGCACGAGTTGTCGTATTCGACCGTGCGTGACTACGTGCGGGTCCGGCGAGCACAGATCGACGTCGAAGCCGGACGTCGCATCGAAGTGTTCGTCCCGCAGGAACACGCACCCGGCGCCGAAGCAGAAGTCGATTTCGGTGAAGTATGGGTGATATTGGCCGGGGTGAAAACCAAATGCCACATGTTCGCCTTCCGCCTCTCGCACTCGGGAAAATCCGTGCATCGGGTGTACTCGACGCAAGGGCAGGAAGCGTTCTTCGAAGGACACATCGCCGCGTTCGACGAGATCGGCGGCGTGCCGACCCGTCACATCCGCTACGACAACCTCACCAGCGCTGTGCAGAAGGTGATCTACGGGCAATCTCGTGCTCGGGTGGAGAACCCACGATGGGTGCTGTTTCGTTCGCACTTCGGGTTCGACCCGTTCTACTGCCAGCCGGGTATCGCCGGGGCGCACGAGAAGGGCGGTGTGGAGGGTGAGGTGGGCAGGTTCCGCCGAAACCGGTTGTCCCCGATGCCGGTTGTCGACTCACTTGATGAGCTCAACGAGAAGATCCGCGGCTGGGACACCGCCGATGACGACCGGCGCATCAATGACCGGATACGCACGGTCGGGCAGGACTTCGCCGTCGAAGCACCGCTTCTTCTGCCTGTTCCCGGTGAGGGGTTCGATCCTGGATTGTCGCTGGAACCGCGGGTCGATCGTAGTGCGTTGATCACGGTGCGGATGGCGAAATACTCTGTTCCTGCACGTTTCATCGGCAGACGAGTACGCGTGTCGTTGCGGGCATCGGAGGTGGTGGTCTTCGACGGGCGGGCGGTGATCGCTCGCCATCAGCGGGTCATCGCCCGGGGCGGTCAGAGTCTGGACCTCGACCACTACCTGGAAGTGTTGCGCACCAAACCCGGCGCGCTGCCGGGGGCGAGCGCGTTGGCTGCAGCCCGTAGGAACGGGACGTTCACCGCCAGCCATGACGCGTTCTGGGCGGCGGCCCGCACAACCGACGGTGACGCCGGTGGAACTCGCCAACTGATCGATGTCCTGCTCCTGCATCGAACGATGGATGCGGTGGATGTGATCGCCGGTATCGAAGCCGCTCTGACCGTCGGCGCGGTGACCGCTGATGTCGTCGCGGTCGAAGCCCGCCGGCACGCGTTCTCGGAGGTCGGTGCGGGTGGGTCTGATCCAGGCCGTCATCTCGTTGCTCGTCGTGGCGGCCGGGAGCAGCGTGTTGTCAGCTTGACCCAACGCCGTCTCGCCGATCCGGCAGCGGTCATCGCTGGTCTGCCGGCCGATTCTCGGCCTGCGCCGACGGTGGATCACTACGACCAGTTGCTCCGCCTACCGGAACGAACCCCACCCGACACCGCCGTCCGAGCAGAGTGAAAGAAGGCCTGAACATGGTTCGTCCACCCGTCACGGTGTCCACCACGTTGCGTCGACGAGGTTTGACCGAGGAGGCCGCCATCGCTGCGGTCGATCAAGCGTGCCGGCGACTACGGCTGCCCACCATTCGTGCCGTCGTCGCGGACGCCGCTGCGGCAGCCCGCAAGGACCAACTCTCGTACTACGGGTTCTTGGCTGAACTTCTGCTTTCCGAATGCGACGACCGTGATCGCAGGAGTGTGGTGCGGCGGATCAAAGGGGCGGGGTTTCCTCGCGAAAAGTGGTTGGCCGACTTCGATTTCGACGCCAACCCCAATATCAATTGCGCGACCATCGGCACCCTCGCGACCGGCGGCTGGATCCGCAAAGGACAACCCCTGTGCTTGATCGGGGACTCCGGGACCGGGAAATCGCATCTCCTCATCGGGCTCGGCGCCGCGGCCGCCGAAGCGGGTTACCGCGTCAAATACGTCCTCGCGACCCGGTTGGTGAACGAGCTCGTCGAAGCCGCCGACGAGAAACAACTTGCCCGCACGATCGCCCGTTACGGCAGGGTGGATCTCCTTCTGATCGACGAACTCGGTTACATGGAACTCGACAAGCGAGGCGCGGAGCTGCTGTTCCAGGTGTTGACCGAACGGGAAGAAAAGAATTCCGTCGCCATCGCATCGAACGAGTCGTTCTCCGGTTGGACGAAGACGTTCACCGACCCACGGCTTTGCGCTGCCATTGTCGACAGGCTCACCTTCGGCGGCAACATCATCGAAACCGGCACCGACTCCTACCGACTCGCCCATACCCGAGCTCAGCACTCCACCTGATCCATGCACCAGGGTGGGCCCGGATCAAGCCGCCCTACTGGACCTGAATGAGATTGACATATTCGTCCCCAGCGTGAGCCCCGAGAACTCTGAGGTCCCCCGGAAAACAGCTAGACCCCCGTATCCACAGGTGTGGGGGGTCTGCACCACAAAGATTACGCTCTGCGGCTGCGGTACCGCAAATCAGCCCGTAACCCCCCGCCACCGCCCCTCGCGCCTCAGCGCTCAGGGAGCACCAGGACCAGGCCGTCCTGGGCCGGTATCGTCACCGCGTCGACGAGCTCTCCGGTATTGACGGACGGGTCCTGCGTGCCCCGCAGATGCCGGTAGGTCTGGCCCAGTGCCACCGGCTGGGCTTCGGTTCCGAGATTGACCAGGACCACGCCGTGGTCGAAATCCCGGCGGTACACGCCCGCGGCGACCGTGCCGACCCCGCGGTGTACGGACGGTTCACCCTCTCCCACGACGGGTTCTCGACGATCGGCTCGCCCAGATAGCCCCCACCCAGCCCTGCTCCGTCCATCTCGTCGTAGAAGGCCAGCTCTCGGTAGTGTTCTTCCATCGCAGCCCAGTACCCGTCCTGCAACAACGTGGCGGTCAGGAAGAACCGGGCCCGCCGAGAGTGCTCGGCCGGTTCGAGACCGCCGCGGCGCCGATCGATCGTCATCGATACGCCGGGAGGTTGCTGTTCGCCGGCCGCGACGGTCGTGAGGTAGTCCTGCACATCTGCTTTCGGATCCCGGCCGCGAGAGGGTCGGCGAAGCTCTCCCACGCTCGGCCGTTGAGGGGGCTGCGGTGCAAGGTGCGGTTGCTGTTGGCGATCAGGATCGCCTCGGGCATCTGCGCCCGCATGAGCTGCTCGGCCCGCGCCAGACCGCGGGCCCAGGGTCCGTCGGGACCGTAGATCTGCTCGTCCGTCTCGTCGATACCGTCGCCGTCGATGTCCCACCGGTCCTGGTCGGCGGTGTAGATCCGATCGCCCCACACATCGAGAAGAATCCCGTCCCACATCCCGGTGGCCCAGACTCGATCGACGACCCACTGCGCTGCGTATTCGGCAAAAATACGGCCCTGCACCTGCGGTACGACATCGGTGAGGTTGGCCAGCGACGTCTTCGGCCATTCGCTGACCGTGCTCCCGAAGGCGGTGGTGGCGAGCCACCGAGGAGGAAAGGAACTGCTGGTGGAGTCCGAGAATTGCCACGGATCGTAGCGGCCGGGCCGGTACTCGGCCAACCCCAGCGCATCCGGATAGTCGACCAGGTTGACGTAGGCGAGCAGCCGAAGAGCGAGGTGGACCTCGTCGAGTGCACGAAATAACGACTGCGGCGCCCGTTGCGCCCACTCGTGGTCAATGACCACGAGGTCGTATCGCGCGAGTTCGTCGACGGACGGCAGCGAATCCTGATCCAGGTAGTACACCGCGGTGCGGGGAAAAACCGGCCCCGCGCTCTCGGCCCTGCTCGCTCACGGACGGCGCACACGAGACGGCGAGCACCATCGCCGCAGCACACACGGCGTATCGAAACAGCCGTCGTACCGGTCGGCTCGATGCTCGGGGCATCGCCTCAGTATGGCCACGGCGGGTGGGGGTGCGGCTCGTCGTTTGATGAAGGTTTGCTGAAGAACTTCGCCGCCTGCGCCTGGGTCTTCTGCCTCGGAGCGCTACTACCGGGCTCGGACACCGGGCCCCGGCTAGCGCGACACAGTCGCGGCGCCGGGATGTCCGGCGGCTCGGCGCTGCCCGTACCGGGTCAGCCCGCGGGGCTTGAACACCGCCAATACCAGCGCGGTCACCAGCACCACCAACGCGGCCGACGCGTGCACCACGTGGGTCGGGTCGGCGAGGACCCGTCGATCGGCATCGGACCACTGCGGTTTCGCCGCAATGGTCGCGGCATTCTCGATCGAGCGGGTGTAGAGCAGCAGCACCGCGGTGGCCACCAGGTTCAACACCAGCTTGAACAGCACCCAATAGTGCCGCAGCAACCCCCATGAGGTGCCCAGGGAGCACACCAGCCCGGTGACCAGCGTCGCCGCGGACAACGGCACCAGCACAACGACGGTGATCAGGGCCAGCACCTGATAGCCCCCCACCGTCGGAGCGGGAGCGGCACCGGGCAGCGTCGCCGCGGCCACCACGAGATAGGTGAGCACCGCGCCGAACCACCCCGCGGCGGCCCCGATATGGACGGTGCGGGCGGCCAGGCGCGCCCGGGGCGAGAGCCTCACGTCCCGACAACCCCGAACAGGCAGCCGTCAGCTGGCGTGGGGTCGGCGCTCTCGGTCGCCGCGACCGCCGAGGTGGGGGGAGCGGACAGGTGTCGGCTCGGGCCGTGAGTACCGTCCCCCAGCAGCATCATGGCCACGATCAGCGCCACCAGCACCGCGACTACGACAAGGGCCGCCTTCACCCAGCGCGGAGTGCGATGCTCCGGTGGGCCACCGGTCGGGCCGTGGCTCTCGGGTAGGGGGTCGGAGGGAGAGGGCGGGCCGGTCATCAGCGGTGCCTTCCGTCTCGCGGGCGGGACGTTCCCGTCCCTACTTTTCAATACACTCTGTCACGACATCTTCACCATGTCGAGGCTGTGGCGCTGCGTATACTTCGGGGGTGCCCAAGCTGTGGAACGAGACGATCGCCTCGCATCGCCACGCCGTGCGGGAGGCGACATTGGACGCCGCTGCGACCGTGATCACCGAGTCCGGTCTCGCGGGGGTGAGCATGTCGAAGATCGCCGAACGCACCGGGATCGGCCGGGCCACGCTGTACAAGTACTTTCCCGACGCCGAGGCCATCCTGGCGGCCTGGCACGACCGCCAGATCACCCGCCACCTGCAGCACCTGGCGCAGGTACGCGATCGCGCCACCGGCGCCGGCTCCCGCCTCGAGGCGGTGCTCGGGGCCTATGCGCAGATCCTCACCCATCATCCCACCGGGGCGATCGTGGCCGGGCTGCACCGCGGCAACCACGTCGAGCATGCGCAACATCGCCTGCACGAGTTCGTACGCGCCCTGGTCACCGACGCGGCGCAGGTCGGCGAGGTCCGCGACGATGTCCCGGCCGACGAGCTGACCGGGTACGTGCTGCATGCGGTCACCGCCGCCGAGGGGCTCGACTCGCCCGCCGCCGCGGACCGGCTCGTCGCCCTCATTCTGACCGGGTTGGCTCCGCAGCAGGGACCCCGGTCGCCACGTCCGCCGTCGACGGATCAGGCCTCGAAATCTGCCGCCGCCCACCACTGACCGGTCGCCGGGCGAGGAGCCAGTGGCCCTCTGTCGGCACCCGGTCGGTCAGGACCGGACCAGGCGGGCGATCGCGTCGGTGGCTTCTTTGATCTTCGCCTGCGCCTCGGGGCCACCGGCGACGGCGGCATCGACGACGCAGTGGCCGATGTGGTCTTCGAGCAGCCCCATCGCCACGGCTTGCAGCGCCTTGGTCATCGCCGAGATCTGGGTGAGGATGTCGATGCAGTACTTCTCGTCCTCGACCATCTTGTGCACCCCTCGGGCCTGGCCCTCGATCCGCTTGAGCCGTTTGAGGTAGTCGTCTTTGGCGGTGATGTAGCCGTGCCCGGCGTGGTCGCCGGCGCCGGCGGCGGCCGGGGCGTCGGGGGACGTGGCCGCGGGGGTGGGGGTGGCCATGGGGTCCTCCTGGTATCCGGCTGTCAGCACGAGCACCCCCGATTATGCCCACCGGAGGTAGACGGCCGAGGCGGGTGCGCCTCCTGCAGGCGGTGGCCGGCCGCCNCAGCCGGCCGCGCACCGGGCCGCCGCCCGGGCGGCCGGATGACGGGCGATCCGGATCAGCGCGGTGGTCACCGTCGACATGCTCTTTCTCCTTGGTGGTGGTGGGGAAGATACGGACGCAGGTGGGTGGCGCCTGCCCGCGCCACCCACCCGGCTTCGGTGAATTCCGGTCCCGGTCACCGGGCGGTGGAGCGGAAGCGGCGCAGTCGCAGGCTGTTGCTGACCACGAACACCGACGAGAACGCCATCGCCGCGCCGGCGAGCATCGGGTTGAGCAGTCCCATCGCGGCCAGCGGCAGGGCGGCGACGTTGTAGGCGAAGGCCCAGAACAGGTTGCCCTTGATGGTGCCCAGGGTGCGGCGCGAGAGCCGGATCGCGTCCGCGGCCGCCCGCAGGTCCCCGCGCACCAGGGTCAGGTCGCTGGCCTCGATCGCGACGTCGGTGCCGGTGCCCATCGCCAGGCCGAGGTCGGCCTGGGCGAGCGCGGCCGCGTCGTTGACTCCGTCACCGACCATGGCGACGACCTTGCCTTGTGCCTGCAGGCGTTTGACCACGTCCACCTTGTCCGCCGGGAGCACCTCGGCGATAACCTCGTCGATGCCGACCTGGGCTGCGATGGCCTGGGCGGCGGCGGTGTTGTCGCCGGTGAGCATGATCGGGGTCAGCCCCAGCTCGCGCAGCTGGGCGATCGCCTCGGCGGAGGTCGGTTTGACGGCGTCGGCCACCACCAGCACCGCCCGGGCGCGGCCGTCCCAGCCGACCGCGACGGCGGTCTGGCCGGCGGATTCGGCGGCGGCCATGGCCTCAGCGAGGTCGGCGGGCAGGTGCTGGGAGAAGTCGGCGAGCAGCCGGGCGCGGCCGACGAGCACCGCATGCTCGTCGACGAGGCCCTGCACGCCCAGGCCCTCGAGGTTGGTGAACTGCTGGGCTGCGGGTAGGTCGCCGATCTTCTCGCGGGCGCCCCGGGCGATGGCCTGCGCGATGGGATGCTCGGACGAGTCCTCCACGGCTCCGGCCAGGCGCAGCACCTGACCGGCGTCCTGGCCGGTAGCGGTGATGACCTCGAGCAGGGTCATCTTGCCGGTGGTGACGGTGCCGGTCTTGTCGAGCACGACGGTGTCGACGCGGCGGGTCGATTCGAGCACCTCGGGGCCCTTGATCAAGATGCCGAGCTGGGCGCCGCGGCCGGTGCCGACCATCAGCGCGGTCGGGGTCGCCAGCCCGAGAGCACACGGGCAGGCGATGATCAGCACGGCGACGGCGGCGGTGAACGCCGCGGCGACCGAGCCGCCGGTGCCGAGCCAGAACCCCAAGGTGGCCACCGCCAGGGCGATCACGATCGGGACGAAGACACCGGAGATCCTGTCGGCCAGTCGTTGGGCCTGGGCCTTGCCGGTCTGGGCGTCTTCGACGAGTCGGGCCATCTGCGCGAGTTGGGTGTCCGAGCCGATCCGGGTGGCGCGCACGACGATCCGCCCGCCGACGTTGACGGTGGCGCCGACGACCGGCTCGTCCNACCTCGACCGGCACCGATTCCCCGGTGAGCATCGAGGCGTCCACCGCGGAGGAGCCGTCGACGACGACACCGTCGGTGGCGATCTTTTCGCCGGGGCGCACGACGAACTCGTCGCCGACGGCCAGCTGGTCGATCGGGATGCGGTGCTCGGTGCCGTCGCGGCGGACCGAGACGTCCTTGGCGCCGAGTTCGAGCAGTGCGCGCAGGGCGGCGCCGGCGCGACGCTTGGAGCGGGCCTCGAAGTAGCGCCCGGCGAGGATGAAGGTGGTGACCCCGGCGGCGGCCTCGAGGTAGATGTTGCCGGCGCCGTCGGTGCGGGCGATGGTCAGCTCGAACGGGTGCGTCATCCCGGTGACGCCGGCGGTGCCCCAGAACAGGGCGTAGATCGACCAGCCCAGGGCGGCGAGGGTACCGAGGGAGACCAGGGTGTCCATGGTGGCGGTGGCGTGCTTGAGGTTGGTGTAGGCGGCCTTGTGGAACGGCCACGCTCCCCATACCACCACCGGCGCGGCGAGGGTGAGCGAGAGCCACTGCCAGTTCGGGAACTGCCACGCCGGGACCATCGCCATCGCGATCACCGGGACGCTGAGCACCAGCGAGATCAGCAGCCGTTGCCGCAGCGCGGCGGTCGGATCCGGTGTGGTAGCCGGTGGGGCCACGGTGCCGGTGCCGGGGGCGGGGGGCGGGGTCGGGAGCGTGGCGGTGTAGCCGGCCTGTTCGACGGCGGCCACGAGATCCTCGGCCGAGACGTCCCCGACGTAGTCGACGCGGGCCTTTTCGGTGGCGTAGTTCACCGTGGCGGTGACACCGTCGAGCTTGTTGAGCTTCTTTTCGACCCGGCTGGCGCAGGACGCGCAGGTCATGCCGCCGATGTCGAGTTCGATTCGGCTGTCGGCCGGGTGGGTGACGGACTTCATCGCGTCTTCCTCCCTCTCGCAAATGTGGTGGCGGTCAGTGCCCGTGTCCGGACGGCATCGGCGCGGTGGCGACCTCGGTGGGGGGCGGGGTGTCGACGTCGTGGATTTCGGTGCCGTGGGTGGCCGGTGGTGCGGGTTCGTCGGGGCCGAGCACGGCGCCGGCCCCGAAGGACAGGGCAAAGACCGCGGCCAGGGCGGCGAGGAATCCGGTGATCTTCGACGGGGCCTTCATCGTGTGCGGTCTCCTGTCCGGGTCGCGGGGTCGGTCAGTCGGCGAGCCGGTAACCGGCCTCGTCGACCGCGGTGGCGATCGCGGTGCGGTCGATGTCGGTGGTCGAGTCGATGTCGACGCGGCCGCTGGCCAGATCGACGGTCACGCCGGTCACGCCGGGGATCTGGCCGATCTCCTCGCGTACGGAGGAGGCGCAGTGCCCGCAGGTCATGCCGGTCACGGTGACGGTGGTGGTGCTCATGGGTTACCCCTCTTGCCGATCGGTGCGGACACGGGATTCCGTGTCGCGGCGGGTCTTCTGTCCCCACCCGCACAATGTATACCATACCCCCCTAGGGTATCTAGAGGTGCAGAGGAACTACTCTGCCCTCACCGAGCCCTCGTTTCCCACCACCGATCAAATCCCGGGCCGGCGCGACCGGAGTTCGGCCCAGCCGCCGGTGAGGAACGGCGTGCCGCCGTAGACGAAGATCACCGTGCCCAGCACCGGCGGAATCCACATCGCGCCGGGGAAGTCCGGCATGGGGTAGCCGAGCAGGTCGGCGACCATGTGGCTGAACGCGACGACCGGCACCGACAGGATCAGGCTGACCCAGAACCGCCGGCGGAACATCTCCCCGCGTGCCCCGTGCCCGGCATGCCGATCGTGACCCCCGTGCCCGGCATGCCGATCGTGACCTCCGTGCCAGGTATGAGCAGCGCCTTGTCCTCGCGAAGTCAGGGCGATGCGGCGGTATCGATGGCCCGACACGCTAAATACTGGATGCCGCTACGGATGTCTTGCTGTGCAGCTGTACCCGTACCCGTTGTGTCAACGCAGCGCGGGGACCGCAGCTGCTGCCGCTCGTCGCCTGACGCATCGACGAGGGGTCCCGGGAGTAATGGCGCAAAACCACGAGGTTCGCGTAGTTCCTGATCGGCGGTGATTTCTCGGTTCGGGCTGCGGACCGGGATGGTTGGCGCTCGGCTTGGCTATTGATGAGGTTGGTCGGCGTTTTGGGAGGCTGGGGTTCGCGGCGACGCGGGCATTCGGGAGCGAGGAGTTGCAGCGACTTCGGGAGTTCCCGGAGATCAGTCGTGAGGAGTTGTTCCGGCACTTCACGCTGACCCCGGCTGATCCGACATTCGTTGCTCCGCAGGGCAGGGCCCTGCAGTCCGTCTTGGCTGGCGTGGTGCCCCGCGAGCACGGCCACACCCGCGGCGGATGCCCTACGAAACAATCAGACCCTCTCCACCCCTGCGTTAGACATCCGGTCCACACCGACCGGGTACCGAACCGGCCGGGTTACCGAGAAGAACGCGCCCGGCGGGGTGCATCACCGGTGCCGGGTGCCGGTGACGCACCCCCACACGGCGCTCAGCTCCGGTAGTCGAGCCTGGTCATCATGCCCGCGTCTTGGTGGTAGCCGTTGTGACAGTGCAGCATCCAGTAACCGGGATTGTCAGCGACGAGGTTGACTTCGATCTTCTGCATCGGCAGGACGATCACGGTGTCCTTACGCGGTCCTGGGGTGCCATCGGCGCGGACGACCTGGAACGTGTGCCCGTGCAGGTGCATCGGATGCCACATCATCGACATGTTGGTGAACGTCAATCGGGCATGCTGGCCTTCCCGGACGGTCAGTGGCTCCATCTGGTCGAACATCCGGCCGTTGATCGTCCACTGATAGCTCATCATGTCGCCACCGAGATCGGCCGTCAGGTTCACATCCGGCGGTCCCTGGGGAAGCATCACTTCACCGGTGGCCGAGAACGAGTGCACGGTGCCGACCTGCCCGGCGAGTTCGGTGGGCCGCATACCTGGATCCGGCACGGCGCCGGCGCCTGTCCGGAGCAGGGCGCGGGTCTGCGCGTTCTTACCCTCTGCCGCGGCGACGAGCGGAAAGACGCCGTCTGCGGCCGTGACGATGACGTCGTAGCGTTCGGACATTCCGACCAACAGTGCATCGACCTCGGTGGGGACCACAGGGAAGCCGTCGGTGTGGGTGACGGTCATGCGGTGCCCGGCGAGCGCGACCCGGAACGCGGTGTCGGCACCGGTATTGATGATACGAATCCGGATCCGCTGGCCCGGCTTGGCGGTGAACGAAGAAGGAGACTCCGGGACGCGGCCGTTGATCAGATAGAGCGGGTAGGTGACATCCCCGGCGTCACCGCCGAGAAGGTTGTCGCTCGTCCCATCGGACAAGCCGCTGGTGGGCGGCTGAGCCATGCCCGACATGCCTGATGACATGCCTGATGACATGCCCGGCATGCCGGACATACCTGGCATGCTCATCCCGGGCATGGAGCCGTGATCCATCGATCCCATCCCACCTTCGCGGAGTTCGTCGAGAATCTGTTGAGGGCTGCGACCGACACCATCGGTCCAGTCATCGAGGACCACGATCCATTCCGCGTCGTACGACAAGGGTTCGTTGGGGTCGTCGACGATCACCGGCGCATACAGCCCGTAGTCCGTTTGCCCACCGACATGTGGGTGGGCCCAGAAGGTGCCCGAGTGCGGCACCGAGAACCGGTAGGTGAAGGACTCGCCCGGCTTGATGTCGGGGCTTGCGGGGGCGGCGCCGTCCATGTCGTTGCGCAGAGCGATGCCATGCCAGTGCACCGATGTGGGATCAGACATCTTGTTGTCGACCGTGACGGCCAGCTCGTCACCGACGCCGGCGCGGATCACCTGTCCCGGCACCGTGTCGCCGTAGGCGTAGGAACGCACTGTTGGTCCGCCGAGGTCGAGTTCTGTCATTTGCGGGGTGAGGTTGGCAGTGACGGTACGACCGGTGTGAGGGCGTTTCGCCTCGGCAGCGAGAATCGCGCTCTGCTCGACGCTCGCTGCTGTGGTGCCGGGCGTCGTCGAGGTTGTCTTGCTGCACGCGGTCAGCGCCAGACCGCCGATGCCCACCGAGGTGGCGGTGAGGAATGTTCGCCTGCTGACGCGGGGACCGAAGTTGCCGGAGGGGGTCACGAAACTCTCCTGAAGAGTGTGCGGTGCGCGCCAGCATGTGGGGCGCGCTGGGAACCGAACAGCTGACCGGACTCCGTATCGGAAGGACACAGGTCGGGTCGGATCCGATCACGTGCGCAGGACACATTTCCGGTGCAAAATCTCCACACCGGACGCTGACGGGGGCCGCCACCGCCGCCACCGACCGAGGCCCGCCGCGTAGCTGCATGCGATGTCGCTGCCGGTGTTCGGCCGGGGCACTCTGTCGGGGTTCGACCTGCTGCCCGCATCCGCAACCGGCACGACCTGAACTTCTACCGCCCCGAGGCGAGCGCCCGCTATCAGCACATCGATTCGCTGTTCGGCGACAACGTCCTCGACTGGGCGCTGCTCGAGACCCACCGGCCGGACCTGATGTGCACTGTCCCCTCGACCCGGGATGGACGATTGTCGTCGGTGACGCGGCTGCGCAAACTGGGCAACCATTCCCGCAATAAGGCCCGGATCAGTGCTCATCGGGGTCAGTCCAGTGGGTAGAGCGTCTGGGCGGTCGCGGCATAGGCGGTGTCGAAGTCGACGGCCAGCACGGCTTCGACCGGCCCGACCACCGCGTGTTGTTCCCAGCTCTGGCCGGTGCGGCTGCGCCAGGCGGTGCCGGTGGTGTCGACCCCCCACAGGGAGCCGTCGCTCGCGGCGGAGAGCAACGCCAGCGGCGGGGCGTCGGGCACCAGGGTGAAGGTGCGCCCGGCGTCGGTGCTGTGTTTGAGTCCGGCGGTGGTGGTCGCCCACACTCCGGTGTCGGTGACGGCGAGCGCGGCCGCGGCCAGCGGGGCGCCGGCACTCCAGGTGGCGCCGTCGTCGGTGGAGGTCAGCAGGCCGGTGCCGCCCTCGTATCCGACCAGCAGCTCTCCGTCGGTGGCCAGGGCATGAAAGTCGACTTCACCGGTCAGGGATTTCGGTGTCCAGGTGCGGCCGCCATCGAGGCTTTCGATCAGTCCCAGTGGGTTCGGGGCGGAGCTGGACGGCCCCGGATGCCCGGACGCGAAAAGGTGGTCGCTGCCGGGCACGCCGGTCAGTCCCATGAAGTCGTCGTCGGAGCCCCCGAGGCGGGTGGTGCGCCCGTCGGTGGCGAGGTCGACGAGGCCGGTGTGGGTGCCGGCCAGCACCGCCCCGCCGGGGGCCAGATGCAGACCGTGCAGGTGATCGAGCGCCGGGGCCAACGCCACCCCGGGCACCGACGACTCGACCGCCGCCACCCCGGCCCCGGACCCGGACCCGGCCGGGGTGGGTGGCTCGCCGGTCGAACACCCGACCAGCACCGCCGCAGCAGCCACAGGGACAAGGACATGCGCCCACCGGCGCAGGGGAAAACTCCACATGAAAAACGAACTCGTTTCGGATCGGGTCGGGTGCCGGCTCAGGTGCGGGCCAGGCGGGCGGGGTCGAGGTCGAGGCGGCGCAGCAGCTGAGCATTGAGCGCGACCACGATCGTCGAGACCGACATGAGGATCGCGGCCACCGCCGGGGAGATCGCGACCCCGGCGAAGGCCAGCACCCCGGCGGCGAGCGGAACGGCGATGATGTTGTAGCCGGTGGCCCACACCAGGTTCTGCCACATCTTGCGGTAGCTGGCATGCGAGAGCGCGATGATCGACAGCACCGCCCGCGGATCGTTCGCCGCGAGCACGACGCCGGCGGATTCGATGGCCACATCGGTGCCTGCACCGATCGCGACGCCGACATCGGCGCGGGCCAAAGCGGGGGCGTCGTTGACACCGTCGCCGACCATCGCGACCGTGTGCCCGCGGTTCTGCAGTTCGGTGACCTTGGCGTCCTTGTGTTCGGGCAGCACCTCGGCGAACACCTCGTCGATACCGAGATCGGCCGCCACCGCGTCGGCGACCTGCCGCGCATCCCCGGTGATCATCGCGACCTTCACCCCACGGGCGTGCAACGCGTCGATGGCCTGACGCGATTCCTCGCGCACGGCGTCCTCCAGCGCCACCGCCCCGAGCACCCGGTCACCCTCGGCCAGGTGCAGCACCGAAGCCCCGCGCCGGATCCACCCGGCGGTGACGGCGGTGACGTCCGCGGGCACCGACAACGACAGGTCGGTGAGCATCGCCGGTCCGCCGACCGTCACCTCGGTGCCGTCGACGATCGCGCGCACCCCGCGTCCGGGTAGCGACCGGAAGTCGGTGGCGACGATCCGCTCGCCCGCCGGGACACGACTGTCGGCGGCGGCGACGATGGCCCGCGCGACGGGATGTTCACTGTCGGCCTCGACCGCCGCGGCCAACGCCAGCACCTGCTCGTCGCTGATCCCGTCGGTCACAGCGACGCCGGTGACCTGATGCCGGCCCTGGGTCAACGTGCCGGTCTTGTCGAAGAGCACCACATCGACGGTGCGCATGCGTTCGAGCGAGAGCCGGTCCTTGACCAGCACCCCGGCCTGGGCGGCGCGTTCGGTGGAGATCGCGATCACCAGCGGGATCGCCAAACCGAGGGCGTGGGGGCAGGCGATGACCAGCACGGTGACGGTGCGCACCACGGCCTCGTCGACGTTGCCGAGCAGCGACCACACCGTAAAGGTGACGATGCCCGCGATGGCGGCGAAGTAGAACAGGAACGCCGCGGCCTTGTCCGCCAGTGCCTGGGCGCGAGAGGAGGAGGCCTGGGCGTCGGCGACCATCCGTTGGATGCCGGCCAGGGCAGTGTCGTCGCCGACCGCGGTGATGCGCACCCGCAGCGCGCTGTCGGTGGCGACGGTGCCGGCGACCACGGTGTCCCCGACCTGCCGGGTGACCGCTTTGGATTCGCCGGTGATCATCGATTCGTCGACCTCGGCGCGGCCGTCGGTGACGGTGCCGTCGGCGGGCACTCGCGCCCCGGCGCGAACCAGCACCCGATCGCCACGGGACAGCTCCGAGATCGGCACCTCGCGGGTGCCGTCATCGGTGATCTTCTCCGCGGTGTCCGGGAGCATCGCGGCCAGGGCTTCGAGGGCGCCCGATGCCGAGCCGAGGGCACGCATCTCGAGCCAGTGCCCGAGCAGCATGATCACGATCAGCAGCGCCAGCTCCCACCAGAAATCCAGGTTGAATCCGCCGAGTCCGAGGGTGGTGACCCAGGACGCGACGAATGCGACGCTGATGGCCATGGCGATGAGCAGCATCATCCCGGGGCGGCGCGAGCGGAGTTCGGCCCAGCCGCCGGTGAGGAACGGCGTGCCGCCGTAGACGAAGATCACCGTGCCCAGCACCGGCGGAATCCACATCGCGCCGGGGAAGTCCGGCATGGGGTAGCCGAGCAGGTCGGCGACCATGTGGCTGAACGCGACGACCGGCACCGACAGGATCAGGCTGACCCAGAACCGGCGGCGGAACATCTCCCCGTGCGCCCCGTGCCCGGCATGTCGATCATGGCCCCCGTGCCCGGTGTGACCCTCGTGCCCGGTGTGGCCTTCGTGCCCGACATGGGCGAGGTGCTCACCGTGACCGGCGTGCGCATCATGTTCATCGGGGGGCGGACTCTGCGTCACCGCACCGTGGTCATGCCCGGCGGATGCCGGCTCCGGGTCGTTGGGTCCGTGCTCGGGGCGCGCCATCGAGACAAGCTCCTGACTGTAGTGGGTTGGGAAACGAACGCGGTGTCTACAGGGTGGTCAGCAGCTGGCGCATGGTGTCGATCTCCTGCTGCTGGGTGTCGACGATGGTGCGGGCCATCTCGACGGCGTCGGGGAACTGTCCGTCCTCGATCTCGGTCTGCGCCATGTCGATCGCGCCTTCGTGGTGGGCGATCATCTGCTCGAGGAACAGGCGAGCGGCGTCGGTGCCCTGCGCATCGGACAGTGCCTGCATGTCCTCCTCACTCATCATCCCTTCCATCTGCATTCCCTCCATTCCCTCCATACCGTCCATGCCCTCGTCCATGTCCATGCCGGGCATGTCGTTGTTGCCGGTTTCGGGCATCTCGGTGGGCTCGCCCCACTGCTCGAGCCAGGATTCGAGCTGCGCGATCTCCGGGCCCTGAGCGGCCTTGATCTGCTCGGCCAGCGCGGTCACGTCGGCGGGGATGTCCTGCTTGGCCAGCAGCATGTCGCTCATCTCGATGGCCTGACTGTGGTGCGGGATCATCATCNGTCGGCGTCGTTGTGCGCTGCCGCTTCGTCGGCGGCGGAGGCGGTGGCCGAGGTGGTGGCGCTCGATGTGGCGGCGGTGGTGCCGGTGTCGGAGTCGCTGCACGCCGCCGCGGTGAACACCACCGCCAGCGCCATGGCGCCGACGGCGAGAGTCTTCTTGTTCATGAGTGGATCCTTTCCTCGAACGGTCACAGACACAGGTGAACCAACGACGGGGTATCCCCGCAGCCGGCGCACCCTGGACTAGGCCAGGTAGGACACGGTGGTCATCATCCCGGCCTCCTGGTGGTAGGCGTTGTGGCAGTGCAGGGCCCATTGGCCCGGGTTGTCGGTGTCGAATTCGATCTCGACGGTGCGCATCGGCCCGATGGTGACGGTGTCCTTGCGCAGACCGGTGTCGGTGAGCGCGAAGGTGTGCCCGTGCAGGTGCATCGGGTGGAACATGTCCGACATGTTCCGCATCCGCATACGTACCCGCTGCCCTTCGCTCACGTCCAGCGGCGGGATGTCGGGGTGGGCCCGGCCGTTGAGGGTCCACCGGTACGGCGACATGGTCCCGCCCATATCCACGCTGTGATACAGGTCGTGATCGCGCTCCGTCAGCCGCACATACTCGCGGGGCGCGAGGTCGGTGCCGAGCAGCACCCGCCGCTCCAGCTCCTCGGGCCGGGACCGTGCGGGTAGCTCGCCGACGGCGGTGCGCACCAGCGCTAGCCCGTGCCCGGTCTTGCCTTCCGCCTGCGCGAACAACGGGAACACGCCGTCGCCGAGGGTGACGAGCACGTCGAAGCGCTCGCCCATGCCGATCAGCAGTGCGTCGGTGTCCTGCGGCACGACGGGGAAGCCGTCGGTGTGGGTGACGGTCATCCGGTGCCCGCCCAGCGCAACACGGAAGGCGGTGTCCGCGCCGGCGTTGACGAACCGGATCCGTACCCGCTGCCGCGGTGTGGCGGTGAAAACCATCGGGTCCTCGGGGACTCGGCCGCCGACCAGGAAGTGCGGGTAGGAGACGTCCCCGGCGCCGCCGAGCAGCGGGGAGAGCATCGTTTCCTCCCCCATGTCCATGCCGTCCATGCCGTCCATGGCGCCGTGGTCCATCCCGCCCATCCCGGCATCGTCGCTCTCGCCGGTGGCGCCGATGCCGAGGTCGCGGCCCACCTCGTCCGGGGTGCGGCCGGTACCGTCGAGCCAGTCGTCGAGCACCACGATCCACTCGTGGTCGTAGTCGCCGGGCTCGAGCGGGTCGTCGATGACCAGCGCGCCGTACAGGCCGCGGTCGAGCTGCAGCCCGGAATGCGAATGGTAGAAGTACGTGCCCGGATCCGGGACGGTGAACTCGTAGGTAAACCGGCCGCCGGCGGTGATGGGGTCCTGGGTCAACCCGGGTACCCCGTCCATGTCGTTGCTCAGCGCCAGGCCGTGCCAGTGCACGCTCGTCTCGACCGGCAGCCGGTTGTCGACCTCCACCCGCAGCAGATCCCCGGCGCGGGCCCGGAGCAGGGGTCCGGGCAGATTCTGGTCGTAGCCCCAGGTGGAGACGACGCGCCCACCGAGGTCCACCTCGACCGGACGCGGCGTCAACCGGGCCGAGACCACTCGCTGGCCGGGGCTGCGGCGCTGCTGCTCGAGCCGGCGCACCACGCCCGACGAGGCGGTCACCGGCGCACCGGTCGGCGATCCGGATCCGGAACAGGCCGCCAGCGCCCCGGCACCGACGAAAAGCGATCCGAGCATGAAGGACCGGCGGGTCAGTTCACCCACGGATCGGCTCCTGTCGGCCGCTGCCATCGGCCGTGCCCCTGGTCGGGGTCAGTAGCTGACGGCGTGCGACGAATTCGTCGTAGTCGATATCGCCGCGGGCGAAACGCGCTTCGAGCACCTGCAGCGGACCTGCCTCGTGTTCGGTGCCGTCTGGCCCGCTTGCGCGGTCGGTGCGGAACATGGCGGCCATCAGGTAGAGCACCACCGCCCAGAACGCGAGCATGCACACGGCCATGAGAATCCATCCGGTCAAGCTCAGCTCACCTGCCCAGCCCATCATGATCGTCCCCTTCCTTCTCTTCGTGCTTCCAGCCTCGCGCACGGACCCCGGTAATCCGGTGGAGGTTGCATGAAGATTTGCTCAAGAAGTCCGGCCCGCAACGTCAGCGCCGGACGCTACTGGCGATGATGGATGCCATGGACACCTCTGCGCGCACGCCCGAGACCAGCAGCGACACCGCAACGGTGCGGCGCCCGCCGACGGGGTTGCGGGCGATGGTCGTCGAGGACGAGGCGCCGCTGGCGAACCTGGTGGGCAGCTACCTCGAACGCGACGGGTTCGAGGTCACGATCACCGGTGACGGCGCCGACGCGGTCGGCCTCGCCCGGCAGGTCGATCCCGATGTCGTGGTCCTGGATCTGGGCCTGCCACATCTGGACGGTGTCGAGGTGTGCCGGCAACTGCGCACCTTCTCCGACGCCTACGTGGTGATGCTCACCGCCCGCACCGAGGAAGTCGACACCCTCATCGGGCTCTCCGTCGGCGCGGATGACTACATGAGCAAACCGTTCAGCCCCCGGGAGTTGACGGCCCGCATCCAGGCCATGCTGCGTCGCCCCCGCACCCACACCCCCCGGCCGGCCGAGTCTGTTCCGGGCACGCCCGCCCGCAACTTCGGTGACCTGGCCATCGACGTCGACGGCCGTGAGGTCACCGTCGGCGGCGTGCCGGTGGCACTCACCCGCACCGAATTCGACGTCCTCGCCGCCCTGTCCCAGGATCCCGCTGTCGTTCTCAGCCGGACGCAGCTGATCGAAGCGGTGTGGGGTCCGAGCTGGGTCGGGGACGAGCAGCTGGTCAACGTGCACATCGGGCATCTGCGCCGCAAACTCGGCGACGACGCCACCGAAGGCCGCTACGTGCGCACCGTCCGCGGCGTCGGCTACCGGATGGGCACCGGACAATGAACACTCGGATCCCCGCGTCGGGGCCGTCGCTGCGACGGGCACTGACCGGTTCGAGTTTCGGCACCCGACTGTTCCTCGCCCTGACCGTGGTGGTGGTCGGCTGCGCGGTCAGCGCCTGGCTCGTCGCCTCCGCGCTCGCGCCCGGCATCTTCCACGATCACCTCGGCCAGGCCGGCATCGACCACAACTCCAGCGAAGCCGCCCACGTCGAACAGGCATTCACCCGGGCGATCATCCTGGCCTGGGGCCTGGCCATCGCGATCGCCGTGCTCCTGGCGCTGGCGGTGAGCTGGTACTTCACCCGCCGCGTCCAACGCTCGCTGACCGCCGTGACCGCCTCCACGGCCCGGATCGCCGATGGCCACTACGACACCCGCGTGCCCAGTCCCGGACTCGGCGGCGAATTCGACGAACTCGCCGCCACCGTCAACGAACTCGCCCGCCGGCTCGACGCCACCGAAACCACCCGGCGTCGGATGCTCGCCGACCTCGGCCACGAGATGCGCACCCCCATCGCCACCCTCGACTCCTACCTCGAAGCCCTCGACGACGGCATCCGCACCTTCGACGACGACACCCGGGCGGTCCTGCGCGCCGCCACCCACCGGCTGGGTCGTCTCGCCCAGGACATCACCGCGGTCTCGCGCGCCGAAGAACACCTCACCCGCATCCGGCCGGTGCCCACCACCACCGGCGCCCTGGTCACCACCGCGGTGGATGCCGTGCGCGAACAGTACGACAGCAAGGGCGTTGCCGTGCACAGCCGTATCGACGACTCCGCAGCTGTGACGGTCGATCCCGACCGGCTCGGTCAGGTGCTGGGCAATCTACTCGACAACGCCCTGCGCCACACCCCCAACGGGGGCACGGTCACCGTCACCAGCAGACGAGTGGACAACGGTCATGCGGAGATCGCCGTCGCCGACACCGGTGACGGCATCACCCCCGATCACCTCGATCATCTGTTCGACCGGTTCTACCGGGCCGATGCCGCCCGCGACCGCCGACACGGTGGGAGCGGCATCGGCCTGACCATCACCCGAGCCCTCGTCGAAGCTCACCACGGGCGTATCCAGGCGCACAGCGAGGGACCCGGCCGTGGGGCACGCTTCACCGTCGAACTGCCCACCGCCGGGTACTGAAACACAATCCTGAGGCAAGCTGTCCGGACCGGGCCAGAGAGACGGCGCTTCTGGAAGGGCGCCGGAACCCGGTGACGGCATCGACGTCGATCCGATCGGGGTCGGCCGAGGAGGCGGATCCCCAACCGGGCGCCGGCGGGATCGCCGCGTGCCGAGCACCGCGACGGAGCGAGTCATATCGCAGCACGTGCCGGGTGCTTCGGCCGGATGATCAGTACCGGACAGGGGGCGTGGTGGGCGATCTGACTCGACACCGAGCCGAGCAGCAGGTTGGTGAAGCCGCCGTGGCCGCGCGAACCCACGACCAGAAGATCTGCGTCCTTCGACGCCGTCAACAGCACGGCCGCGGCGGGCCCCTGATGGATTTCACTGCTGACGGCGACACCGTCGCAGGACACCTCCTTCAATGCTCGGGCCTGGATTCGTTGCGCCACGCGCTGAAACGCATCGAACTCCCATGGCAGGCTTTCCATACCGGCCGCTACTGCGGGAAACTGCCATCCGGTCACCACGCGGAGCTGCCCGTGGCGCAGCCGAGCTTCCGTGACCGCCCATTCCAGGGCGAGCAGTGACTGGGGTGATCCGTCCACTCCGACGACCACCTCGAATGTGTGTTCCTCGTCCATGGGGCACGCCTTCCCGTACTACTAAGTGACGTAGTTGCAGACTGTCACATCAACGACGTTGACGTCTGGGTCTCGGCCGAGGACTGTCCGGTAGCCGTTGCCACCGCAATGTGCACTCATCGGTCCGGCGGTGACATCACTACGGCGCGGGCGATACGCTCGGTGTCTGCCTCGCTCCACCCTTGCGGCGCCGCGACAGCGGCCCAGGCATAGGGGATCAGGTCGGCGTAATTGTGTCCGTGCCCGGGTGGTGAGGTCTGCGCCCGGGCCAGATCGGCGGTGACCTGCCCGAAGGTCACGAAGGGGTACCAGCGCATGGCGGGGCTGCGGTCGCCGCCCGGGGGTTCGGACAGCCAGTCCGGTCGTGAGAACAGCAGCGCGGGATCCCACCACACCGTCGGATCGGAGCTGTGCTGCAGGTAGAGCACGCGCGGGGGTGTCCAGGGCTCGCTCGTGGTGTGCAACCCATTTTCGGTGGGTACCACCAGATCCTGCCGGGTGGCGGCGAATCGGATGACGAGACCGTCGGAGTAGGTCGGCAGCACCTCCGTGGTACCGGGATCGCGTCGATCTTTCACGCTGCGCCACAACCGGTCCGAGTTCGGGCCCACAAACAAGGCCCCGTCGACCGATCGGCGTAGCTCGCCGGGGCCGTCGAAGGCGGCTTCGATCGACTGCGCGCCGAGGCCCTCGCCGTAGACCACCAGGCGGGGGCGGCGGTCCGGGGGAAGCTGCGACCACCGTTGGCGGATACCGTCGATGAGAGCGGCGCCCGCCGCGTCGGCGGCCGCCCGGTCGACCAGAAGCGAAAGCCAGCTCGGCAGGGAGGAATATTGCATTGCGGCGATGGCGGTGTCGCCGTTGTACATCAACTCCACGGAGTCGACGGCGATCGGATCGAGCTTCCCGGCCCCCGTCGTACCGGCCACGACGAGGATCTTCCGATTCCACGCCGCGGTGCGGTCGAGTTCGTCGAGGACAAGCTCGACCCGAGCGGCGGTGTCGGCAGCGGAGGCGAGACCGGCATACACCCGGATCGGTTCCCGGGCCGGGGCGCCGTTGACCGTCGCCAACTCCATCGCTGTGCGGCCGCCGCTCACGAACAACTGTCCCGGCATCCCGAGCGTGTCCCACCCCGACCGCGACACAAGACTGCCCGAACGCTCCGTTAGCTGCGGTTGGACAACGTCCGCCGCGGTACCGTCCTGGGCGCCGAAGACACGGCGGGCCGCGCCGGAACTGCCCGACCGGTCGACCTCGTCGACGGCGAACACCACCACGAGCAGCATCACGAGCGGCACAACCGCATGCGCCACGATCGGGGGTAGATGCGCTCGGCCGCGGAGCCAGTGCCCCCCACCGCGGGCCATCGTCGCCAGTCCTCGGGCGAGAAACAACACCGTTCCGAAGATCGCCGCCCCGAGCAGAGTCGTGCGCCCGTAGGGCACCGTGGCGGGCGAGGGCATCCCCACCAGTACAGCGAGATCACGTTGCCAGTCCGCGGCCGCCCACGCGGTACCGACCACCATCGCCGCGGCTCCGGCCACGACTATCAGCGGCAGGATTTTTTCCGCTCGGCGGGAGGAAAGCGGCCTCCACGACAACTTCGGCACAATCCATCGACGGACCGGGAAGGCCAGTGCCAGGCCCACGCCGTAACCCGTGGCGCCGGCGAGCCCACTGAGCACACCCTGGACGACCCATCCTCGCGGAAGCAAGGACGGGCTCAGGCTCCACGCAAGAAACACGAGCGCAAAACTCAGACCGATGACGTCCGGGCCTGCCAACATCGCCCGTCGACGTTCGCCGCGGCCGATATGACGCCGGGACCGATCGGCAATCTCTGGTGCGGTCACCCGCCGACAGTAACCGTCTGCGATCGGCCGTAGGCGCCGGCCGACTCGGCCGTGCCGGCACCGGGAACAGTCTCTGCACGTCCACATCCCGGTGTCGGGGCTGGGACGAGGGCAAGATAAATCGATATGAGCCGCAGTGAGCTTCCCGGCCCGACCGGATCCTCGATGACGGAACCGGGCGGCGTCCTGGCCGCCGAGGACGTGCCGTGCTCGCCGTGCGTGGCGCAACTTCATTCACCGGCCGAGGAACTGGCAGCGCTGCGCGCCGCAGTCGAGCACGAGCCCGACCCTCTGGTGACCTTGACCCATCTACTGCACCTGTGCCGTGACGAACATCCCGTGCTGTGGGAGCAGGCCGGCAACCCCGCGACCCAGGCCACCGTGACCCAGATGCTCGAGCCCCTCCGCGCCCTCGCCCGTTCCCGTCCGGCCACCGCGGCGCTGGACCCGGCAACGCGACGCGGTCTCGTCGATGCGCTGCAGCCGGTAGGGGCAGTCGCGCCCGTGGTGGTGGCCCGGGAGCTGGCCCAGTTCCTCGACGACCATTACGGGCAATTCTTCGCCGACTCCTTCCGCCGCCGCAGCCCGTACCAGCCCGGTGTCGGAGACCCGATCCCACTCGGAGGACCCGACGTCCGGACGGTGATGGATATGCAGCCCACGGCGCCGCCCTGGCGACTGGCAAACCGGCTGGACGAGACCCGCCACGTCCGGTTGGCCGGAGGATGGGCCACGCAGTTCCGTGTTGTGTTCGACTACAGTCTCGTCGAGACTGCCACCGAACTGATCACCACCGAAACGATCGTTGCCACCTGCCACCCCA
This sequence comes from Rhodococcus sp. Chr-9, assembly GCF_000801125.1. Lineage (NCBI taxonomy): Bacteria > Bacillati > Actinomycetota > Actinomycetes > Mycobacteriales > Nocardiaceae > Rhodococcus > Rhodococcus sp. Chr-9. The sequence goes on from NZ_JTIZ01000105.1 coordinate 44,863, forward strand.
ACCGCGGCCTCACCGAATTCACCCTTCCCGACGATCCCAGCCAACCCGCGTTTCCGGTGCAGCCGGCGCATCTCGACGCACAGCGTGCGCACCTCGACCGACTCGTCCGCGACGCCGTCCGGGCCGGCGCGTCCATCGTCGTGCTGCCCGAACTGTGCGTCACCGAAGCCCTCGCGCACGACCTGCAGAACTGGGTCAAACGAGACGACGGACCCCAGATCCTGGTGGCGGGCAGCTACCATCACGCCGACGGATCACCGCCACGCCGCCGCAACACCGCCCTGGCCTGGATCCGTGGACACGACCGCCCGTTGATTCACGACAAGCATTCGCCGGCGGAACAACCGATCCGGGAGGACATCCAGCCCCAGGGCTGGCCCGAGGTGCGGGTGTACGTCACCGCCGAAGGGTGGCACCTGGTCCTCGCGATCTGCCGGGATCTGCTCAACCCGCAGGCAGTACACACTCTGGCCGAGATCGGCGCCAACGTGGTGCTGGTCCCGGCGATGAGCGAGAGCCTGGCCCCCTTCACCGGTCAGGTCGCCCATCTGGTCGGCTCGGCGCAGGCCTTCGTCGCCGTAGCAAACAACCCCGCCGACTGGGCCGGCAACGGCGCACCGCCGCCACATCGCGCTGCCCGTGCACTGTTCGGCCATCCGGGACTCGGGCAGCAGACCCGGCAGGTGACCTCGCCCGACACGGCTCCCGGCATCGCCACCTTGCACGTGCGATCCGGACAGCTCCGATGGATCGGCACCGACTGCGAGACCTCGCCCGCGCACCGCAACAGCGTCGTGGACGACATGCCGCCGTGGGCTACCCGGCTGGCAGCCACGTTGCGACCCTACCTGCCGAACGAGATGCCCAGCGGGGGGTCGGTCATCCTGCGCACCGCTGCCGTGCTGGTGCTGCTCACGGAGGGACCGACCGGTCCTCAGGTGCTGCTCACACAACGCACTTCCGATCTGCACGACTATCCCGGACGTCTCGTGTTCCCCGGCGGCGTCCAGGATCCTGGCGACGGCGGGCCGGTGGCGACCGCCCTGCGGGAGGCCCGCGAAGAGATCGGCCTGAACCAGGACGGTGTCCGCATTCTCGGCGTGCTGCCCGCCGTGACCGAACCCGAAACCCGGTTCCTCGTGGTCCCCGTTCTGGGCTGGTCGAATCGGCTCGGGTACCTCGGAGCGGTCAACCTTGCCGAGGTCGATGGAATCCATCAGGTGCCGCTACATCGGATCGCCACCCGCTGGCAGGTCGATCAGCCGGACCGGGACCACCCCGACAACGGAGCCGACTGCGACCTCAGCCGACTGGGCTCGATGACGGCGTGGGTAATGGACACCCTGATCGCCATGCTCGGGGCGGAACCTGGCTCGGGGGTGGACGCATTCCCCTTCCGTACCAGCTGAGCACGGCGAAACCGGGTGCGGACCGCGCGCCGCGTCGCGCAGGCACCGTCGGCAGACGCCGACGAGTGGAACATCCGCTGCGGAAGCCGAGTCCGGCAGGAGATGCTCAAACCGTCGATGTCCGCGCCGGGACGCGTCCGCCGGGTGCCGGTACACGACTGGCGTGCAAGGCCCGAGCGACGTGGCTCGGGTCGACGGCACCGACAGGTGTGCGTGTGCGGTGACAGCGCTATTGCTCTACCGCCGCCGGGGTGGGCGGGTCGTCCACACCAGCGACAGCCCTAGTGATCCGGCCGTACCCAGACCGACCCCCAAGAGGAGGCGGTGCCAGAGTCCGTGTCGGTCCGCCCCGGTGGCCGCCGCCGCATCCCCAAGTCCCCGTAGAGCCGCGGCGACGAGAATGGCGACGGCCAGGCGATGTGTCGTCGTTTCGAGTCGACCCACGAGTGCGTCGAGTTCGGCGGTCCGTAGATGGACCTCCGGACCTCCGGCCTCGAGCATGTCCTGCACTCGCTGTAGCTGGACGGGAAGTTCGGCCATGAGGTCCAGGACGACAGCGCTGGCTGCGGTGAGCCGACGCGCCAGGACGGTGGGGGAGTAACGGTCTTCGACCAGCCGCTGGGCGTAGGGGGCGATGACCTGAGTGAGCTGGAAGTCCGGATCGACCTGCACACCCAGCCCCTCGGTCATGACGAGCATCTTCAGCAACAACGCGAGTTGGCGTGGTAGTTGGACGTGGTGACGACGCAGAACAGTCACGATGTCACGGATCAAGGCACCGACCGGGAGCTCACCCAGGGTGCGATCGGCGTAACGGTCAAGGACGGGAGCCAGGTCCACGGACAGGGCAGCCACATCGACCGCACCGCGAGCAGGAGTCATCTCAGCCAGGGCAGTGGCTACGCGGCGCGGATTCCGACGTGCCAACGCCACCAGCAGGTTTCCGAGATGTGCGCGGAGTGGCGGATCGAGATGCCCGACCATGCCGAAGTCGATGAGCCCGATGCGACCACCGGGTTCGACGAAGAGGTTCCCGGGGTGCGGATCGGCGTGGAAGAACCCATCTTCGAAAATCATCTTTGCGGCGATCCCGGCGGACCGTGCCGCAAGAGCCGACCGATCGACGCCGGCCGCGTCGAGAGCAGGCACATCGCTGATTTTGATTCCTCTGATGCGCTCAAGTGTCAGGACTCGGGAGCTGGTGGTGTCCCAATAGACGCGAGGAATGTGGATGCCGTCGTCACCGGCAAAGTTCGTAGCGAAGCGTTCCGCATTGCGTCCTTCCTCGAGATAGTCCAGTTCGGCACGCAAGGTGCGGCCAAATTCCTCAGCGACGCCGGGCAGATCGTAGTCGGCGGCAGCCTCCCATCGGTGGCTGGCCCGGGCGGCCAGATTCCGGAGAATCTCCAGATCCTGCTCGACCTGTTCGACCACGTCGGGGCGTCGCACCTTGACCACCACCGCGGTACCGTCGCGCAATGTAGCCGCGTGTGCCTGCCCCAGCGAGGCACTGGCCAGCGGGTGCACGTCGAAGGAAGAGAAGATCCTCGAGACGGAATCCCCGAGTTCATGCTCGACGAGTTCGACGATGGTCGAGGCCGGCACCGTCGGGGCGGCGTCCTGCAGTGTCGCCAACTCCACCCGATAGGACTCGGGTAGCAGGTCCTGGCGGGTGGAGAGGATCTGGCCGAGTTTGATGAAAGTCGGCCCGAGTTGTTCGAGCGCCAGGCGCAGATGCTCGGGACTCGAATAGGGCTGTTCCCGGCGGTCGTGTCCCAGAAGCCCTCGGTGGAAGGGCACCCACCGCTGCAGACCCGCCGCCCCGATAAGAAATCCGAGTCCGTGCCGGCCCAGGGTCTCGGCGACTTGACGGTACCGTTCGCTCAGAGGTGGGGGCATGGATTCAGCTCCGCCGGGCAGCGATCGGCTCGGTGCAGCCGTCCACTCGTCGCCGGCTGGCCCCGGCGACGTGGCGCTCCGCGCATCTATCCTGCGGTGTCATAGCGACATAGTTTAGTGGCATCGCGGTACGTCAAGGCTGAGAGTGACGCTGATCAGGTGCCGTCGTTGCAACAGCGTCGTTCTTCACCGGAAGCTCGACGGACGCCATCGAATTGACCCCGGGCACTCTACTCTGATGTCGTGGTTGTTCTCTTCGAGGCGTTGCTCGTCCTGGCGGCCGTGTCGATTGCGTGGTTCGCGCTGTATGTGCTCTACCGGCTCGTTACCGACGAATCGAATCGTCGCAGGCGGTGACCGGCGTACGAGACGGTGGCGGCAGCGCGTGGGCAGGGTGAAAGCGGCAGGACCACCACGCGCATTCGGTCGGCGAAACACGCCGGAGGTGAGCGCTTTCGCTGTACTGCTGTTCCGTGGCCGCCGGTGTCGCGCTGCCCGCAGTGGGGCGCCGGATCCTCCACACAGGTGACCCTGCCTGTGGGGCGACCTACGGTGGTGAAGACAACTATCGAGGGGTACCGTCCGTGTCGGATCGGACCCGCCCGGCGGCGAGACTCGACTTCGACACCCGCAGACAGCTGGAAGGGGACTGGGCTGTTCCGGTCGGAGAATACGGCGTGAACTCGACCGATGACACTGTGCCGATAACCGCTACAGCGTCGCCGTGAATCGGCGCGACTAGGCATCGCCGGAAGGGAAACAGTGCGTCTTACAGGGATGTTCGACTTGCGTGGTGATGCATACCCCCGTCGTGCGCGGCCGGACAACAAGGAGCCGTTACACCGAACCGCAGGCATACACGGCAGATCATGACTGTCGAGGCCGCCCCGGAGCTGCGCGCGCCGAAACCGCTGCGTATGGCGTGGATTATCGCGGCGTGGGGCGCCTGCTTCCTCGGGATCCAGTGGGGGCTCGCGTATGCGCCGATCCTGTGGTTCGCGGCGCTGCGTGCCCTGGTGGCGGGCGGAGTGCTTCTGGCGGTGGCGGGGGTCCAACATCGACCTCGACCCCGCGGGCGGCGCGCGTGGCTGCTGATCTCCGCACTGGCTGCGGTCAATGTCACCCTCGCGTTCGCTGCGATGTTCGCCTCGGTGGCGGGATCGTCGACCGGCACGGCCGCGGTACTGGCCAACGCGCAACCACTGCTGATCGTGCTGCCGGCGTGGTGGTGGTACGGGGAACGAATCTCCCCGCGCACGGTCGCAGCGCTGGCGGCAGGATTCGTGGGCTTGGTGGTGGTGGCCGTGCCCGGCGGCGGAGGGCAAGGGGCGGTGTTGGCGTTGCTGTCCGCCGTGGCGGTCACCGCCGGCACGTTGCTGGGCCGCCGCTTGGGCGGGCTCGACGTCGTCGCAGCCAGCGGATGGCATTTCGTGCTCGGTGGAGCAGGGCTGGCCGTCTGGGCAGCGCTCACGGAGGGAGCGCCCACCATTTCCTGGACTCCGGGCTTTGTGGCAGTGCTGGGTGCGATGTCCGTCGGAGGTACCGCCGCAGCATTCGTCGCTTGGTTCACCGAGAGCCGGCATTGCCGGCTCGACACCTTGACCGCGTGGACGTTCCTGGTGCCGGTGGTGGGCATTGTTCTCGCAGCATTGGTGCTCGGTGAGCGCCCGAACCGTTGGACGGTGCTCGGGCTGTCCGTAGTGTTGGCCGCGCTGTGGCTCGCGCTACGACCGCGCGGGATTCGGCCATCGCCGAGCGGATCTGCCGACGACCGGGCGTGAGCCCTGCGCCCCAACACATTGGTCCAGGATCCGGGTGGGCTCTACCGGCGCATTCGAAAAAAGGACGCGTCGGTCGTCGAACACCACGCCGGATGGCCGGACAGGGAGATGGTCGGCGCGGGATGCAGCACCACAAAAACTACGGCACCTCGTTTTTCGCGACGGATGAACGGGTACGGCATCTGAACCGGGTACTTCCAGCGACACAGCAACCGGCATCGACGAGAGGAGACACCAGTGAGCACCGTAGCGAGCATGCTCGATACCTACCCCAAGAGCTTCGACCGGATCGACACGGCGAAACTGACCGCCTGTATCGAGGCGTGCATCGAGTGTGCGCAAGTATGCACTGCATGCGCCGATGCGTGTCTGAGCGAGGATGCGGCAGCCGAGTTGGTCAAGTGCATCCGCATCGATTTGGACTGCGCCGACATTTGTGAGACCACAGGGCGGGTGCTCTCACGCCACACCGGCTACGACGCCAACCTCACCCGGTCCGTCCTCGATACCTGTGCGGCGGCGTGCAAGGCGTGCGGCGACGAGTGTGCTCGACACGCCTCCCATCACGAACACTGCCGCATGTGTGCCGAGGTGTGCCGACGGTGTGAACAGGCGTGCCACGATCTGATCGCCTCCCTCGGCTGACCCGGCTCCGACTTCGAGAGATCGGACTGTCAAGCGGTTCGTCGGTCGCGACTGCACATCGAGGGTGGTGTGAGGACCGTCTTCCCGCTCTTCGAACGGCGGCGGGGACCGGAACTATGGCCGCACCGTCCAACGCTGGCACAGTGGCCCTCGGTCCCTTCGACGGTGAGAGCACCCGTCGTCGGTATCGCAGGATGACGTATCACACCCGACCGCGCATGACGGGCGCGTGAGCTTCGGGTCGATCGTCGACTTCGTGTCCGAGACGGTCTGCGATCATCACGGCACAATCCGAACGACGTGAGTACGTCACCGCCGCACGCTTTGGCCGATCGGTTCCTCGTCCACTGCGGTGCCCGGCAGCACCGAGGAAATGCATGTGGCCGCAGTCCTCGCCGGCAGATGCAAGGGTGCCGCTCACGGCAGGGTGGCACGGTGCGATCACCGGGGAGCCGCGGACATTTCTCAAAGCCAACCCACCTCATTCCTTCGGTGGGCGGTGGGTGCGTACGGGGTGGCCACCGAATCGGCGACGCAGGGCGGCCACGGCTCTCATCGCCGGCGAATCGCTTTGCCGGGAGGCGAACCGAGCGAACAGGGCGGCGGAAATGACCGGGACAGGGACAGCATGACGGAGGGCTTCTTCGACCGTCCAGCGGCCTTCACCGGAGTCCTCCACATACCCCGACACCCGGAAGAACTCGTCTTCGTCGGACACCGCGTCGACAAGAAGATCGAGAAGCCACGACCGCACGACGGTGCCCCGCGACCAGGCTCTCAGCACTGCGGGTACATCGGTGATCAACTCCTCGGCGGCGAGAAGCTCGAAGCCTTCGGCATAGGCCTGCATCAAGCCGTACTCGACGCCGTTGTGCACCATCTTGGCGTAGTGTCCTGCCCCGAGGGGCCCGGCATGGACGAACGAGTCGGCGCGCTCACCGTCCGGACACAACGCCTCGAAGATCGGCATCAGATCAGAGACATCGGTCGGGTGGCCGCCGACCATGAGCGCATACCCGTCGGCTTCCCCCCACACCCCTCCGGAGACCCCACAGTCCACCAATCGGATGTCCGCGTGGGCAAGGATCTCGGCATGGATGCGGTCCTCGGTGAATCGGGTATTGCCGCCGTCGACGACCCGATCTCCTCCGGACAACATCCGGGAAAGCTGGCCGATCACCTCCCGGGTCGGTGCGCCGGCGGGAACCATCACCCATACCGTGCGCGGGACGGACAACGCCTGGACGAGAGCCTCCAGAGAGGTGACATCACTGGCGGCGGAGTGCGGATCGAATCCGATGACGTCGTGGCCGCGTCGACGCAGGCGCCGGCGCATGCCCGAACCCATCCGGCCCAGGCCCACAAGTCCCAGTTGCATCGCTACTCCTTCTCTCGGCGGGCTCGGACCTCGGGACTCGACCGCCACGGTCCCGGCCCGGCCACCTGTGCGCCTTGCGCCCCGAGTCATGATGTGTCGGTTTCGCCACGGTGGGGTCGTCGGCGCTCGGATGCGGGAGTCCGATCAGGTCTCCGGCGCGAGCGCGCAACCGCGGAATGGGCACAAATGCGTTGTATTCACCGGTCGGCGCCCCGCCTTCCCCGGGATCCGCCCGGACCGGCCGTGGGGCGAGCTGTGCCATCATGATCGCCTGGTTCGATCCTCGGTGTTGTGCGTCAAGGCACGGGCCACCTTGGAAAAGCTGTGACCGGGTCACCCGCTGTTCTCGTGTGCCGCATGCGGCCCGGCCTCCTAGGTTACGGCGGAACCGAGTACGAACTCTGCGATACGAGAGGTCGACCACGAATAGTCTCCTGGGGGTCGAAGGAGAGCGTTGCGTCGGATCAGCAAGTGGCGCAGGGCGCGTCGTTGAGCCGGGGAGTCGTCCACGTCGATGTCGCCGCGGCGAAACGGATGGCGATCATCGCCTGGTGTCGGAATGCGGGACCGGCGTCCCGGTTCCCCGTTCATCCCGGCGCAGATTCTCCCTCTACGGCACCGATGCGTCCGTGGTCCGTCGAACGTCATCTCGAGGTCCGGTGCGTCCAGGCGGGGATTTCAGGTCTTCGGGCGCCTCGCGGCCTTTGCGGGCGAGGACGACGTAGGCGACGGCGAGGACGAACACGATCGCCGAGGTGAACAAGTTGATGCGGATGCCGGCGATCACGGTGGCGGGATCCGAGCGCATCAGCTCGATCCAGAACCGGCCCGCGCAGTATCCAGCGACGTAGAGCGCGAACAGCCGCCCGTGCCCGATCCGGAACCTGCGGTCGACGAGGACGAGCAGCAGGACGACGAGCAGATTCCACAGCAGCTCGTATAGGAAGGCCGGATGCACGACCGCGACGACCTCGCCGGTCGAGACCCCGTCGATCAGGTCGGGTCCGGTCAGGCCGGAATCGGTGCGTCGCTCGTAGATCTCGAGTCCCCACGGCACCGTGGTCTCCCGACCGTACAGCTCCTGGTTGAACCAGTTGCCGAGTCGGCCGATGGCTTGCGCCAGCAGGATTCCCGGGGCGAGGGCGTCCCCGAATGCAGGGAGCGGGATGCCGCGGCGGCGGCAGCCGATCCACGCGCCGACACCGCCGAGCGCGACGGCGCCCCAGATGCCGAGACCCCCCTGCCAGATCTTCAGGGCGTCGAGCGGGTCGGCGCCCTCGCCGAAGTACTTGGGCCAGTCGGTGAGCACGTGGTAGAGCCGGCCGCCGATCAACCCGAACGGCACCGCCCACACCGCGATGTCGAGGACGGTGCCGGGTTCACCACCGCGGGCAATCCAGCGGCGGTCGCCCCAGAAGATCGCCACGACGATCCCGACGATGATGCACAACGCATAGGCGCGCAGCGCGACGGGACCGAGGTACCACACCCCCTGCGGCGGGCTGGGCAGGTACGCCAAGACGGTGGCCGTGGGGGGTACGCCGGTGGAGACCACGTGTTGTTCCTATGTCATATCGGGGCCGCGGCTGGATGCGGACGCGTGTGGGACAAATGTTCTTCAGAGCGCGGGAGACCGTGTGCGCGAGGGGCGCTACCAGGCTGCCGCGGGCGGCGTAGCCGGCGTGCCGGCGGGTGCCACGTTGCTCCATCCTGCCCTGTGCCTGCCCGTGGGAGGTGTTCATTTGATGAAGGTTCTCTGAAGATGGGCAACGGGAGGATGCTGCTGGTATCCGAAGTCGTCAGGACTGGTGCATGATGCCCGACTTCGACCGGCAGCTGCCCGCCTCCGCCCTAGAGATTGCCAGTGGCCGCTACCAACCGCTTCGGGGTGGATTCGACCAGCGGGCGCACATCAGCAGTCGACTCGCTCAGCGACGTGACTCGGTTGAGGGCACCAGCGGTGCGGGTTCTCGGATCTGGTACACGAGATACGCACCCCGCTGGCCGCTTGGACAACCCACTGGAGGTCCTCAACGCCGGATTCCACGGCCCCCGCACCGAGCCGCTGCAGATCCTGCGCTTGAACACCCTCCCGGTTTCCGGCCTCGCCGAGGGGCAGTGGCACCGTCTCGCCCCGCCGAGGAAGGCCGGCTGAACATCGCCCCGGCCGCCACCGACATCCGCTCGCGGGTCGAGGCCGCGACCCGCATCGCCTCGGACCCGATCACCGTGCGGGTGCCCGTCGCGTACCGAGTCCCGGCTCACCACATACCGTCATGCACGTCCTCCGCTGACTGTGAGGATGGATTCACCACCAACCGCGTGAATGCCGGCACGTTCGCCAGTTGCCGGTGGTGGGCTGAAGTCGATGGACTGCGTGCGTGACTCTTCGCCTGACTGGCTTCGTGCCTTTCCCGGGACTTGTCCGCTCGTGGTCCGTCGGCCCCGGCCCGGTGGAGCGACTGGCCTGATCAGGAGCTTGACCGGTGGTGTTCACAGCACCGCCGTGTCCCGTCACAGTCCTGCCGAGACTCCCATCCGGACCGGACCCTTCGTCCCAACCGGAGCTAATGGAGGAACGCATGACCATTTTGACTGACATCGTCGACGTCGTCATCGGAGTCGACACCCACGTCGACACCCACACCGCTGCGGCGGTCGCCGCCGGCACCGGCGCTGTTCTCGGCCAGATCACCGTGACGACCACTGTCGATGGCTACCAGGATCTGGTGGACTTCGCCGACGAGCACAGCGCAGTGCGAGTGTGGGCGATCGAGGGCACCGGCGGGCACGGTGCCGGCTTGGCCCGACTGCTCGAACGCCGTGAGGAACTCGTCGTCGAACTCGACCGGCCCGAGCGCGCCCAACGTCGCCACGGCGCCAAGTCCGACCCTCTCGACGCGGTGCGTGCGGCACGGGAAGCATTGTCCCGCAAGGATGTCGGCACGCCACGATCAGGTGGTGACCGTCAAGCACTATCGGTACTGCTGGCTGCGCGCCGATCCGCCGTCGACGCCTCGACGGTCGCCCAACGCCAGCTGTTCAGCCTCGTCATCGCCGCCCCCGAGGTACTGCGCGACACGCTTCGCGGACACAAACTACCCGAGATGATCCGTCGGGCCGCCACCGTGCGCCTACGCAAGGACTGGAACACCGAAACCACCACCACAGCGACCGTGTTGAAGACACTCGCCCGTCGTGCCCGCACTCTGCAGGCCGAAGCGGACGACCTCGAAAAGCAGATCCTGGCCATCGTGCGGCGGTGGCGGCCGGACCTGCTCGCCCAGCTCGGCGTCGGGCCGATCGTGGCCGCCACGGTGCTGTGCGCATGGTCGCACCCCGGCCGTATCCGGTCCGAAGCGGCGTTCGCGATGCTCGCCGGCGTCGCGCCGATTCCGGCGAACAGTGGTCAGGTCACCACCCGTTATCGGCTGAACCGGCACGGCGACCGGCAGCTCAACCGGGCCCTGCACACCGTCGTGCTGTCCCGGCAACGATACGACGACGCGACCAAGGCGTACACCGCCCGACGAACCGCCGAAGGAAAGACGTCCCGCGAGACCAAACGCTGCCTCAAGCGATACATCGCCCGCGACTTCTACCGGCTACTCGAACACCATCAGACCGCTTGACATCCATAGGAGCGTCCTTGCAGTCAGAACTCCGGTCCGCGGTCTGCGGGAAGAAGGACAAGCCGGCTGGGTAGAGACGGTAGAAAAAGGGCATGAAGAAGCTGTCGCTGATCGCCGTCGCCCGCCACCTGCGGTCTCACGCCGCCACCGCGTCCAGTGGCCGCAGTGCCGAAACCGTATACGGCGGTCACGACCAGGTGCTGCGCCAGACCCTCATCGCCCTGCAACAGGGACGATCGATGGGGGAACACGACAGCCCCGGCGAGGGAACGGTGTACGTGCTGCACGGGCGCATCCGTCTCAGCACTGGTGACACCTCCTGGGACGCAAGAACTGGAGATCTGGTCATCATTCCCCGCGCCCGGCACCGGATCGACGCCTGCGAAGACAGCACGGTGCTGCTCACCGTCGCGAAGACCTGATCGGGCGAGCCGGACTTTCTCGAAGGAATACCCGTTGGGTGCTTCACCCGTGGTGATCCGCCCACAATGTCGCGGCACCGCCGCTCGCGGCGCTCTTCATCAACGTCGACTTGCCCGAGCCGTTCTCGCCGGTCAACCCGACCACCTCACCGGGCGCGAGCACCAGATCGGTGCCCCGCAGCACTGTGGAACGACGCCGGGCCGGCCACCATCCTCGCCGAAAGCTCTTCTCGACCCCCTCCGCGACCAGCACCGGCCTCGGCGAAGGCCCGGCGGGTTTGGAAACAGCCATCTCACACCTCGGACGATCGCGCCGGCAGGCCACCGTCGATCCCGGCTCGGCACCGCCGTTTTCGATGCCACACCTCGATGATCCACGGTGAGCACACCTACGAGCGACATCTGTCCGTGGCGGGCAGATCTTATGAAGATCTGTTGAAGAAACCCGCCGGCCNCGATACGGCACGCCCACTTCGCCGGGAACCGATACTAGGGCCACCTCGAGCGTCGAGAGTGCCGATTCCGGAAGGAGAGCACAGTGAACATGATGGGCATGATGGACCAGGCGCACCTAGTGCTGCACCAGCTGATGATGTGGTTTCACCAGATGAGTGGAATACCGATGATGAACATGCCGATGTAGAGCACGGCTTTCGCAGAGCGACCCGGTAGCAGGGGAGGGGCTGTTTCAGGGTGGGGCTGCCGCGGTGCTTCCGACGGCGATCCCACGCATCGGGACGGCTGCGCGCCGCGTGAGCCGTCGGCGCCTCCGTGGCTGACACGCTGCGCCGGCGTTTCGCTTTTCCGACGCCGTGGTGCGCTGCGGTGAGGATGCCGCCGCCCCGGCCGCCGCGTGGCCGGTGTCGAGCCACGGGTAGTTGGTCATGTGGTCCGATCCGGCCGTTCCGGGCGCGCCTTACGGTCCGTGCTCATCCGGGTGTTCCTCGTCGCTACGGTCTTCGGTAACTGCTGGCGGCGGAAGCGTCACTCCGGTCGAGGGGGCTGTGGCCGTCGGCGGGCGCGGGGAGAAGCTGACCCCGTTGGGTCGTTCGCCGACCGGCACGGTCGCCACCGCCGAGAGGCTGGGCAGATCGATCACGGACATCGTGTCGTCGTACGTGTTCGTCACCCATGCGCGCGTGCCCGAGGGATCGATCACCACCCCGTGCGGGCCTGCTCCGGTGCCGACGTCGGCGCGGACCGTCATTTCGGTCGTGTCGATCACCGACAGGGTGTTGCCGGGTTGTTGCCGGGTGCCTTGGTCGGCGGAGACCACGGTCTTCTCGTCCGGGGTCAGGTACAGCTGCACGGGCGCGGCCGGCACCGCGATGGTGGCCACTACCGCGCGGGCGGTCAGATCGACCTTGACCACCGCGGCCGGCTCGGTGGTCCCGGTGTACGCGAACCGTCCGTCGGCGGAGACCGCGACCTGGGCCGGGCCGGTGCCGACGGGTACCGCCCCGGTGACCCGATCGGTGGCAGGGTCGATCAGGTGGATCACGCCGGCCTCGGTGTCGGCGACCACGATCACCGAACCTCCTGCCGCGGGCCGCAGCCCGTGGGGCATCCCGCCGAGTTCGATCCGCCCGGCCGGCCGTAAGCCGGAGGCCTCGAACACCGAGACGGTGCCGTCGCCCGCGTCGGTCACATAGACCTTGCCGTTCGGGGCGTCGATCACATGTGCCGGCGCCGAACCCGTGGGCGCGACCGCGCGCACCGCATAGATGGCCGGGTCGATGGCGATCACCCGGTCGTCACCGGTGACCGTGTATACGGTCGTCCCGTCCCGTCCGACCTGGACGTTGTGGGGTGAGTCCACGCCGGTCAGTGTCGTCACCGCCTCGTCGGTGGCCGCGTCCACCACGGTGAGACTGTCCCCTTCCTCGTCGGCGACCCACACCGATCCGGTCACCGTCCCGGCCGGTCCGGACGGTGTCGTCGCTGCGGACGGGGCCGGACCGGGGGCGGGGTCGGCGCCGCCGGAACACCCCGACAGTGTGGTCCCGAGGACCACCGTTGCCGCAAGCGCCATCAGGGAGTGTCTCCCCGACCGGACAAGCGGTCCCCTTGTGGCCGGTCCGCTGGTGGGGTTCATCGCGTACCTCCGGTGTGGTTCGGTCGCGGCCGAGGTCGAGGAGCTTCGAGTGAACGTCATTACCGCCCCGGCGCACCGACCGCTGACGGTCGATATCCCGCGCGGGAGAGAGGTATTCGATCCAGGCTCGCCAGGATAGTCGACGCCGGGACGCTCTCGACCCGGCCCCGACGGCCACGGTTTTGCGAATCGATCGACCAGCCTCGGGCGACGCGTCCGTGGACGCCCACCTCACTCCCCGGGTGCCAAGGTGAAGATTTCCTGAAGAAACCTGCCGAGCCGAATCATATACCCCCCGGGGGTATATGATTCGGGTGTGGGATCACCCCACGGCGTTCGGAGAAAGGACTATGACGATGACGGTCACCACCTACCAGGTTCAGGGAATGACCTGCGGGCATTGCGTATCGTCCGTGAAAACCACTGTCGGCGCAGTGCCCGGCGTGACCGGCGTTGAGGTCGACTTGCAGGCCGGGAGTGTGACGACGACCGGAACCGCAACCACCCAGGCCGTATCCCGCGCCATTACCGACGCAGGTTACGAGATCGTCTCCGCAGATGATGCGGTCGGTCGCTCCTTGCCCATGGCGAGCGGAGCGGGTGGCTGCTGCTGCAGCTGACGACCCGCCCATATCGACCGGCGCACGATGACCCACGCCCGCAGGCGAACACAGCGTTGACCGGGTGGGCATACTCGCTCACCCGGCGCCCCGCCGGCGCCGGGTGAGCCGTCGCCGGCGATCGCTGACCGAACATCAGGTGCGCCGCGGGACGAGCCGGAAGTGCGTGGCACAGAGGCTTCCCGGCTACAGCACTGGTGCGGATTACGCATCAGCCACCTCGCGGGGCACCGTTGAGACTCGTCCCTGTCGGATGACCGGCATGAGGTGGGCGTCCTGTCTGCGAGCGGTCACCGACCGCAGAGCCTGAGGTGGGCAGGCCAACCAACATGCCCGGTGCTCATCAGACCCACCGCGCAGGTGGCGTTGTCCACCGACGGCGGTCTCGAATGCGGACAGCTCCCGTCCGGCCCTTGCAATAGCCGCGGATGACGGGCGGCGACGGCGATCCGGGTTCCCCACCGCCGCCTCCGAGTCAGGAGCGCGCCGCTGATCGACACGAGCAGGTCGATGGCGGCCCGCTTGCCGCGCCGTGGCGGAAAAGTCGGTCGAAGCTTCGCGAGAGGCGCGGGACCACCTCCGGATCTTGATCAAATCTTCATGATTCCTCTATGTCTTCTACCGGTCGATCGGGCACTGTGAGGACCGGATGCACCGCAGCCGCGGTCCGGGACCAGGGGAGAAGCAAACCGCTGCCGATGAGATGCCGCGGTCACCGGGACGCGGATCTGTCGGCACGAAAACCGTTGGCCACCATCTGATCAGATCTTTGTCTACGAACCGGATCCTCTGCGGAGCGGCCGACCGACCGTGGGAGCAGACCCGCAGCGATGTGAGAAAAGAAAGTGGTGCAGTATCCGTGACAATCAACCGGCCGGAAACCTCGCCTTCACTCGACGACGAAGACCTCGAGCGGATCCACGCCTGGTGGCGGGCCGCAAACTATCTGTCGGTGGGTCAGATCTATCTGATGGACAACCCGCTGCTGCGCGAACCTCTGCGGCCGGAGCACATCAAACCGCGACTCCTCGGCCACTGGGGCACCACACCCGGCCTGAACTTCATCTACGCCCATCTCAATCGCGTCATCACCGCCCGCGATCTGAACATGATGTACGTGATGGGTCCCGGCCACGGTGGGCCGGGGCCGGTCGCCGCCGCCTGGCTCGAGGGCACCTACAGCGAGGTATATCCCGATATCTCCCGCGATGAAGACGGCATGCGCCGGTTGTTCACCCAGTTCTCGTTTCCCGGGGGAATTCCCAGCCATGTCGCCCCCGAGACGCCCGGGTCCATTCACGAAGGCGGTGAGCTGGGATATTCCCTGGCCCACGCCTACGGTGCCGCGTTCGACAACCCCGACCTGGTGGTCGCGGTGATTATCGGAGACGGAGAAGCCGAGACGGGCCCCCTGGCAGCGAGCTGGCACTCGAACAAATTCGTCGATCCGTCCAGGGACGGTGCGGTGCTGCCCATCCTGCATCTCAACGGCTACAAGATCGCAAGTCCCACCGTGCTCTCGCGCATCGACCCCGACGAACTCGAATCGCTGCTGCGGGGATACGGTCACACACCGTACTTCGTCGAGGGCGACGATCCCGAACAGATGCACCGGCAGTTCGCCGCCGCGCTCGACCGTGCCCTCGACGATATCGCCGCGATCCGTGCACGGGCGCGCCGCGACGGCGCAGCCGAACGTCCCCGGTGGCCGATGCTGGTGCTGCGGTCCCCGAAGGGATGGACCGGACCGACCGAGGTCGACGGTCACCGCGTCGAAGGATCCTGGCGCTCGCATCAGGTGCCGTTCGGCAATGCGCGCGACGATGCCTCGCACCGAACGGTGCTCGAGCAGTGGTTGCGCAGCTATCGTCCCGAGGAGTTGTTCGATGGGGGCGGCGCACCGTATCCGCAGATCGCCGACCTGCACCCGTCGGGAGACCGGCGCATGAGCGCCAACCCGCACACCAACGGCGGCGGTGGCCTCCGTCCGCTGAAGATGCCGGATTTCCGCCGATATGCGGTCGAGGTCACCGAACCCGGCGCCACTGTCGCCGAGTCGACCCGGATCCTCGGCCACCTGCTGCGCGATGTCATGGCCGAGAACATGACGAGCTTTCGGGTCTTCGCGCCCGACGAGAACAACTCCAATCGGCTCGACGCGGTGCTCGAGGCCACCGACAGGGCGTGGGCTCTGCCGGTCACCGACCTCGACGAGCATCTTGCGCCGGACGGGCGGGTGATGGAGGTGTTGTCCGAGCATCTGTGCCAGGGCTGGCTCGAAGGGTATCTGTTGACCGGACGACACGGGGTGTTCTCCTGCTACGAGGCGTTCGTGCACATCATCGACTCGATGTTCAATCAACACGCCAAGTGGCTCAAGACCACCAACGCCATCGCCTGGCGGTATCCGATACCGTCCTTGAACTACCTGCTGACCTCGCACGTGTGGCGCCAGGACCACAACGGGTTTTCTCATCAGGACCCGGGATTCATCGATCACGTGGTGAACAAGAAGGCCGACGTGGTGCGGGTCTATCTGCCGCCGGATGCGAATACGCTCCTGTCGGTGGCCGATCACTGCCTGCGCAGTCGCCAGTACGTCAACGTCATCGTCGCCGGCAAGCAGCCACAACTGCAGTACCTGTCCGTCGATGATGCGATCGCCCACTGCACCAAGGGGATCGGGATCTGGGGGTGGGCCGGGACCGACTGCGGTCGCGAACCCGACATCGTCTTCGGCTGCGCCGGTGACGTGCCGACCTTGGAAACGCTCGCCGCCGTGGACATCCTGCGCCGGTTGTTCCCCGAGTTGGCGATCCGGGTGGTCAACGTCGTGGATCTGATGCGTCTGCAACACGCCGACGACCATCCCCACGGGCTCTCCGACGCCGACTTCGACGCATTGTTCACCCGGACCACGCCGGTCGTGTTCGCCTACCACGGCTATCCCTGGCTGATCCACCGGCTGACCTACAAACGCACCAATCACGCCAACCTGCACGTGCGGGGATACATCGAGGAGGGCACCACCACCACCCCGTTCGATATGTGTGTGCTCAACCGGATCGACCGGTTCCATCTGGCGATCACCGCGTTGGATCTGTTGCCCCACCTGCGCGACGCTGCCGCCCATGCCCGTGAACAACTGAAAAACACTTTGATCGCACACCGCCAGTACATCCGGCGCCACGGCGAGGACATGCCCGAGATTCGGAACTGGCGGTGGAACGCCCCTACAGACGACCCGTGCGAGGCGGTGTCGCCGGTTCAGGACATCCCGTGAGCGGCCCCGACTCGGCCCTGTCGAAGGACCACAGCGCTCCTGTGCACGCCGCGCCCACCCTCCCGGCGGAATCGGACGGACGGATCCGCCCGGAAGGTCATGCGCACTACCCTTACGCTGCCGTACTTTTCGACATGGACGGGGTGCTCGTCGATACCGCGGACCTGCATGCACGGGCATGGAAGGAGACGTTCGACGAGACACTACGCGACCCGCGCGTCGGGGCGGCGCAAACTCCGTTCGATGCCGCCGTGGAGTACCGCCGCTATGTCGACGGCAGGCCGCGCTCGGACGGTGTCGCGACGTTTCTTGCCGCGCGGGGAATCAGCCTTCCCCCCGGCGCCCCCGACGACCCGGAGGACGCGTGGACCGTCCACGCGATCGGTAACCGGAAAAACAGCCGCTACCACACGCTGCTGGCCGAACAGGGAGTGCCCGTGTTCCCCGGCACCCTCGCGCTGCTGCAACGCCTGCGCCTCGGCGGGGTCGCCACCGCAGTGGTCACCAGCAGCGGCAATGCCACCACCGTGCTGTCCGCCGCCGCCCTGGACACGATGTTCGACGTGGTCGTCGACGGTACGGTCGCCGCCGAGCGGGATCTGCCGGGCAAACCGGATCCGGCGGTGTTTCTCCATGCTGCACGGCTGCTCGGGGTGCCGCCCAGTCGAGCGGTCGTCGTCGAAGATGCCGGATCCGGTATCGAGGCGGCCCGGCGGGGCGGCTTCGCCCTGGTGGTGGGCATCGATCGCGGTGGCAACCGCCGGCTCCTCGAGGCCGCGGGCGCGGACCTGGTGCTCGGTGACGTGTCGGAGTTGGACCTCGGTGCAGTACGCACCGATCCGTGGCAGTTGATCTACCGCGGCTTCGATCCCGCGCACGAGGGCCACCGGGAGGTATTGACCGCCCTCGGGAACGGATACATGGGTGTGCGGGGTGCCGCCCCCGAACGCCGGGCCGACGGCACCCATTACCCGGGAACGTATCTCGCGGGCGTCTACAACCGGCTCACCAGTTCCGTGCATGGGCGGAGGGTCGAAGACGAGCATTTGGTCAACACCGCCGACTGGCTGTGGCTCGATGTGCGGATCGAAACCGGACCGTGGTGGTCCGAGGGCGGTCTGATCGTCGAGGACGAGCGGCGGGTGCTGGATCTGCGGCGGGCACTGCTGATCCGCGAGGTGCGCCTGCGCGACGGGCAGGGACGGCGTCTGCAGGTGCGGCAACGACGCGTGGTCTCGATGCAGCGCTTCCATCTGGCCGCGCTCGAGACGACGCTGACCCCCCTCGGCTGGAGCGGCACGCTGACCCTGAGATCCGGCATCGATCCCACGGTGACCAACTCGAATGTCGCGGACTATGCAGCCCTGGCCCATCGGCACCTGACCGCGACCACGATTCGGCACGTCCAGCCCGATGTGCTGCTGGTACAGACCTACACCAGCCAGAGTCGCATCCGGATCGCGACGGCGGTACGCACCCGCGTGCGCGCCGGGGACGTGCGGGGCAGAGACACCGATACGACCGCCGGCATCCCCGCTCACCAGTTCCGTCTCGAGGTTCACCACGACCACCCGGTGGTGGTCGACAAGATCGCCGCGATCGCCACCTCCAAGGACGCGGCCATCGCGTCGCCGGGATCGAGTGTTCTCGGGGAACTCGACCGCGTCCCCGGCGGGGTGACCGAGCTGCTTCCGGGGCACGAGGCGGCGTGGCGGCGACTGTGGGATCGGTTCCGCGTCCAACTCGACACCGACCGGGAACTTCAGTTGGTGCTGAACCTGCACCTGTTTCACCTGATGCAAACCGTCAGCCCGCACAGCGAGGACCTCGACACCGGTGTTCCGGCCCGCGGGTTGAACGGTGAGGGCTACCGCGGCCATGTCTTCTGGGACGAGCTGTTCGTCCTGCCGGTGATCACCACCCACCTGCCCGCGGTGACCCGGTCGCTGCTGGACTATCGGTGGCGACGTCTCGACACCGCCCGCGACGCCGCCGCCCGCGCCGGACTTGCCGGCGCGTTGTTTCCCTGGCAGAGCGGCAGCGACGGACGGGAGGAAACCCCCACCCAGCTCTACAATCCGCGCTCGGAACGCTGGATGCCCGACAACTCCCGCCGTCAACGACACGTCGGCTTGGCGGTGGCCTACAACGCCTGGCAGTACTACCAGAGCACCGGTGACCGGGTGTGGCTCACCGACCGCGGCGGTGAACTGCTGATCGAGGTGGCCCGCCTGTTCACGTCCCTGGCCGAGCACGACCCGGAGGAGGACCGGTTCCACCTTTCCGGGGTGATGGGCCCCGACGAATACCACGACGGGTATCCCGAGGCCCCCGGTCTCGGTGTCCGCGACAATGCCTACACGAATGTGATGGCCGCCTGGGTGTGTCACCATGCGGCCGCGACGGTGGCGGAGCTGGCCGGCACCGACGGTGACGAACTGCTCGACCGGCTCGGCGTCGACCCCGAGGAGATGACGCGATGGCGACATCTGAGCCGTCGCATCGCGGTGCCGTTCCATGACGGGCTGATCAGCCAGTTCGACGGATACGACCGGCTTTCCGAGTTCGACTGGCCTCGCTATCGGCGCACCTACGGCAACATCGGCCGCCTCGATCTGATCCTGGAATCCGAAGCAGACACCACCAACCGCTACAAGCTCGCCAAACAGGCAGATGTGCTGATGCTGCTGTATCTGCTGGGACCGACCGAGCTGCTGTCGATACTCGCCCGGCTCGGCTACGACGTCACCGCCGAGCAGCTGACCCGCACCGTCGACTACTACCTGGCCCGCACCGCACACGGGTCGACCCTGAGCCGGGTCGTACACGCCTCGGTGCTGGCCCGGATCGATCCTGCCCGCGCCTGGGGCGTCTTCCGGGAAGCGCTGATCGCCGATCTGGACGACACGCAGGGCGGCACCACCCGCGAAGGCATCCACCTGGGCGCGATGGCCGGCACCGTCGACATCGTCACCCGCTCGTTCGCCGGAGTCCGCTTCGAGTCGGACCGTCTGGTGCTCACCCCGCAGATGCCCCCCGAAATCCGGCAACTGCAATTCCGACTGCACTACCGGGGCCACCGCATCGACGTGCGCCTCGACGAGAGCACGCTGTACCTGACCGCCCATCGCTGCACCGCCACCGCGGTCACCGTCGACGTGGACGGAGCACACCGCACCCTCGGTGGGGGACAGACGCTGCAGTTCCCGCTGCAGCGGCACCCGACGACAAGGATCCGCCGATGAACTCCCAGCGCACAAGACACCGCGCCCTCGGACCGAAGACGCGGGCCATGCGGCACGACATCTTCATCAAACCCTCATCCGATACGCACCGAATCTACGTACCCCCCGACGAGGATGAAGGCAAGCAGCAAGCCCGGGGAATCTGCCCCGGCTCACCGGCGAAGGAGCGGTTGTGATGGCACGTCGATGGTCGTTGAACATCACCCCGGCCGAACGCATCGGTCGCATCGTTGTGGGAGCGGCCGCGATTACCGCCGGGATCGTCCTGCTGTTCCAGTCCCCGGGCCTCGGAGTGGCCGCACTGGAAGTACTGCTGATCCTGGCCGGTCTCGACCTTGCGGTGACCGGAGCCTTGGGGCACTGCCCGCTCTACGCCGCACTCGGCTACCAGCCCAAGTCGTTGAGAGGTGCCCGATGACCGACCCCCGCGAGATGCCCGACCGTCGGCACTCGCCCCACGAACACTCCGAACCGGCCCCCGCGCGTGCCGGGCGAATGCGTCGAGCTCTCGGACACCGCGCGATGATGGTGATTTGCTGTATCCCCATGTTGGCGATCGCCATTGCGCTGGTGGCCACCGGCACGGTGGGCGTCGGTGCCCTGGTGTTCGCCGGGGCCTGCGTGCTGATGATGGCGATGATGATGGGCGGCCCCGGCCACGGAGGCCACGGAGGCCACGGATCGGGCCGCTAACTGCGTTCGGCTCTTCGGTTGCTTTCCCTGACCCTCCAATGCGCCTTTCGCAATGCGTATTCCATCGACCGTCCGGAGAACACCATGTCCTCGAACACCGTGACAAACAGAAACGAACGCACCGCCGTACTCGAGGTCGGTGGCCTGCACTGGGCGACCTCGGCGGCGGTGGTGCAGTCCACCTTGCTCCGCCGACCCGGCGTCCTTGCTGTCGAGGCCAACGCGGTGAACCAGACCGCGACCGTCACCTACGACCCGGCCGTGACCTCGGTGGCGACCCTGACCGACTGGGTACGGGACTGCGGATACCACTGCGAGGGCAAGTCGGTGCCGTCGCACCTGTGCGACCCGCAGGAGGAACCGCGCGAACACACCGCTCACCCCTCTGCCGCCCACCCCTCTGCCGGACAGGACGACCACGCCGCGCACGACGACCACGCCGCGCACGACGACCACGCCGCCCACACGCCCCAGCAGTTGATGGGCCACGGCGGGCACGCCGGGATGTCGATGGACGCGATGGTGCGCGACATGCGCAACCGCTTCCTCGTGGCGGCACTGCTGTCGATCCCGATCCTGCTGTGGTCGCCGATCGGGCGGGAGGTACTCGGGTTCACCGTGGCGGCACCGTTCGGCCTACGCGACGACGTCTTCTCGCTGCTGTTGTCGATTCCGGTGGTCTTCTACTCGTCGTGGATCTTCTTCGACGGCGCCTACCGCGCCCTCAAGGCCCGAACCCTGGACATGATGGTGCTCGTCGCCGTCGCGGTCGGCACCGGCTGGCTCTACAGCGTGGGCGTGACCCTGACCGGCGGCGGCGAGGTGTTCTACGAGGCCGCCACGGTGCTGGCCAGCTTCGTGCTGCTCGGGCACTGGTTCGAGATGCGCGCGCGCGGCGGCGCCAACGACGCCATCCGCACCCTGCTCGAACTCGCCCCACCCCGGGCGGTGGTGCTGCGCGGCGGTGAGCCGGTGGACATCCCCACCACCGAGGTCGTGGTCGGAGACCTGCTGCTGATCCGGCCGGGGGCGAAGATCCCGGTCGACGGGGTCGTCGAGAACGGCCACTCCGAGGTCGACGAATCCATGGTCACCGGTGAGTCCCTGCCGGTCACCAAGACCGAAGGCTCCGGCGTGATCGGTGCGTCGATCAACACCACCGGCACCCTGCGGGTGAGGGCGACCAAGGTCGGCTCCGACACCGCCCTGGCCCAAATCGTCGCCCTCGTCCAAGAAGCGCAGAACTCGAAGGCCCCCGGTCAGCGCCTGGCCGATCGGGCCGCGTTCTGGCTGGTCTTCGTCGCCCTGGTCGGCGGCGTGGGCACCTTCCTGGTGTGGTGGCTGCTCGACGGGGACGTACAGATGGCGCTGCTGTTCGCCATCACCGTCGTGGTGATCACCTGCCCCGACGCGCTCGGGTTGGCGACCCCGACCGCGATCATGGTCGGGACCGGCCTCGGCGCCAAGCGCGGCGTGCTGTTCAAGAACGCCACCGCTCTCGAAACCTCGGCCCGGATCGACACCGTCGTGATGGACAAGACCGGCACCTTGACCAAAGGCGAGCCGGAGGTCACCGACGTCGTCGTCGAAGGTCTGCCCGAGGACGAACTCTGGACGCTGGTGACAGCGGTCGAACGCGAATCCGAACATCCCCTCGCGGGCGCAATCGTGCGCCATGCGACCGAGCGCGGCATTCCCGCCGTCTCGGTAGAGAACTTCCGCAACGTGCCCGGCCACGGCGCGGTCGCCGAGGTGACCGGCCGGCGGGTAGCAGTGGGCAACCGCAAACTCATGGTGGCCGAGAACGTCGACTTCGGCGCGCTGATGGACCGACGCGACGAGCTCGCCGCGACGGGGCGTACTGCCGTGCTCGTCGCGGTCGACGGCCGCGGCGTCGGGGTGATCGCCCTGGCCGACGCCGCCCGGGAAACCTCGGCCGAGGCGGTGGCGTCGCTGCACGAGCTCGGTATCGAGGTGGTCATGCTCTCCGGCGACAACGAAGCGACCGCCCGGCGCATCGCCGGACAGCTGGGCATCGACACCGTCATCGCCGAGGTGCTGCCCGCCGACAAGGCCGACAAGATCGCCGAACTGCAACGCGGCGGCAAGAAGGTCGCCATGGTCGGCGACGGGGTCAACGACGCCCCCGCGCTCGCGCAGGCGGATCTGGGCATCGCGATCGGCGCCGGCACCGACGTCGCCATCGAAACCGCCGACCTGGTGCTGATGCGTTCGGACCCACTCGATGTGCCGATCGCGTTGCGCATCGGCCGGGGCACTCTGCGCAAGATGCGGCAGAACCTCGGCTGGGCGGTCGGCTACAACGTCATCGCCCTGCCGATCGCCGCCGGCGTGTTCGAACCCGCCTTCGGGCTGGTGCTGCGCCCGGAGATCGCGGCGCTGTCGATGTCCGGCTCGAGCCTGATCGTCGCGGTCAACGCCTTGATGCTCAAACGACTCGAGCTTCCCCGCCAGGCCGGCGCGGCCGCATCGGAGGCACCGGTGGCAGCCGCGCCGCCCCGAGTCGGGGACACGACCGGATAGCGGCGCTCGCGGCGATCCATACAACCATTCAACAACCGACCCGAAGGAGGATATCGATGCCCGCACCGATACGAGTGGCCGTGACAGGATACGGAGTCATCGGCAAGCGAGTCGCCGATGCGGTCCGGGCCATGCCCGATATGCATCTGGTCGGAGTGGCCGATGTTGCCACCGACTGGCGGATCCGCACCGCCGCGGAACTCGGCATTCCGATATTTGCGGCCGGCGAGTCCGCCCGGCACGCGATGACCAGCGCCGGCATTCCGGTGCTCGGCACCCTCGAAGACCTGCTCGGCCAGGTGGACGTCGTTGTGGACGCCACACCGAAGAAGGTGGCCGCCGCCGCTCTTCCCCTCTACCGTCGGGCCGGGGTGAAGGTGATCCTGCAGGGCGGTGAATCGCATGCCACGACCGGTCATTCCTTCGTCGCACAGGCGAATTACGCCAGCGCCGTGGGCCGGGAGAGCACGCGGGTGGTCTCGTGCAACACCACCAGCATCGTGCGGGTCCTCGGGGCATTGGAGGCGGCGGATCTGCTGGCCAGCGCGCGGGGCACACTGATCCGGCGCGCCACCGATCCCGGCGAGTCCCACCTGGGTGGGGTAATGAACACGATCGTTCCCGAGTCGTCCATTCCCTCCCATCAAGGACCGGACGCGCGAACCGTCCTGCCGAATCTCGACGTGGTGACCATGGCCGCCAAGGCCGCGCACACCCAAACCCACAACCATTACTGGAGCCTGCGACTGCGCCGACGCAGCAGCCGCGACGAGGTCCTCGCTGCCCTGCACGCTGCCCCGCGGATCGCCTTCGTCACCATGGCGGAGGGACTGGTGGCGTTGAACACCACCGTCGAACTGATGCGGGATCTGGGGAGACCGCGAGGCGATATGTGGGAGGTTGCGGTGTGGGAGGACGTGGTGACCGTCGACGGAGACGAGGCCTACCTCACCTATCAGGTATTCAACGAAGCGATCGTCATACCGGAATCGATCGACGCGATCCGAGCGGTAACCGGCACCGTCCACGACGGCGCCGCCTCCATCGCCCTCACCGATGAGGTTCTCGGAATGCGTCGACAGTTCCTACCGTCCCTGTCCTCACCGACACCGCCCCCTGCGTAGCAGGCCTGCTCGTTGCACTGACTCGTTGCACTGACTCGTTGCGCTGACTCGTTGTACTACTGCCGAGGCAGGTGGGAGGAACGAGTGCCCGGCACCTGATGGAGGCCGCCACGCCGGTCCGCCGACGTCGCCTCGGCACTTAGGCGATACGCATCCGACCATCGCACGGTAAATTTCCCGCATGGTTGAATTCGAGAGGAACGAGGAATAGGGACCACGCTGGGAACGTGTGGTAGCCGGCGAGTATCTCCGAGGGGAGCCATGCAGCGATTGGGCGGTCTCGAGGCCGAGGTGATGAACGAGTTGTGGTCCACCGACGAGCCGCAGTCGGTACACGATCTCGTCGAACGCCTGAGCGGCCGCAAACAGCTCGCCTACACCACCATCTTGACCGTGGTGACCCACCTGCACGACAAGGGCTGGGTGCAGCGGGAAAAGCGCAGCCGGGCCTACTTCTATTCACCGTCGTGCAGTCGCGAGGAAGCCACATCCCAGGCCTTGCGGGCATTGCTCGACAGCAGCGCCGACCCCAGCGCCGTGCTGCTGCACTTCGCCAAGACGGTGACCGACCCGGAATTCGATGCGCTGCGTCGCGGACGCACCGGTGGGCCCGCGGACCGATGACTCTGGCGGTAATTCTCCTCGTCGGCGCCGCTCTGATCGCAGTGGCAGCGCCGACGTTGCTGCGACCCCTGACCGACACGTCCCTGCCACCGAGGACGGTGCTGGCGGCATGGCTCGGCAGTATCGGCGGGGCCGTGTTCTTCGGTGCCTCCGCGGTGGCCGTCTCGCTCTGGCCCGAGCATGCGCCCGCCGAATCGGCCGTCGAGACGCTGGTGCGGTGTTGGTCGGCGCTCTCGCACACCGCAGCACCAGGGATCACCGCGGCGGTCGCCGGCGCTGTCACCGTTGCTCTGGCCCTCGCGGTGATCCGCACCACCGTCGTGGGTCGGCGCCGCACCCGGGAGTCGAGCCGGGTGCGGACCTATCACCGTGAGGTGGTGGCGATCGTGGCGCGGTCGCGAGGCGATGTCATGTGGCTCGATCACCCACTGCCGATGGCCTACAGCGTCGCCGGTCGCCCCGGCTTCGTGGTGGCCACCGAAGGGCTGTCGGCGTGCCTGAGCGCCGGCGAACGCGAAGCCGTTCTTGCCCACGAGCGTGCCCATCTGCGGGGCCGACACCACCGCATCGTCAACGTGTGCCATGTTCTGGCCGAGGTGTTTCCACGCGTGCCACTGTTCGCCGCAGCGCCGATCGCGGTGACCACGCTCGTCGAGCTCACCGCGGATCAACATGCCGCCCGGGTCACCAGCTCCGCCACGGTCCGGTCGGCGTTGACGGCGGTGTCGGCGTCGACTCTGCCGCGGCCCGCAGGGACACTGGGGTTGAGTAACGACACGTCGCTGCGGTTGTGGAAGCTGCGCATCGAAGGTCGGGCGCGCTGGCCCTGGCTGTCCTGCGCGGCAATGGGCACGGTGTCCATGGTGGGCCCGATCTTCACGGTCCTGGTGGGCGCCGGCGTGGTGTCCGCGCTCGTGTGTACCTGAACCGCCCCCGAGTTCCGCGGAAATGCTGGTCCCGGCCGTCCCCGGGATGCGGCCACTTCTGAGCCTGCGCCGAGGACGTGGGCGGCTGCCCGAGATAGGCGCCGACACCGCTCCCACGACCCCGAACGCATCGGGGTCGGCGTGTTCGCGGGCCGGGCGCCCGGCCCGGCACCGACCGTGCCCGAGAAGGCAGGGGAAGGGGTGCCGGTCGACCGCTGCTGCCCTGGGGGTTCGGCCGGCTCGATGCCTGGGCCAACCGATCGGCCCGTTTTGCGCTGCTACAGTCAGGAAGTTGTGAGCGCCGTTGCGATACGCCCCCCGCGTACGCGGACGGTCATCGCCGTCGCTGCTGTTCTGTATCTGCTGGGGCACACCATCGCCCAATGCGGCCTGTTCCTCGCCCACGATCACGACACGGACGTGCACGTGGTGACCACCTCGACCGCGGTCGCCGCGGAGGAGCACGCCCCCGGGCACGCGCACATCGAGCAGGGCGAGCACCGCCCTCACGAGGGGCACACCGTCGTCGCCATGCCCCGGTCGGACAATCCGCTGCGCCCGTTGGGTACCGCCGTCGTGCTCGCTCTGGTCGCCCTCGTGGTGATGATGGCGCTGATGCCGGCCACCTTGGCCGCCCGTGCCCCACCGGATCCGATACCCCGCGCCCGATCCGGGCGCACCATTCTCAACACTCTCTGTATCAATCGGTGCTGATCGGCAGCCCGCAGGCCACCTCGGGGATCGTCCCTGGTGGCCCGCTCCGCGCTGCCCGTCACCGATGTACTGCGCCCGTCGCAGTCCGATACAGGGATCACACCTCACATGACCAGTGCTGTTCACTCCACATTCGCGGTATCGTCCTCCGCGCACCTGCTGACCACCGCCCTCCGCTGTCTCCAGCCCTCCACCATGGTCGGCAACACCCCCGTCCTGTGGATCGGGGAGCCGTTCGCCGGCACCGGACGCGGTTTCTGGGCCAAGCTCGAAGGCAGTAATCCGGGCGGAATGAAGGACCGGCCCGCCCTGCACATGGTCGAACGGGCCAAGGCCCGTGGCGACCTCGCGCCCGGGGCGATGATCATCGAATCCACCAGCGGCACCCTCGGCCTGGGTTTGGCCCTGGCCGGGATCACCCACCACCATCCGGTCACCCTGGTCACCGACCCCGGCCTCGAGCCGATCGTGCACCGGATGCTCGCCGCGTACGGCGCCACCGTCGAACTGGTCACCGAGCCGCACCCGAGCGGCGGCTGGCAACAGGCGCGTCGGGACAAGGTCGCCGAGCTGCTCGGCGCGCACCCCGGCTCCTGGTGCCCCGATCAATACACCAACCCGGACAACGTCGACGCCTACGAATCCCTCGCCCTGGAACTGGCCGCCCAGCTCGGCCGCGTGGACGTGCTGGTCTGCTCGGTGGGCACCGGCGGACACTCGGCCGGGGTGGCCCGGGTGCTGCGCCGGTTCTGCCCGGAGTTGAAACTGGTCGGGGTCGACACCGTCGGTTCGACGATCTTCGGCCAACCCGCCCACACCCGGCTCATGCGCGGACTCGGGTCGAGCATCTACCCCGACAACATCGATTACCCGGCCTTCGACGAGGTGCACTGGGTGGCCCCGCACGAGGCGGTTTGGTCCTGCCGCACCCTGGCGGCGACCCACCACGCCAGCGGCGGATAGAGTGTCGGGGCGGTGGCGCTGGCGGCTGGGTGGATCGCCCGCACCAGCGCCCCGGAGACCCGGGTGGCGGCGATCTTCCCGGACGGTCCGCAACGCTACTTCGACACCATCTACAACGACGACTACTGCGCCGAGCACGGCCTGCTCGAGGCCAACCCGCCCACCGCGCCGGCCACCATCGACCATCCGACCGACCAGGTCGTGTCGTCGTGGACCCGGTGCGCCACCGTCATCGACCCCACCGAAGGCGTGTCATGACCGCCCTGGTGGCCCAGTTCCGCAGCTTCGACCGGCCCGCGCAGGTGCTGATGGTCAACCAGTTCTCCATCAACATCGGTTTCTACATGCTCATGCCCTATCTGGCGGGATACCTCGCCGGTCCGCTGGGGTTGGCGGCGTGGGCGGTCGGGCTGGTGCTGGGGGTGCGGAACTTCTCCCAGCAGGGCATGTTCCTGGTCGGCGGCACCCTCGCCGATCGGCTCGGGTACAAGCNTCTTTTGCGGGTGGCCGGGTTCGGGCTGCTCGCCGCCGTCGAATCCCTCCCGGCAATCCTGATCGCCTCGGTGGCCACCGGTTTCGCCGGGGCGCTGTTCAACCCGGCGGTGCGTGCCTACCTCGCCGCCGACGCCGGTGCGCGGCGCGTGGAGGCGTTCGCGGTGTTCAACGTCTTCTACCAGGCCGGGATCCTGCTCGGCCCGTTGGTCGGGCTCGCCCTGACCACCCTCGACTTCCGGGTCACCGCGCTGGCGGCAGCGGCGGTGTTCGCCGTGTTGCCGGTGGTGCAGATCTGGGCGCTGCCCGCCCACCGCGCCGCCCCGGTCACCGGAAAGACCTCGGTGCTCGAGGACTGGCGGGTCATCGCCGCGAACCGCCCGTTCGTGCTGTTCGCGGTCGCGATGATCGGGTCCTATGTGCTCTCCTTCCAGGTGTATCTGGCGCTGCCGCTGCAAGCGGCGCGGATCGTCGGCGGCGCTCGCTCCGACACCGTGCTGGTGACCTCTTTGTTCGTGGTGTCCGGGATCGTCGCGATCGCCGGGCAGCTGCGGATCACTTCCTGGTTCGCTCGCCGTTGGGGATCGGGGCGCAGTCTGGTGATCGGCATGCTGATCATGGCGTCCGCGTTCGTGCCGTTGGTGCTGGTCCCCAGCCCGGAGGTACTGGGCGGCGCGGTCGCGGCCGGTGCGCTGATTCTCACTGCCGCGCTGCTGGCCGTGGGCACTGCGGCGGTGTTCCCGTTCGAGATGGACACCGTCGTCGCCCTCGCCGGTGGCCGGTTGGTGGCCACCCACTACGGGTTCTACAACACGATCGTCGGCATCGGCATCCTGGTGGGCAACCTCGGTACCGGTGTGGTGTTCGGGTGGCTCAGCGGTGCGGGGCTGGGCTCGTTGATCTGGGTGGCGCTCGCCGGTGTCGGCGTCCTCTGTGTCGCCGCCCTGTTCGTCCTGGATCGCTCCGGGCGGCTGCGTCCCCCACCGGAGGATGCCCCCGCCGCCGCGCAGCCGGACACCGAGGACACCGATCCGGCGGACATCGGTGAGGTACGCGCTCGCTCCTGACCCGACCCCCGGCCGAGTTGCGTGGTCACGTACCCCCATCCCGCTCCCTCGACGCAAACTGCGTCGAGGGAGCGGGGNTGGACCGAGAGGCAACTGCGCCGAGGGGCCTGTCCGAGCGGGTCGTCCCGGCCGTCCCGTCCGCCGGCCGTCGGTCTGTCCCGCCGAGACTTGCCGGCGCAGACCGGGGGCGCAGGGGAGCAGAACACGCCGGGCGCCGGTGGGGGATGGCCGCCGGGCCGCCAGGACGAAGGCCGGTTCACCAATGCGTGATGCCGAGCCCGCCCCCTGGGTGGGACGAAGACTCGGCATCACTGGAGCGATCTACTTCGCCCGGTGCGTTAGGTACGCGAGAGGTCGGTCTGGGCGACACCTCGCGCGGCCAGCCACTGGATCGGATCGACCTTCGTTCCGTCCGGGTTGGTGGTTTCGAAGTGCAGATGAGGCCCGGTGGACTCGCCGCGGTTTCCGACGGTGGCGATCTGCTCGCCGGCCTGTACCTGTTGACCGACCGAGACCAGGGTTTCGTTGATGTGCCCGTAGGTGCTCGTCGAACCGTCGTCGTGCCGGATCTGGACCCACAGACCGAACCCGGAGGCCGGACCGGAATCGGTCACGGTGCCGGCCGCGGCCGCATACACCGGTGTGCCGATGCTGTTGGCGATGTCGAGACCGGCGTGGGTGGTGCCCCATCGGGGACCGAAGGGTGAGGTCACCGTTCCTGCGACCGGCGCGACCGCGAGCGGCTGCGGCAACCACGACGATGCGGTGATCGGCGGAACGGTGGCCGCGGCCGATGCGGGCGCCGCCACCGTCTCCTTGCCCGGGATGATCTCGGGACTCGAGGGTGGACTCGGGACCGGGGCCTGCTCGGTGACCGGGGCGTGGTCCGGCGCAGGGTGCAGGTGGTGCTCGGCGGCGAACCGGTCGACGGTGGCGCCGACTTCGGGCAGGGCCGCCACGGCTGCCGGCAAGGCGGCTGCCACGGCTGCCGGCAGGGGCATCGGGGTGGAGGCGGGAGCCGGTGCGTCGTGGCTCGCCCCGGCGGGGTGCGCTCCGGCCGCGGCCGGGGCGGCGAGCTGTGAGCCCACCGCCAAAAATGCCCCGGTGGCCACCGCGGAAGCCCAGACGGTGTGCGTCGTACGCGCGGGCTGCGCCCGGTGGCGGCCGGGTCCCGACTGCGACTGAAATGTCTCGTTTGCATTACGGACATGTGCGGTTCGGCTGGAGGTGGATAGGTGGTGTCGTCCCACTGAAGTACTCCCTGACGTGCGCGTATTGCCGTTACCTCGCGGGGACCGGTCACGGAAAGATAACGAAACGTTATACGATGCGGGCTAAAAAAACTATGTTTCTTAGTAATTCCTCAGGGATTCGCCCGGTCGCGACGACGGACCAGCAGAGGAAGAACCACGGCGAGGGAGAGCACCGTTTCCGGCCACGGGCCCAGGCGGGTGGCCCAGGTCAGCTCCGTGCTCAGCGGGAGCTCGCCGACGAGCAGGTCGGCAGTGAACATCGCGCTCTGCTCGGCGACCTGCCCGTCGGGGGTGATCAACGCGCTCACTCCGCTGGTGGCGGCGACGACCACCGAGCGGCCGTGTTCGACGGCGCGTACTCGCGACATGGCCAGCTGCTGGTAGGTCATCTCGGTGCGCCCGAAGGTGGCGTTGTTGGTGGGCACGGTGATCAACTGGGCGCCTGCGCGTACCGAGTCGGTCACTGCGTCGTCGAAGGCGACTTCGTAGCAGGTTGCTACCGCCACGGGTACGCCGTTGAGCTCGATCCGTCCGGTGCCGTCGCCGGGAACGAAGTTGCCGGCCTGCGCGGCGGCCGGAACGAGTCGTTCGATCACCGGACGCAGCGGCAGATACTCCCCGAACGGCACGAGACGACGTTTGACGTGTTGTTGCCCGGGACCGGTTACTGGGTCCCATACCAGTGCGCTGTTGCTACTGGTGCCGTCCCCGTTGTCGAGCACCGCACCGACGAGGATGGGCACCCCGATCGCAGTGGCGGCCCGGTCGAGTGCGGTGCGGGCATCGCGGTGGCGCAGCGGGTCGATGTCCGAGGAATTCTCCGGCCACACCACCAACTGCGGGCGCGGTTGTCTCCCAGCGGCCACCTCGGCGGCGAGTTGTTCTGTGGCCGCCACGTGGTTGTCGAGCACCGCCCGGCGCTGAGCGTTGAACTCGAGCCCCATCCGCGGCACGTTGCCCTGCACCGCGGCCACGGTGACCGTCGGCCCGGTCGTGTTCGAGATCTGAAGATCCGCGGCGAACGGGGCAAATACCACCGGCGCCACGGCCAGCAGTGCGCAGCCCATACCGGCGCGGCAACGCCCGGACCGTATTCGGCCCACGGCCGCGACGACGGCGGTCCCGATCAGGGCTACGGTAAAGCTCACCCCTGGTGCTCCGGCGAGCGAGGCCAGCGGCAGCAGAGGCCCCTCGGCCTGACCGAAGGCGAGTCGCCCCCAGGGGAAGCCTCCGAACGGCACGCGTGCCCGCACCGCCTCGGTGACCACCCAGGCGCCGGCGATCGTCAGCGGGGCGGCCGGACGGCGGCTCAAAACCGCGGCGAGCGCCCCGAACGCGCCGACGGCCACCGCCTGGACTGCGGCCAGCGCCAGCCATGGCATCGCCCCGACGTACACCCCGACCCACGGCAGCAACGGCAGGAAAAAACCCAGGCCGGCGAGGTAGCCGTAGCCGAATCCGCCCTTGACGGAGCGGTGCGTCACCGCTGCGGTGAGTACCGCGATCGCGATCGGCGCCAACCACCACGACGTGCGGGGCGGAAAGCTCGCATAGAGCCCCAGTCCTGCCACGATCGCCGCCGCGCACCGCCACAGCACCCCCGACCACGACGCACGGTGCCGCAGCACCGAGACGGGAAGGTCGACGATCCTCGTCGCGACGGTCATCGGTGGACCTTTCTCGAGGACGGTGCCCGGGTGTGGCGCTCCGAGGTGGAGCAGTCCGGGCCCCCGATCGGGGGCGCGGACAGAGGTCAGTTCAGACCGGCATAGGAATGCAGCCCGGAGACGACCATGTTGATGATGAACAGGTTGAACAGGGTCGCGACGAACCCGGCGATGTTGATCCAGGCCGCTCGGGTCTCGCGCCAGCCGGCGGTGGCACGGGCGTGCAGGTAGGCGGCGTAGATCACCCAGGCGATGAACGAGACGGTTTCTTTCGGGTCCCAGCCCCAGAACCGGCCCCACGAAGCTTCCGCCCAGATCGCACCGAGAATCACCCCGGCGCCGAACAACGGGAACGCGAAGATCGTCGTGCGATAGGCCAGTCGGTCGAGGGCACGCGCGTCCGGCAGCCGCTGCGCGAGACGACCCCACCCGGTCTGTGGCCGCTTCTCGCCTCTCAACACGAGTAGAAACAACGTGCTGGCCACTCCGGAGACGAGAAACACTCCACTTGAAACGGACACGACCGAGACGTGGATCGGCAGCCAGAACGACTGCAGCGCCGGCACCACCGGGGCGGCATCGGCATAGAGCACCGTGCCGGCGACGAAGAGCAGGATCAGCACCGGGATCAGCGCGAACGTCCACAGCACCCGCAGCGCCGGGCGGCGCAGCACGATCAACCCGGCGAACACTCCGATCGCGCAGGTCACGGTGACGAACTCGTACATGTTGCCCCACGGGAAGCGGGCGGTGGCCAGCCCCCGCAGCACCATCGATCCGACGTGCAGGATAAGGGCAACTATCAGCACGCTGACGCCCATGCGGCCCAGTCGGTCCGACCACTCCCGGCGGGGCGGCTCGACGATGCGCCCCGGTTCCTCGGACCGAGTAGCAGACGGGGTAGCAGCGGCGAGCACCAGTTCCGAGGTGGTGCGGCGGACACGTACCGCGGTGAACTCGGCAACGAACAGCACCAGTGCCAGCAGATAGACGGCGAAGGCTGTTTCGAAGCTCAGATCGGAGTAGCGGGCAAGGGTGTCGTTGATTGGCATGAACTATCGGTCTTCTTTCGCAGCGGCAGTGGTGCCGGGCAGTATGCGTCGGCAGACGTCGGTGAATTCCGATCCCCACCCGGCCTGGTCGGTGCGGGCCAGTCCGCCGAGTTCGACAGCGGTACCGGTCCCGGTGGGGCGCAGGCGCACCCAGATGCGGCGTCGTTTGATTACCAGCGAGGCCAGCAGCCCGCTCATCATGGTGATCGCGAAGACCAACACCCAGTTCTGGGCGGGATCGTGCGAAATCTGTAGGTAGGCAAATTCTTCGGCGCCGTCGAACCGAACTGTGGTGCCGTCGGCCAGGGTCGTGGACTCGCCGGGCCGCAGGTTGACCCGCGCCTGTTTGACCAACCGGCCCTGATTGATCATCTCGGAGTTCAGTTTGAAGATCGACTGGGGAATGCCGGTGTCCAGACCGGTGTCGCCCTTGTAGATGTCGATGGCCACGGCCGGGTCCAGCATGTCGGGGAACGCCGAGGTCAGCAGCGTCCCGTCGAACGCGGCGGTGGGGGCGAAGAGTCCTTCGAGCGCGATCTGGTTGCGGCGCCGCTCGTCCGGATCCGGATAGGTGCCCCCGGGGGGATCGAAGCGCATGGCCCCGCTGCTGAGAAATGTGGTGGCGTCCTCGGGGGCGAACTGCAACGTTTCGGTGCGCGACTGTCCGTCGGGGAAGGTCACGGTGAATCGGGGGGCGTAGCCGTGGCCGGTGAGGTAGACCCGTTCGTTCCCGAGGCGCAGCGGTTCGTTGACTCGCAGTCGGTACGGTTGCCACCGGTCGGTGCCGATGTCCGCGCCGCTCTGGTAGGAGATGTTCGAGGTGAACATCTCCGCTTGGCCGTTGTCGAGGTAATCGGCGGAAAAATCTTCGACCTTGAGGCAGAACGGATCCAGGCCGGTGCCGTCGGTGGCGCTGCCGGGACGGAACGAGTCGTACACCGCCGGGGAGGTGTTGCACAATCCCGGCCCGCCGTCGGCGATGACGATCACCGACCCCTCGTACCCGAACAGCCGGCCGGTGGCCACGGCCACCAGCAATCCGACCAGGGAGAAGTGGAAGACCAGGTTCCCGACCTCGCGCAGGTAGCCTTTCTCCGCCGAGATCGACCGCTGTCCGTCGTCGCCGGTGCGGGTGACCGTGCGCCACCGGCGCAACACGGTCTGTACCTGGTCGACGGTGTCGTCGATCGGTGCATCGACCGATCCCCGGTGGTGATGCGGCAGGCGTGCCAGATTTCGGGGGGCGGGGACCGGATCGCTGCGCACTGCGCGCAGATGCTCGCGCAGCCGGGGCAGCAGACATCCGATGAGCGAGATCATCAGCAGCGCGTAGATGGCGGTGAACCAGAAGCTGGCGAACACGTCGAACATTTCGAGCCGATCCAGGATCGGGCCGAGAACCGGGCGGGCGGCGATGTACTCGTCGACCTTGCCGGCGTTGAGGTTGCGCTGGGGCAGCAGCGCCCCGGGGACCGCCGCCACCGCGAGCAGGAACAGCAGCACCAGGGCGGTGCGCATCGAGGTGAGCTGGCGCCACAGGTTCCGGGCGTGCGCGAGGGCGCGCCGCCCCAGGGACGGACGCGGCAGCAGCGGTGTCGGACTCCGGTCGGTGACGGTCATATCGGCAGCACCACGTCGGTGACGAACTCGTCACGGATCCAGGCGATGAACATCTCCCACACTCCCGTGGTCAAGGCGATGCCGACGGCGATGAGCATCACGCCGCCGGCGATCTGAATGTGGCGCGAATGTCGGCGCAGCCATCCGACACCGCGCAGGGCCGAGGCCGACCCGAACGCCAAGGCGATAAACGGCAGGCCCAGTCCCAGGCAGTACGCGACGATCAACAGCACGCCGCGGGCCGCGGTGGTGCCCTCGGTGCCGGCGGCCACGGACAGCACCCC
This sequence comes from Rhodococcus sp. Chr-9, assembly GCF_000801125.1. Classification (NCBI taxonomy): domain Bacteria; kingdom Bacillati; phylum Actinomycetota; class Actinomycetes; order Mycobacteriales; family Nocardiaceae; genus Rhodococcus; species Rhodococcus sp. Chr-9. The sequence goes on from NZ_JTIZ01000105.1 coordinate 80,295, forward strand.
GGCCAGCGTCGGGCCCAGGCACGGCGTCCACCCGAGGGCGAACACTCCGCCGAGCACCGGGGCGCCGGCGAGCGAGGAGATGCGCCGGGGCGCGAACCGGGTGTCTTTCTGTAACGCCGGAACCAGCCCGAGGAACACCAGCCCCATCACGATGGTGACCACTCCGCCGACGCGTTGGAGCAACTCCTGATTGATCCGCAGCGCCCCGATCACCCCGAACACCGAGGCGGTGGCCAGGACGAACACCACGGTGAATCCCGCGACGAACAGACCGGCGGCGCCGGTGACCCGCCACCGTCCCGCGGTACGCACCCCGGTAGCGGTGGTGGAGGTGCGTTCTTCGGCGGTCAGTGCCGGGGCGTCGGCGCCGGAGATCCCGGCCAGATACGACAGGTAACCCGGGACCAAGGGCACCACGCACGGGGAGGCGAACGAGATCAATCCGGCCAACACGCATGCGCCCACCGCCAGCAACAACGGTCCGGATGCGGCCGCGTCCTGGAAACTCGCCCCGATTCCTTGAGCAAGCACGATCACTGTTCGACCGCCACTGGTTCGGCCGCCACCCGTTCGATCACCGGTTGCAGGTCTTCGGTCAACAGCGCCCGCAGGAACACCGCGGCTACCCGATGTTGTCGATCGAGGACGAGCGTGGACGGGATGACGCTGGTGGGGAAGTTGCCGCCGAGGGCGGTCAACGTGCGCATCGGGGGGTCGTAGATCGACGGGTAGGTGACCTGGTTGTCGATGACGAAGTCCTGGGCCTTGTCGCGTTGGGGGTCACGGACGTTGATGCCGAGGAACTGCACCCCCAGATCGCGGGTGGCGTCGAAAGCGCGTCCGAGGTCGTCGGTTTCGCTGCGACACGGTGCGCACCACTGGCCCCACAGATTGATCACCACCACCTGACCGGCGTAGTCGGCCAGATCGACCGTGACACCGTCGGTCATCAGGTCCGGGCCGGACAAGGGCCCGAGGGTGCCGCGCTCGGAGGGCGGATCGTAGAAGATGTCGGTCTGACCACCCGGGGCGACGAAATCGAAGGAGCCGCCGCCCTGGGCGACAGCATCGGTGCCGGTGGCGCAGGCACTGGCACCGAGCAGCGCGACCAGCGTCACGATCAGTGCAGGCCACAGCCGTCGACGTGCTCGGCTTACTGTCCTCATCGCAGCATCGTGTCCACCGCGGCACGCACCTGAGCCGGGTCGGTGAACACCGGCGGGGTCGCCACGCGTTCGACGGACCCGTCACGGTGCACGAGAAAACTCAGCGGCAGCACCGGCGGTGCGGCCAGTGTCTTCTGTGCGGCCTCATCGATATCGACGAACGAGGGGTAGCTCACCTCGAGGGCGGCCATCAGCGCCAGTGCAGAAGCGGGGTTGTCCTGCACATTCAGGCCCACCACCCGGATCGCGCCGGGCTCGTCGGCATAGGCGTCCAAGATCGGCATCTCTTCTCGGCACGGTGCGCACCATGAGGCCCAGAGATTGACCAGCGTCGGTGCGCCCTGCAGGGCGGACCCGAGGTCGATGCTCTCGCTCGAGCCCAGGCACCGCACCGAGACCCCGGCCAGCCGACCGGAGGCGGGTCCGGTGGCCACCGGGCAGTGCTGCTGTGCGGGCAACTCGGCCGCGGCTCGTTGTTCGGCAGCATCGGCGGTCCCCGGGACGGTCGAGCCGGCATGGTCCGCGGATCGAGCGGGGAGGGAGTCGTGCGTGCGCGGCCACAGCGCGGCCCCGAGCGAGGCGCCGACCACGACCACCGTGATCGTCCATATGATTCTGGCAGACATCGACAACCTTCCCTGGCGGACCGACACGCCCAACTACTATGGCACATAGTAGTTGGGGTCGGTCCCACGCCTGTGGTGCTCGGGAACCAGTTCGCGGCCTCGCCGAGTCGCAGTACGGAGTAGACGATGGAACGCACACCGAGCACTTCGACGCGCCCGCGTCGGCTGAGGTCATCGACCGCGGCGGGAAGGTTGTTGCGGCGAAACGTGCTCGTCACAGTGGCGGTCGTGGTCGTGGTCGCGACCTTGGTCACGGTCGTGCCGTATCCGTCGCTCGCGCAGATGCGGCAGTGGACGGACTCGGTGGGACCGGCGTTCGTGGTGTTGTTCTTCCTGGCGCAGGTCGTGGTGACCGTCACTCCGGTTCCCCGCACCGTGTTCACCCTCAGTGCCGGCGTGTTGTTCGGCCCGGTGGTCGGCATCGTCGTGACGATCGCCGCGACGACGTTGAGCGCCACCGCAGCATTCCTCTTGGTGCGACGGTTGGGTCGGCACGCGTTTCGAGCCCGACTTTCGCATCCCAGGGCACTGGCTGTCGATGAGCGTGTGGCCCGGCGGGGGTGGCTGGCGGTCGGATCACTGCGATTGATCGCGGTAGTGCCGTTCGCGGTGGTCAACTACTGCTGCGCCCTGTCCTCGGTGCGGCTGCTGCCGTACATCGGTGCCACGGTCGCCGGTATCCTGCCCGGCACGCTCGGTGTGGTGCTGCTCGGTGAGGCCCTGACCGGTCGAACCAATCCGGCCTTGATGACGGTGACCACCGTGTGCCTGCTGTTGGGAGCCGCTGGACTGCTGATCGAGATCCGACGCCCCGCAGCTACCGCTCCTACGCAGGATTCACGCTGCGCCGAAATCGAGCGGCACCATCCTCCGGCCAAGGCAGTAACGATTCCATAGTCGTTCTCCGGCAAAGCGTCGAGAGGACGCCCCACGTGACCGATCCCGTGGCCGGGTCACCGCGGCGGCTGCTGCTCGCGCCCCGACCGGCCGCACCGCCGGAGGCGACCGCCTCCCGACACCGCGGACCGGTGCCACACCTGCCGGGACGGGCGCCCTACCGCAGGTGCGCCGGCGGGTCGCCGGGAGTGACACCGAGATGGATGTGATCGTGGTGGACGTCGTCCGAGAAAAAGCCCTTGCGCGGTCCGTTGAGGTCGACCGGTCCGCCGACCTCGGTCGCCCCCAACTCGGCGGCTCGCCGCATCAATCGCAGCACACGCTCGTCACCGGGCCGGGTGTCCACCACCGGCCGACCATCGATCTCGCGGATGTCCACGGCTCGTCCCACGGCGTGGTTGGACACCCGCGCGGTCGGATAGACCGTCTGGACGTGGCCGGTGTGCATCACCTGGATCGCCACGGTGAACTCCCGGGACAGTGCGTGCAGTATCGCCAACAGCCGGTTGTCGATCCTGCCGGTGCTGACATCGTTTTGGGCCGGACCCGACAGGATGATCCTCGGCTCGGCGAGCACCGCCGCGGCCGTGTCGGTCAGCGGCAGCGGCGGCCCCAGTGAGGTCGGTGCGACGAGCCGCTCGACGGTCCAGCTCCCGCCGGGTCGGCGGGCCAGTCGCACGTCGACGACGAGTTCGCGGGTCCACGGTCCCGAAACGGTGCGCAGGTTTTGCTCCACCAGGGCGATCACCGCGGCGGTGTCCGGGGCAAGCCCGCCGTACTGCGGATAGATCACGGTCAGCTCCCCGGCGCGGGCGGTGGACGGGTGCAGGACCGACGCAGTCGCCGCCGATATCGCAGACGCGCCGGCGCGGACGAGGTTGCCCACGGCCGTACCGCCGTCGCTCCAGTTACCGGCGGTTTCCAAAAACGCCGCCGCGGTGCGCTTGATCTCCGGGAACACCTCACCCGGTGCCGGCTGCCAGCGGCTCGCCGCGGCGGACAACGGGGAGCGACGTGCGGCGCGGTCGGGTCGACTCAGGTCAGGTGGCTGCGGTCTCGGCGTAGTCGCCGAGGGCGCAGGCTGCGGCGGGGCCGGCTCGAGGGTGCAGGAGGCCACGGCAGCGGCCGACCCCGCGGTCAGCACCGTCAACAATTGACGCCGGGTCAGCTTCATCGGGGATCCGCCCCGCGCTCGTCGCAGCACGTGCCGGGGCGGGCCGCAGGCACCACGCGGTGGCGGTAGCTGCGTACCGTGTCGCCGTCGCGCGTGCGGTGTTCTCGCCCCGGGCTCCATCCCAGGTGTTCGTAGAACGCGCCGGCCCCGTCCGGGCCGGCACCGGTGACCAGCTCGGCGGTGGCAGCGCCGCGCTCGTGCGCACGAATGAGAAACAACTCGACCAGGCGGGCACCGACGCCGCTGCCCCGCAGCGACGGGCGGACGGCGACCGCGGCCAGCAGGGCCACCGGCACAGGATCGGTCCGTGCCGGGGGTGCGGCAGGCCGGGAGGTGAGTGTGCGAAGAAGGCGCCGCGTCCACGGCCTCGCCCGGGTGCGCAGGAACCGCACCGCCAGTGGTGGGTGGCGCAGCAGCGACACGGCGGCGGTCGCTGCCAGGGCCAGCAGGCAGCGGCGGTCGGCGAGCACCGCCCGCAGGTGTGCCGATTCGTCGATCGAGCCGAACAAAAAGGCGCACACCTGCTCACCGGCGTCGCACCGACACACCGCGACCAACGCCACGCCGTGTGGGGAATCGAGGAAGGTCTTATGCCAGCGACGCATGAAATGCGGCCCCAGGTCGGGGAAGAACCCGACCGGCAGCTGCTCGATGTGCAGGTGCGCGGTGGCGTCGAGATCGGCGGTCGTGGCGCCTCGCAGCGCGAGATCGTCCGCGGTCACCGGCCCCGACCGTGGGCAAGGCGCTGCTCGGGCACGGTAGCGCAGGCGGTGGCGCCACGTCGGTCGGTACATGAACTGGTTCCCTTCTGCGGGCAGGTCAGTCTGGACACGGCCTCTTGTGCGCCGACACTGCTGGTCCAGGGTTATGCCAGAGTGGCCGGGGCTCGGCTGCGGGGACATCACCGTGCGTGCCCAGGGCAGGACTTCGGAGGTAGGCGCGGTCGGGTGGGACCGGAACCCGAACGCTCGCGTGGACGCCCGGAGGGCGACGCGCATCAGCACCCGGACGCTCACGCGAGGAGCATGCGCACGGGCCGCCGCTGAGGGTGGCCATACCTGAACATGGTGTTGCTCCTCGCGGACGACGGTGTGCATTCGGTCCATCTCTCCCGGTCCGGGCTCTCAGAAAAGGCAAAGACCCCTTTTTGAGGGCGCCCTGTGGCGGTATGGCTTCATCCATACTTCTGATGACGGTTTGCTCAAGATCCGAGCAGCCTTGCCACGCGCGCATCTTCGTCGGACATCCCAGCCCGGATTGTGCGTGGTGCCGCAGCGTCGTATGCGTTCTCGGGACGCGGGATCTCACCTCGACGCACCGTCCGGCAGGCCACATCCGTCCTCGATGTGGGCGCATCGCATCCCTCCGCCTTGTGGATGTGCCTGCTTCGGTATGCGCGGCCGTGACCGTCGGACGGACGACCGGCCGGTGCAGGTACCCGCAACCGCCGCGGCGAGCGAGCATCCCCCGCCTTCTATCCGGGATCGACGAGCACCTGCGCCTGGGGCTCGTCGCGCCACAGCTGCGTGATGGTCGCGCAATACGACCCTGCGGTAGCGGACCAGGCCTGAGAGGCATCGACCCTCCCCAGTCCCCGGCCGATCACTCCGGCTGCGAGCAGCACCGCTCGGTTGGCCAGCGCGGCGGCCGGGCTGCCACGCTCGGCGACCGTGCCGGCCAGGTCTGCCGCCACGTCGAGCAGCTCTCCCGGCACGGCCGGCACCGATGCGGTGCCCAGACCGTGCTCGCCCAGGTGCGCACCGGCACGCAGGTGCCGCTCCACCTGTGCGAGAGTCTGTTCCAACGCGCGGGCATGCCGGCGCAGCTTGCCCGGCGTGCCGATGTGCGCGGCGGTGATCGTCGGCAGGCGACGCAGCCGCTGGGGATCCGGCAGCCCGGCCTGCTCGAGCATCACGGCGGTCAGGTCCCGGATGAGCCAGTCGGCCAGGGCCGCGGTGGCGCGGTCTGTGGCCGGCACGGTCACTACCGGCATGTTGGTCTTCAATGGTGTTGTCCGATCTTTCGGGGGCCGAGACGGCGAGCGACTATTTCTTCGGGTCGGTGTGTGCCGAGCTCTCGCCGGCGCGGTGCGGCTCGGCAGGCTCACGGTCGGCGATCTCGGTGCTCTTGGGCGCACCGCCGAATCCCACGTGCGCTTCGGCCCGCATGCGTTCGACCATGTGTGGGTAGTGCAGTTCGAAGGCGGGGCGTTCGGAGCGGATCTGCGGCAGTTCGGTGAAGTTGTGTCGCGGCGGCGGGCAGGTGGTGGCCCATTCGAGGGAGTTGCCGTAGCCCCACGGGTCGTCGACGGTGACGATCTGGCCGTAGCGGTAGCTTTTGAAGATGTTCCACAAGAACGGCAGCATCGAGGCGCCGAGGACGAACGAACCGACGGTCGAGATCGCGTTCAAGGTGGTGAACCCGTCCGAGGGCAGGTAGTCGGCGTAGCGCCGGGGCATGCCCTCGTTGCCCAGCCAGTGCTGCACCAGGAACGTGGCGTGGAAACCGAGGAAGGTCAACCAGAAGTGCCACTTGGCGAGCCGCTCGTCGAGCATCCGCCCGACCATCTTGGGGAACCAGAAATAGATGCCGGCGTAGGTGGCGAACACCACGGTGCCGAAGACCACGTAGTGGAAGTGCGCCACCACGAAGTACGAGTCGGTGAGCTGGAAGTCCAGCGGGGGGCTGGCCAGGATGACACCGGACAGACCGCCGAAGAGGAAGGTGATCAGGAAGCCGACCGAGAACAACATCGGTGATTCGAAGGTCAGCTGACCTTTCCACATGGTGCCGATCCAGTTGAAGAACTTCACGCCGGTGGGGATGGCGATCAGGAAGGTCATGAACGAGAAGAACGGCAACAGCACCGCGCCGGTGGCGTACATGTGGTGCGCCCACACCGCGATCGACAGGGCGGCGATCCCGAGCGTGGCGTAGATCAGGCCGGTGTAACCGAAGATCGGCTTGCGGGAGAACACCGGAAAGATCTCCGAGACGATGCCGAAGAACGGCAAGGCGATGATGTAGACCTCGGGGTGGCCGAAGAACCAGAACATGTGTTGCCAGAGCATCACTCCGCCGGTGGCGGGATCGAAGATGTGCCCGCCGAGCGTTCGGTCGTACAACAAGCCCATCAGTGCCGCGGTCAGCAGCGGAAAGGCCAGCAGGATCAACAGCGAGGTGACCAGGATGTTCCAGGTGAAGATCGACATCCGGAACATCGTCATCCCGGGGGCGCGCAGGCACACGATGGTGGTGACGAAGTTGACCGCGCCCAAGATGGTGCCCAGGCCGGAGACGGCCAGACCCACGATCCACAGGTCGGCGCCCATCCCGGGGGAATGCAGTTCCGAACTCAGGGGCGCGTAGGCGGTCCACCCGAAGTCGGCCGCACCGCCCGGGGTGACGAAGCCGCTGACCGCGATGAGGGAGCCGAACAGATACAGCCAGTAGCTGAAGGCGTTCAGCCGGGGGAAGGCAACGTCGGGGGCGCCGATCTGCAGGGGCAGCAGGTAGTTGGCGAAACCGAACACCACCGGGGTGGCATACATCAGCAGCATGATCGTGCCGTGCATGGTGAACAGCTGGTTGTACTGTTCGTTCGACAGGAACTGCAGGCCCGGGAGGGCCAGTTCGCTGCGCATGAGCAACGCCATCAGTCCGCCGGCCCCGAAGAACACGAACGAGGTCACGAGATACATCAGACCCAGCACCTTCGGGTCTGTGGTGGTGATCATCTTGTAGAGGAGCGACCCTTTGGGGCCGCGCCGCGCCGGAATCGGGCGGGTGGCAACGGGCAAGGGCGGCGGGGCGAGAGCGGTCATGTGCTGTCCGATCCGAAATTCTGCGCGAGTGCACGGTGATGAGGCGTCCACGAGCGTAGCTAATTACTATGTTGCATAGTAATTAGGGGGTCGGTTCGGTCGCCCTGCCGGATCAGGCCAGGGTAGGGGTCAGACATACGGCCGCGGAGGTCGCCGCAAGCACGACCAGTGCGGTCGCGACAGGCATGGCCATCGACAACGCCGCCGCGGTCGCGTACGACACCTTCGGGCAGCGCGTGCGCCCACTGATGCGCAGCTTGAGCAGTCGCAGCGACGTCTCGTTGCTCAACCCCAAGGCCCCGGCCGGCTGCGGCAGCGCCGAGGCGGAGACCACGGTCAACGCCGAACACACCGTCGCCGTGCTGGTGGCCCGGGCGGCGTGCTGGTCGGCGGTCAATTCGACCAGGGTTTTGACCGCGGACGGGGCGGCGGCGAACAACGGCACCGCCGGGAGCACCGCGGCCAGGATGTCGCACGCGGTGACGATCAGGTGGTGGCTGCCCCGCAGGTGCGCCCGCTCGTGGGCCAGCACGGCCTCGCGCTCGGAACCGCTCAAGCACTGCGAGAGCCCATCGGTCGCGACCACGAACCCGGGTCGGCCGGCCACGCTGTAGGCCATCGGCATCGGGTGCGCGAGCCACATCACATCGTCCTCGCGGGAGCGGGCCACGATGGAGACCACATCCCGGTGGTAGTCGAGCAGACGGACCTGTTCCCGGGCGTACCGCCGGCCCAGGATCACGGCCCGGACGGTCATGGCGAGCAGCGCCAGAGCTCCGATGACGGCCAAGGTTTCGATGATCCACGGCTGCACCGCATGGAAAACCACGGACAGGCACTGCACCACCGCCTCGACCGCGGCCTCGGCCGGCGCATGATCGGGCCAGGCCAAGGTGACCACCGCGGAGACGCCGAAGAACAGTGCCCCGGCCAGGCTCCCGAGCCAACCCGCCAACAGGATCCCGGGAGGCACCGCGGTGGCAGCGAGCGGACCGAGCATCCGCGGGGCCGCCATCGAGATCAAGGCGGCACCGAGCAGCAGGACCAGGGCCAAGGTCATTGGTCGGTGGTCCGGCTCGTCCAGCCCCGGCGCAGAGCATCGTATTCGCGGTCGCTCACCGTCTTGGCGAAACGCAAGAGCACCGCGCTGGGGTCGGTGCAGCCGTCGAGCAGCGCACGCAGCGCCTCGGAGGTGGCTTCCTCCCGGCTGCGCGAAGGCGAATAGAAGTAGGCGCGACTGCGTTTTTCCCGCCGCACCCAGCCCTTCTCGTACAGATGGGTGACCACGGTCAAGATGGTGGTGTAGGCCAATTCCCTGCGCTCGCGCAGCCTGTCGACCAGATCATGGACCGACTGCGGCTCGTCGGTCGACCAGAGTTCGTTCATCACCTCGGCCTCGAGACCTCCCAACCTGTGCATGACTTCCCTCGCAGACATTGGCCGATCATCCTTATCTATGCCCGCGCACCCTGCGCGACCTGGACCCCTCGTGCGTTCGACCATGCCATGGGCTCGGCCTTGCGGCCGCCCTGCTTCCCACTTCGTAGTGCAGATGGGAACCGGTCGACTGTCCCCGATTGCCCACGGTGGCGATCTGCTCACCGGCACGCACACCCTGACCCGCAGAGACCACGGCCTGATCGATGTACCCGCGATCGTGCCGTCGTCCTGGGAGAGTCCCGGGTCGAAGGGATCGGTCGGCCGCCACAGCCTCAGCGAACGCGGGCTGCTGCTCGCTGTGCCGGCGCGGTGACGGAGATAGCCGCGCGGACAGGTACATCCTCCCCAGCGATGGGAGATTGCGGAGCATCCCGCGTTCGGCCCGGTCCGAGTTCCTCCTGTTCGGCTGCGACGACCGAGACAAGGAATGTCCTGCACTCGGTCTCGTTACTCGGAGAGACCAGACGGCTCGGTAGTGTCCTGCAGCGTGTCTGGTGATCTGCCTGTGGCCGAGTTGATCGACGGTGCGTGCGCGGTGTTGCGCGCCTACAAGCACGACGCGATCGCCGCCCGGGCGGAGGACAAACTCGCCGGCCACGGTCGGCTGCCAACGATTGTGGTGGTCGGGGAGATCAAGCGTGGCAAGAGCCTGCTGGTCAGCGCATTGATCGGCCACGACGGTGTCGCCGTCGACGATGTGGAGAACTCCACCGCGGTCGCCACCCGGTTCATCGCCGCGGATGACGACTATCCGGAAGTGACCGCCGAGTTGGTCTTCCCGGACGGACGGCGCCGGATCGACCGCGCGGAGCTGGCCGAGTGGATCACCACCGAAGGCCGGTACGTCACCGACCCGACGATCGACGCGCTGCCGGTCGCCGCTGTCGTACCGATCGCCTCGCCCCGGTTGTCGGCAGTGTCGATCCTCGATACCCCCGGCATCGGTGGCCTGGAGCCGCGTCACGCGGCTCTGGCTATGCAGTCGGCGGAGCAGGCCGCGGTGCTGGTGCTGGTGTGCGAGGCATCGACGCCGCTGACCCAACCGGAGATGCGGTTCCTGCGGGACAGTGCCGCCGGAGTGGAGAACGTGGTCGTGGTGGTGACCAAGACGGATAAGAACCTCACCCGTTGGGAACAGATCGTCGCAGAGAACCAACGCGCCATTGCCGAGCACCTCGGCCGGGAAATTCCGGTGGTGGCGGTGTCGAGTGTGCGCGCATTGGCAGCCGCCGCGCTGGCGACGTCCCCGGCGCGGGACCGGGCGCTGGCGTGCTCCGGGGTGCCGGCGTTGTGGTCGCTGCTCGAGCAACGGGTGGCCGCCGCGCGGCACTGGCCCGAGGCGGATGCGTTGCGGTGCGCGCTCGACGGATTGCGGCAGGTGGAACGCGGCATCACCGCCGAGCTCGCTGCGGTCCGCGACGGGGAAGCCGCGATCCCGGATCTGACCGCCGAGATCGAGCGGCTGCGCGGTCTGAAGGACGAGGCGCAGCAGTGGGAGCAGCATCTGCAGCGGGACCTGACCCTGGCACGGCAACGCGCCGTGATGCGCCTGGACGAGGAACTCGCCCGGGTGCGGGAGGACTGGACCACACGGATCAACAAGTCGTCGATGCAGGTGCTGCGCCGTTCCCCGCAGGTGTTCACCGCGCAGATTCAGGCGGATCTGCTCGACGCGATGGCCACCACCGCGCAGGTGTTCCTCGACGACCTCGAACCGATCGTTACCGAGTTGTTCGCCGACCGTGAGCAGTGGGAGCACATCCGCGAGATCACGGTGGCGGCGTTGCAGACCGAACCATTGGTGACCGGGAGGTCGGCTCGAAACGGCAAGGGCTGCTCGATCCGAGTGTGCTGACGATGGGCATGATCGGCACCACCATGCTCGGTGCGGTGATCGGTGCCGGCGCGATCGCCGGGGTGGCTTGGGTGGCAGTCAATCTCGGCTTCAAGGCGATGCGCACCGGCAAGACGAACCTGCTGACCTGGCTGCGCGAGACCGTCGCGACGGTGCGCACCGCGGCGACGCGGATGCTCGAGGCCGCGATGGCCACCACCCGGCCGGAGATCGTGCTGCGCCGCCGTAAGCATCTGCAGGACCGCATCACCGAGTTGCAGCAACGGATCGATGAGGCCACACGCAGTGCCCAGGCCGATGCCGCGACCCGCACCGCGAGCATCGACCGGTTGGAGAAGAACCTGCGCATCACCCGCGCCCGCATCACCCCCATCGAGACGGCCCTTACCGCGACTACGGCAGGTGCCGCATGAGCGCCCCGCACATCCCGCCCGGGGCAGGGGCGCCTGATCCGGTGCACCTGCGTATCGACGCGGCGTTGCATCAGCTTGCCGACCTCGGCGGCGACTTGGTCGGGCACGCCAATCGCATTGGGGCGATCCTGTGGTCGCCGCCGCGGATCGTGGTCGTCGGCCGCCTCAAGGCCGGCAAGTCGACTCTGGTCAATGCGTTGATCGGGGCGCCGGTCGCCGAAACCGCTGCCCTCGAGGCCACAACGGTGGTCACCGTCTACGAAAACGGAGCCCCCTCTCGCGCCGACGTGGTGCTCACCGACGGCACCCGCCGCCCGGTGCCGCTGGCGCTGGGCACCACCGCCTCCTTGGACGTGCCGGACACGGCAGTGGCGTATGTGCACCGCTTCGTGCCCTCGCACGCGCTCAGCGCGATTACTCTCATCGACACCCCCGGCCTGGCGACCCTGACCGCGGCCAACGCCGCGACCACCGAACGAGCGTTGATCGATGGATTCGAGCAGACCCGCGCGGCATCGGTGGACGCCGATGCGGCGGTGTTCTTATTCGATTCGATGCCCCGCACCGACGAGGTCGAGTTCCTGCAACGCCTCGGTTTCACGCCGTTGAACACGCTCGGAGTGCTTTCGCGTGCCGACAGTTTCGGCCGCGGGGTGCTCGGCGGCCGGGATCCGCTCACTCACGCTGCCGATCACGCGACCGTGCTCGCCCCGCGCCTGTCCGGGCATGTCGGCGCGGTGGTGCCGGTCGCCGGGCTGCTCGCACAGACCGCGCACACCGGGGTATTCACCGACGCCGATGCCCGCGCACTGGCCGCCCTGGCCCCGGTCACGCCGCTCGAGCTGTTCGACCTGTTCGACGCCGACCCGGCCGCGCTTCCGGTGCCGCGTGAGCAGGTCTGGCGGCTACTCGAGCTGATCGGTGAATACGGGCTGGTGCACGCCCGCGCCCATGCCGCCGGTGGGGCGCATCAGGTCAACCACTGGTTGAGTGAGGTATCCGGGATCCATCCGTTGCGCGCGGTGCTCGAGCAGTCGCTGCGCCGGTTTGCGGTGCTGCAGCGCGCCGGCCGCATCCTGACCGAACTCGATGCGTTGGCCTACAGTCATCCCGCCCGCGATCACATCCGGCAGATCGTCTCGGCCGTGCGTACCGATCCGGCGTTGATGCCGGTGGAGTTGCGTTCGGTCGCCTCTCGGCGGAGGCGCAGCACGGCTCCAGCCGAACGGAACTCCGCGAAGGCAAAGGGTTGAGCCCGGGGGACACGAAGACGCACCCGATCGGGCCAGTACAACGCGACCGTGCCTCAGACTATTCCCGCCGGGATTTGTACCGGTCCTGACCGCGTGAGCTGCACCAGTGGCGGGACCCAGGACTTCATGAAACCACATCCACCTGATGCGTGCAGTGCGTGCGATGCGTGCACGCATCGCGAGCCACGCATGCCTATGTCGCGGAAAGCGCGAGGCCGGAGATCCCCTCGAATGATGAACGCCGTGGTCACGGCCCCAGGTCGGGGCCAGCGTGGGGACTGTGGTCGGGTGGCTCCGGCTGGGCCGGGGTCGTACTACCGCCGGGTGTACCGGGCTTCGAGCGTGGTGGGTGACCGGACACGGCGGCGCGCAGAGCCGACAGCAACGCCTCTTGTCCGCTGGGATCACGAGCGATCTGCTGCGCGGTGCCGGTGCCGGTGTCGCTTGGCGGTCGGGCCGTGTGGGGGTCGACCACGTAGCGGCGAATGAGACCGGACAGGCGCGCCGGGGCGATGGTCAGCCCGTCGATGCGCTGGCCGCGGTCGAGCATGGCGACCAGCTCGTGCAGAGCCCGGGCTGCGTCCTTGCGGGCACCGGTACGGGCGGTGTGCAGCTTCCAATCGGGAAACCGGTCTCGGTGTTCATGGGTGATCGACAACAGGGTGCACAGGTCGGCGATGTCCTTGGCGGCGAGGCGGCTGCGCCAGGCGAGCGCCTTGAGCACCACCGCCTGCTCGACGCCGGGCACCGGCACCTCGAAACGCAATGTCTCGCCGGTCGTCAGGCGTGCCCGCACCCGCACCTGCATCGGGTCGGCGGCGAGCGCGAGGGTCAGCCCGGGGGTGGCGTCGAAGCCGCGCCCGGCGTACTCGACGCGTTCGATCCGGCGACCACCGGTGCCGGGAACCAGGAGATCCACGGACAGGGGAGTGTCGTCGCCGGAGGGTGCCTCGTAGTGGTTGCCGGTCACCAGCCGATAACCACGGGCGAGTAGCGCGGTGTGGAAGGTGGCGTCGGCTGCGGCGACAGGGTCCATGCCGGCATCGGCGTCGGCGGTGACCCGGGCAGCGGTGTCGGTGGGGTAGAGGCGACCGAGCAGGTGCACCATGTGCCCGCCAACGACCCGATAGTTGGCCCCGGCCGCAGCGGCGGCGAGATCGGCCAACGCCCGCAGGCCGCGGTCGGCGGCATTCGACGCGGCGAGGATCTCCACCTCGGTCACAGAGCAGCCTTCTGACGGATCGTGGCGAACACATGATCGGCGGCTTCGGCGGCATCAGCGCCACCGGTGCGCAGCACATCGCCCGCAGTGATCAGCGGATCGGCCAACAGCACTGGCTCGCTGATCTCCGCGGTGCGCCACAGGGTCGGATCGGCGGGGACCTGCACGGCCATGGTGTGTTCGGCCTCGGTGGCGGGACTGAAGCCCGCGGCGGCGAGGTCGACGAACCGATCGGTGTAGAGCATCGCCCGGGTCGGCAGCCGCCATGGGGCGTACACATCGGCCGCGGCATCGCCGCTGACCAACACTGCCACATCCTGCCGGGCGCAGAAGTCAACAACGGCGGTGGCCTGGGCAATCACCGGATCCAGGCCGTACCAGTAGGTCACGGCGCCACCGGGACCGGGATAGCCGGCCAGATAGTCCGCGAGCAACTCCTCGGGGGATGCGGCGAACCAGCCGTGCTCGGTGCGCCGCACCGCCTGTAGCTGTTTGAGGGCGAATGAGACTGCCTGCTGGGAGACCTCCAGTGTCTCGGCGAGCCGGTGTTGGGTTTGCGCCCTATCCGAGAGCAGCAGGACCCGGGCCAGAGCCCAGCGCACCCAGGGTTTGCGGCCCCGGGCAGCAGATGCGGCAGGGGATGTAGGGGTTGCGTTCTCGGTCACGTCGTAGCGCGCGCCGGCGAATACGAGTAGGTCTTCGTCCACGGCGATGAGATCGATTTCGCCGTTTGTCGCGAGAGTGCGCAGATGCGCCGTGGCGTGTGGGGTTACCACGAGCACGCGCCGGGCTGGGCCCGGTTCGGCGAGCAGCCGGGCGAGGACCGTGGGGGTGGGTGGCCGCCGGGATATGCGCACCCGGGTCGGCAATTCCCGGCCGTCGGGCAGAGTCAGGTCCCAGGCGTCGAGGGAACCGGAGACAAGGCGGATGCCGGCACGACGCAGCAGCGCGATCGCGCCGGAGAGAAGCTGTGATGTTTCGGCCATGCTCGTCCCCTCGACGTGTACAAGCTTAGATGAGAAATCCTACTTTATCTTGTATTAGCTGCTAGAGCGTATAAGAATGTCGAAGTTCGCCCGGTCGCTGGTCGACTGGAGGCACGAGCGGGCACCGAACGGTGGAGCGGCTCGGCGCCGGCGTGCCTAACGTGACGGTGTCCGGTTCTGGTCCACCCTTCCGTGACGATCCAGCGGCGGGGTCGGTATCACCGGTTGTCGGGGTGAGACGGTCGCCGGGTCCCGATCCAGTGAATACCGTCGGGGCCAGGCGAATACGGGTGCGGCAGGTAGCTGGGACAGAACTCGCCGGTGTGCCAGGGGGTTCCGGTAGTAATCGCGCGGAAAACAACACATATGGCTGGACCAGCGACGATGCCGTCGTGATCGGCTCGGGCGGTGCGCTGGTTTGCGTCAGATGCGGGGTGGGGCGGGGCTGCTGATGATGCGGTGGATGGTGGAGCGACCGACGCTGTATTCCTCGGCGAGGTCGGCCAGGCTGGCGTCGTCGCCGGGGTCGTGGTAGCGGCGGTGGATCGTTTTGCGTGCTGCGAGAGGCAGTTTCGGCTGTTTGCCCTTGAGGCGGCCCTTGGCGCGGGCCTTGGCCATGCCTTCACGGGTGCGCAGGTGGCCCAGGTTGGCCTCGAATTCGGCGACCATGGCCAGGGTTTGCAGGAAGAGTTTGCCGAACGGGTCGTTCCAGTCGTAGACGGAGCTGCCGAGCCCGAACAGGACATCGCGCTTGCGCAGGTCGGTGAGGATTTCTCCGGCTTCGGCCATGTTGCGGGCGAATCGGTCGAATTTCGTTGTGGTCAGCACGACCTGCCGCCCGCTGACGGCCGCCGCTGCCGAGGTCACTGCGGCGAGCGCGTTGTCGAGGCCCGTGCGGTTGCGGCGGGTGGTGCCGGAGAACCCGGTGTCGATGAAGATCCGGTCGCGTGGAACGCCGAGAGTGAGGAGTTGGTCGGTTTGGATCTCGACGTCTTGTTCATCGGTGGAGCAACGGCAGTATCCGACGCGGAACGGTTCACCCATACCCGGAATTGTTCCGGATAGCGGGGGTTGAGCGGGACGGTACGCGGAACACCTCTACGGAACACCTGCGAGCTGGGCGGCAGTCCGCGGATCGTGGTGTTCCGGTGGCCGATCGGCTTACGGGACAGTCGTCGAGTGCCGGTCTGCGGGGTTCGGTGGCAGGTGGGGTGGATTGTCGGGCGGGGCGTGGACGATGAGGATGTCGCAGTGGGCGTGGCGGGCGAGTTCGATGGGCAGGGTGGGTAGCCAGCGGGCCAGCAGCGGGTGGCGGTGGGGGTGGCCGGTGACGATGAGGTCGGTGCCGGTGGTGGCGGCCAGGTGCAGCAGGGCGTGCAGGGTGGGTGGGGCCAGGATGTGGGNGTCGGTGGCGCCGTGGGCGGTGGCGTGGTGGCGGGCGGTGCGCAGGATCGTGTCGGTGGGGGTGGTGCCGCGGAGTTGGTAGGCGTCGGGTCCGAGCCGGTCGAGGTCGGGGCCGAGGGTGTGGGCGTCGATGTCGTGGCGGGCGCACAGGATGAGCAGGCGGGCGTGGCTGGCGCGGGCGAGTTCGGCGGCGTGGTCGATCACCCGGTAGGAGCGGTCGGAGCCGTCGGTGTCGACGAGGATGGTGTGGTAGGCCGTCATGACGACCTCCCTTTCACGGTGAGTATCAGCTGTGGGGGTCCTGCAGTGTGGATGCCGGTTCGCGCACCGTGGTCGTGGTCGTGGTCGTGGTCGTGGTCGTGGTGGGGGTGGGCCGGGGTGTGCGTCCGGGGGCGAGGATGGCCAGCGCGAGTGCTCCGGCCGCGGTGATGGCCGCCAGCGCGAGCGCGGCCTGGGTGCTGCCGTGTACGAACGCGGTCTTGGCGAATTCGGCCAGTGGCTGGGCGGCGGGTCCGGCGCGGTCGGCGACCTGCAGGGCGGCGGCGAGGGAGTCGGCGACCGGGCCGCGAGCGGGTTCGGGCAGCTGGGGCAGGGCGGGTTGGATGTGGTGGGTGTATCCGGCGGCGAGCACGCTGCCGGATACGGCGATTCCGATGGCCGCGCCGATCTCGCGGGCGGCGTCGTTGACGGCGGCGGCGACACCGTGTTTGGCCACGGGGGTGTCGGCGACGATGGCGTAGGTGGCCGGGGCGGTGCACAATCCCAGCCCGGCGCTCAGGATCAGCAACGGCCACAACAGGTCTGGGTAGTCGGCGGCCAGGGTCAACCGGCTCACCAGGAAGAGTCCGGTCGCGATGGCGAGCAGCCCGGTGACGGTCATCGCCCGCAGCCCGACCCGGCTCGACAGCCACGGCGCGATCACCGAGATCGCCACCAGCGGCACCGCCATCGGCACCAGGCCCAGCGCCGAACCGAGCGGCCCGTACCCGAGGATCAATTGCAGGTATTGCACCAGCAGCAGGAACACCCCGAAGGTGACCAGGAACTGGATGGTCACCGACAGTGACCCGGCCCCGAACCCCCGCCGGGCGAACAACCGCACATCCAGCAGCGGCGCGGCGACCCGCAACTCCATGATCACGAACACCACCGCCGCGGCGACACCGAGCGCGAGGGTGGGGGTCACGAGCGGGTCGAGCCAGCCGCGCGCGGGGATCTCGACGCAGGCGAACACGATCGCCGCGATCGCGACCGCCACCGCGACCGCGCCCGCCCAGTCCACCGGCGGGTGTTCCCGCTCGCGGGATTCGGCGATGGTGCACGCCAGCGCGGCCAGCACCACCCCGGCCACGGTCAGTCCCACGAACACCGATTCCCACGACCACCGCGCCAGCAGCAGTCCCGAGCCGAGGATCCCGAGCACCGCACCGGACCCGGCGACCCCAGCCCACACCCCGACCGCGCGCCCGCGATGCGCTTCGGGCAGCCCCGCGGTCAGGATCGACAGGGTCGAGGGCATCACCAGTGCCGCGCCCGCGCCCGCCGCCGCGCGGGCCGCGATCAGCCACACCGGCCCCGACATGAGCAGCGGCAGCGCCGAGGCCACGGAGAACACCGCCAGGCCCGCGATCAGCACGACGCGGCGCCCGTAGCGGTCACCCACCGCGCCGGCGGGCAGGACCAGGCACGCCAGGATCAGGGTGTAGCCGTCGACGATCCAGGTCAGCTGCGATTGGGTCGCGCCGGTCGCGACCGCGATCAGCGGCAACGCCGAGTACAGTGCCGCCATCGCCGCGACGACCAGGGCCACGGCCAGGCACGACACCGTCAGCATCCACCACTCGGCCCGCGCCAGCACACTGTGCCCGCCGGTCGTTTCCGGTGCGTTCACCGGCACCTCCCATACGACGAAACCATCGGTATCGCTTCGCTACCATCAGTATCATAGGCGAGAGTGGTTACGATAGAGTCGAAATCGGACACATTCACCGCCGCCCGTTTCCTTGGAGGTCTTCCCGACCATGACCGCCCGCGACCAAGCCGACACCGGACCCGCCGCGCCCCACTCCGGCACCGGTGAGGAGGGCGAGGGTCTCGATCAGGCTGATCCGCGGCTGGCGCGCTCGCGGGCCCGGTTGCTCGATGCGGCCACCCATCTGCTGGCCACCGGCGGTATCGACGCGGTCACCATCGACGCGGTCACCCGCACCTCGAAAGTCGCGCGCACCACCCTCTACCGGCACTTCGGCAGCAGCACCCGCCTGCTCGCGGCCACCTTCGAACGCCTACTCCCACGCGTGGACACCCCACCGGCCGACGGGCCCGTGCGCGAGCGGTTGATCGCGCTGCTCACCGCCCAAGCCGACCTGATCGACAATGCCCCCCTCCAGCTCACCACCCTGGCCTGGCTGTCCATGGGATCCATCGCCCCCGATCCCGCCGACACACCCCCTGACTGGGCCGCGGTGACCTCCCTGCGCGCCCAGGTCATCCGCCGCTACCGCGAACCGTTCGACCACATCCTCACCAGCTCTGAGGTCCGCGCCGTCCTCGGTGACCTCGACACGACCTTCGCCATCATCCAACTGCTGGGCCCGATCGTCTTCGCCCGCCTGACCGGGCTGCACAGCATCGATCACGACGACTGCGCGCGCCTGGTCGACGACTTCCTCACCGTCCACCGCGGGTAGTCGGCAAAAGCCCTGCCACGCTGCCCGATCGCCTCGTCTGCGCACCCCGGCGCGCGGTCGGGTCGGATTCAGAACAGGGTGTCGCGGACCCGCAACGGCCGGTAGCCGGTGGGTCCGAGCTGAGCCAACTCGGCGTCGATGTCGACCTCGATCGCGCCGAAGAAGTTGATGTTGGCGCTGTGCGCGGGCGAGATGTGGGCCAAGACCTCCTCGTCGATGCGCCGCCCAGCCCGGCGCATCTGCTCGACCGCCAGCCCGTAATACTCGGTGGTCCAGGTGATGAGGGCGTTGGTGACCAGGGTCAGACACCATGCCTGCTCGGTCTGGGCTTCCAAGTGACGGGCGCGGAAGGCTCCTTCGTGGGCATAGAGGAGGCCACGTTTGAGGGCGTGGATGGATTCGCCCTTGTTGAGCTGGCGCGAGATCTTGCGCCGGTAGTCAGGGTCGGTCAGATACCGGCAGGCATAGATGGTGCGGCGCATCGCCCCGTACTCTTTCAATGCTGCGGCGAGGGCGTTCTGTCTTCCCGACGCCGAGAGCTTGCCGACCAGCAGCGAGGCGGTGGCGTGCCCGAACTTCAGCGATCCGGCCAGCCGCAGCAGGTCGTCGTAATGCTCGGCGATCAGGTCCAGGTTCAACTTCCGTGTCAGCAGAGCGCCGGCGTGCGGGAACAGGGTGTCGGCCTCGGCGCGCGGCACCGGCCGGTACAGGGTGATCTTGCCCAGATCCCGGATACGCGGGGACAGCTGCATCCCCAGCAGATCGAACAGCGCGAAGTTCACCAGGGTGACCCCGTGAGTATCGGTCGCATGCTCGGTGACTGGCAGATCCGTTGCGTTGCCGAGGATTTCGTCCAGGACGTAGTGGGCTTCGCTGCGGGTGGTAACGATGACCTTGGTGCCGTAGGTGGTGTGCTGATCGGTGACGTGGGTATAGGTCGACAGGCCCTCCTCGGCGAAGAAGTGATTCACCGCACGGGCGGTGACCGATTTGCCGCGCGTCGGGAACCTCTGCCCGTCCGATGACGAGAGTGTGCCGGTGCCGAACACCGTGGTCAGTGGCAGTCTCTGGTGGTAGCCGATGATCGCCAGGTTCGCCGCGCGCAGCGTCTCCTCCCGCACATACCACTCCGCGGTCCAGGACAGAATGTCGTAGGAGATCCCCGACGCCGCAGCCATATTGGTGAGACCGAGGTTCGTCGAGTACGCCAGCAGCACCGCGATCAGATTGCGTTTCAACTCCGGGGCTCCGCGTCTGCTTGCCGCCCGCGTGGGTGAAACAATCCAGGTAGCCGGTGCGCTTGTCCATCTCGATCAGCACCGACACGATCGGCGCGAACGGCAGCATCTCGGTCAGCTCGGCCTTCAACTCGATGGCCTCGGTCGGAATGTCCTCGGCGCTCAGCGGGGAGATCACCAGATCACCGGTCTCGTCCAAGCGCACCGGCCCGTCACCGGCGGCGAGCATCTGCTCCAGCTCACCGACCGCCGTCAACCACTCGTCGGTGAGCGCGGCCAACGCGGCGGCCGGGTCGGCGGGTTTGTCGACCAGGCGGCAGAATTCGGCTCGCTGCGGCTCCCATTGGGTCGGGGTGAGCAGGTAGGCGGCCGGGTCGGCGTAGCGGCGTGATCCGGGCACGAACACGTCCCCGGTACGCAGCCCGTCCCGCAACCCGAGCAGCACGCACAGCTCCCAAAAGTGACGATAGGCAACGGTATTGCCGGTCTTGCGGGCCTCCTCGAGATAACCGCGCCACTTGGTCGGCACGAACCCCGCCGGTGCGTCGTCGAACACCTTGCGGCGACCGGTCGCGTTGAGTTCGCGCAGCATGTCCACCGCGATCAGCAACTCCGTCGCCGCCGTACCACCGGAGAACCGGACCGCCGACAACACCGCCGGAGTGAACTTCCTCAGATACGAATACGAACTATCGAGAGCGGCCAGATGCCCGTGATCACGCGGCAACCGCGGCTGGGCCTGCGCAATCGCCGCACGCAACCGCTCCAACCCGATGCTTCCGCCCCGGATCAACCCGCCCACATCCTCATCAGGGATCTGCGGGTCGATGAGGATGGATAGGAGGTCATCCAGCAGCGCTTGCCGGTCCTCCCCGGTCTTCGCCCGGTCGGCCAGTTGCTCGCGCATCCGGTTCTCCGCGGCACTGAACTTCCCCGACAGCGCCTGGTCGAACAACGCCACCACCTCATCGAGCACATCAGCGGCCGACTGCGCCAGCACCGTCAACAAGATCGGATACCGGCGCTGCGGATCGCGACGCTCCAACGCCTGCCCGGTCAGACGGCGGCCCAGCATGGCCAGGAACCGGCGACGCTCAGTCGGCAACACCGACAGATCAAGAGTGTCCGCGCCCAAACCGCGCACGAACTCCAGCTTCTCGACCTCGTTGCGCACAGCGGCTGTCGACGCCTCCACCGGAGGCGTCGACAGCCACCGCAACCGAGACATCCGGATCGAGACATCGGTGACCAGCAAGCCGTCCAACTCCGCGCAGCGTTGCGGCGTCAGCTCATGCGCCAACCGGTCGTAGGTCTCTCGTTGGGCCTGCTCACGCGCGTGCACGACGCGGCGGACCACGGTGTCGGGGCTGGGCCGGATCACCCGCGCCGAGATCAGATACTCACACCCCAACCGAAACAGCAGGGTCGGGGAATCGTGCTCCATCGCCCGCGCCAACAGGAACTCGTCGAGTTCTTTCAACTCCATCGCACCCGCGCTCTGCCAGCTCAGATACTGGGCCACCAGGTGCAGATGCGCGGTGCGGGTCTGCGCCCGGCGGCCGTACGAACGGATCTGCGACGCATCGACTTTCAGCTGATCCGCCAACCGTGCCACCACCACCGGCGGCGCGGCGGCGACCTTGTCCGGCACGAACCCCAGCCACGGCAGCGTGCACAACGCCACCGCCAGACCGAGCTGATCCTCCGGACCACGCCCCCGCCCCGGCGCGACGAACGCGATATCGGCCGACGTCAGCGTGAAGAACCGGAACAGCTCCTCGCGGCTGACTTCTGGAAACTCCCGCAGACGCGCCAACTCCTCAGCCGCGAATACCTGCGTCGCCATGAAACCCGACCTCCAGCACACCGACCAACCTCATCGGCAGCCAAGCCAAGCACCTACCGCACCCGCCCGCAGCCCGAACCGATCACAACACCATCGCCGCTGGTCCAGCCATATGTGTTGTTTTCCGCGCGATTACTACCGGAACCCCGCCAGGCGCTCGCGACTGTCTCCGGATCGTCGGGTGCGAAACCTGCTCGGATTGTGGGCAGGTGTTCGCGCCAACCGACCAGGCCGGAGTCATCGCGACCCCATACCCGCACCACCAACGTCATGACCTAATCCGCCCAGCTCAGCCGTTCGATCTCGTACACCCCAGTGTCCCAGGATCGTGCCGACAGATGTCTGGTCAGCGCGGACAAAAAGCGCATATCCTAGTCCGCTTGTTCGAAGTCACCGTGCCGGACGGTCGGCAGTTCCTCACCGACGTCGCTGGTGCTGTAGTACTCGTGGCGACCGTTGTTTCCGGTGCCTCGGTTCCGGTCCATGGCCGAAGTCTGCCAGGCGGAATTGCCAGGATCCCTACCCTGAGTCGCAGTGTCGCACCATCACACACAGTGGTCCAGAACCCGGTTTCCGACCCCACAGAGGATCCCCGGTAGCAACTCGCACGTGCCAGCGGGCTTGACGGCCTCTCGACGTGGCGTCCTTCGGATCGCAGGATGGCGCTGATTGGCGGGGTCACCCTTGCGCAGTTCCGCCACTGCGATATACCGGTGTGATCACGTGTTCGACGATCATGAGTTCTCCCGCCCAGAACGGTGAAGCGCAGGATAGGAAGCCCATGTCATGCCGGCTCGAGCAGCATGCGCCTCCAACGAAGCCGGCTTGAATCCGAGCGTTCGAGCCGCAACAACCGCCGGCATCTCCCGGACCAGATCGCGTATGGCCGCCGCCTTCATCGCACGCAACTCAACTCCATGCTTCCTCATCTGTTTCATCAGATAGTTGGCACTGAGCGGCTGGTCAGGGCAGATTCCGGCGAATAAGTAGGACGAGTCAGCGTTGCCTGCAGTGTTGATGTTAGGCCTGGACTGCACATAAAGTCGTAGTATTTCGTCGAACGGGTGGGGGACCTGCACGGGATGATCGCCGAAAAGAATCTCGATCACATCTTCTTTCACCGTAATGTCGTTGAGGGTGAGGCGAACCAACCGAGTGACGGGTTGACCGTAAAGAAGGAAAAGAATGGCGGCAGTGCGACAGGGCAGCGGAATTTGCTTGTTGTCGAGCAACTCTGCCATGAGGTTCAATCGCTTGTCCTGATCGATATCAGGTGATCGAAATACGGTGCTCCCTGGGAGATCGATTCGGGAAACATAGCCGTTGCGGAGCGACCATTTCATGAAGCTTTTCACACGCGTCCGTGTTGTATTTCCTGTAGCGAACCATTCGTCGATATGGGCCTGGCGGCATCGACTCAGCGAAAGCGGCTCTTCGCACTTGGTAGGGGCGGGTGTCGATCGACCCCG
>NZ_JTIZ01000106.1:0-289382 GCF_000801125.1 Rhodococcus sp. Chr-9
CGGAATCAACATCACCCATCTGTCTCAGACAGGTTGACAACTTCCGTACGGCAGGTGCAGATAGCAATTTCGCGAGCGGATGCAGTGAGAAGGTGCCCCAAGCACCGACACCAACCCGATAGCGGAGATCAGTCATCGACATCCACCCCGTACCGGCGTGCGAGGGCCGCGAGGTCGTCGTCGTACCCCTGCCCCACCGCGCGCAGCCGCCATTTGCCGGCGCGGCGGTAGATCTCGGCGAGGACCATGGTTCGTTCGGTGGTGCCGGCGTCGAGCACGAAGGTCGCG
This sequence comes from Rhodococcus sp. Chr-9, assembly GCF_000801125.1. Classification (NCBI taxonomy): domain Bacteria; kingdom Bacillati; phylum Actinomycetota; class Actinomycetes; order Mycobacteriales; family Nocardiaceae; genus Rhodococcus; species Rhodococcus sp. Chr-9. The sequence continues at coordinate 289 of NZ_JTIZ01000106.1, forward strand.
GCGGTGCCGGTCTCACTGTCGACCGCGACCGATACCGCGCCGAGTTCGCCGAAGGTGCGGTTGCCGTCGATGGCCGCTGCGATGGCGATGCGTTCGCATTCGGCGGGAAGCTCCGCGAGGTCGACGCGGATGCAGTGCTCACTCGAACCGTCGATGGTCAGTTCGATGACGCCGTCGTCGTAGAGCGGATTGTTGTAGAAGACGAAGTCGTCGTCGGTGTCGACTTTCTCGTCGGCGCCGAGCAGGAAGGCGACGATGTCGAGATCGAATTCGTCGCCGACAGCTTCGGCCTTCCAGGCGACGTTCACGGCCCAGCGGTGACTGTCGGACGGCAGGTCGATCACTTCACCGCGGGACAGCACCGGCGCCGTGAGCCGTGACTCCACCCGCATGTGCGGGGGCATCACTCCGTTCTCCACTGCGGCATCGACGTCGTCGGGTCGCAGGACGGGCAGCTCACGTGCCGCGACCCGCGCCATCCGCTTGTCGGCTTCTCCCCCTTCGAGGACCAGCACGTCGGTGACGGCGGCCGTGAAGTTGAGGGCCGGCCGGGCACCGAGCTGAGTGAGGCGCGAGCGCATCATGACGGCTTGCAGATGCGTGCCGCCGAGCAACAGCACCTTGCGTCCGGTCCACATCTTGGGCTTCCGCCCGGTCGGCGGCCGGACCGGGGGCACCACCGCGACCTGCGGTTCCGGCGGTGGGATGATGTCGACGACGGTCGCGACCTTCGGTTCGCCCGGCCGCACTCGCGTCAACAGGTCCTCGAGCTGGTGTTCGTTGATCACGGGAATGCCTTCGGCCATCGCCTTGCGGACCTTGGCGGTCTGCACGGTCGGGTCGTTGCACACCACGACACTGGTCTGCTTGCTCGCGTTGTTCATCACGTCGAGTCCGGCGTCGGTCAGCCGGTTCGCGAGTGCGACCCGCGGAGTGACGGTGGAGCCGCTGATCACGACCTTCATGCCTTGGACGAGCCCATCGTTGCCGAGGCGACCCGGGTTCTTCCACTGGCACGCGACCCGCGGAACGGATGCGGGATACACCGATTTGCGGCTGCGGCAGTTGACGACGGGCAGCGGCAGTTGCAGGTTGTCGGCCATCGCGGCGCTGCGCAGGAAGATCTCCGACAGGACGCGCGCGTCGTCGTAGGCGTCGTGCTCCTGCAGCTGGTGGACCTGCCAGTGCTGCGCAAGGGTCGCCAATCGGAAGTTGGGGACGTCGAGTTCGAGCCGGCGCGACAACGCGAGCGTGCACAGACGGTGCTCCGCCGGCAGCGACGTGCCGGCCCGACGGAACTCGGCGTCGAGGAATCCGTAGTCGAACGACGCGTTGTGGGCGACGATCGTGGCGCCGTCGAGAATCCCGGCCAGTTCACCGGCGATGTCCTCGAAGCGTGGCGACCCGGTGAGGCGCTCCCGCGTGAGGTTGTGGATGTGCACCGGTCCCGGGTCGCAGCCGGGGTCGACGAGGGTCGAGAACTCCTGCTCGACAGAGCCGTCCTCGCGCAACACGAGGGCGGCCACGCTCAGGACCCTGTGGGCGTTGGACCGCACACCCGAGGTTTCGACGTCGACCACCACCCATCGATGGTCGCGGGGCAACGTCACGGCGCCCTCCGCGGGTGCGTGCACTTCGATCACGTCATCCTCCGATCGCGTTCATCCCCCGACGAAAACCGACACGGTCGGACATTGTGGCCCTTGTTACCGACACTGTCGTCGTTGCCGACACTGTCGTCACCGCCCCGACATCGAGCCGATCCCGTAGGAGGCGGTTGTCGTAGGCGTGTGCCACCATGGGCGCGATCGAAGCGAGAGGGAAGCTGTGTCGACTGCCGACCTGTACCGCCTGACGCGGCTGCGCGATCAGCACGCCGCGTGGACGCTGCTGCGCGCCGACCACGCCCCCGCAATCCTCGGGATGCTGGGACGACACTTCGATCGGGGAACCCGGCGACTTCCCGCCCCCGAACTGTTCGCCCGCCTCGACGCAGACCTGCAGGACCTCCGCGACCAGGGATTCGACCTTCCACGCACCGCCCAGGCCTACTGCGCAGATTGGGTGCGCGCCGGATTTCTGCTCCGACGTGCCGATACGGGCTCGCGCGAAGAGACGCTGGAGCCGACCGAGTCCGCATTCGTCGCACTGAATTTCGTTGCGCAACTGACGACCGACACCAGTTCGATCACGGAATCACGACTGACAACCCTGTCGAGCCAGTTGCAGGCGCTGGCCCGCGATTCGGACCCACGGAGCGAAACCCGTCTGGCAACGCTGCGGGCCGAGCGCGACGCACTCGACCGGCAGATCGCAGCGGTGGAATCCGGCGACTTCCCTGTCCTCGATGGCCCACGGGCCGCGGAACGCGTGTCGGAGATCCTCGCGCTTGCCGGCGAGATCCCCGGGGATTTCGCACGAGTACGGGCCGAACTCGAAGGGCTCAATCGCGAGTTGCGCGCACGGATCCTCGACGACGAAGGCGACCGCGGCGACACTCTGGGCGAGGTCTTCCGAGGTGTCGACCTCATCGGCAGTTCCGATGCAGGACGCAGCTTCACCGGGTTCTACGACATGATCATCGATCCCGAACGGTCTGCACAGCTCGACGACTGGATCGAGGCGGTACTGACTCGTCCGTTCGCCCGAAGCCTGTCTCCCGAGCAACGTCATCGGTTCCGATCCTTGCTCACCGAGATGGAGGACGCAGGTGGCGAAGTGCATGCGACGATGACGTCGCTGTCACGCTCACTGCGGCATTTCGTGCAGTCCCGCCATTACGAGGAACATCGCCGATTGCAACGTCTGTTGCGCTCGGCGCAACAGCACGCTCTGCAGGTGGCACCCCACCGCAAGCCTTATGAACCGCTCGACCTCGACCTGGTGCGGATCGGCATGAGTATCGAATCGGTCGCGGCATTACAGTTGCACAATCCCGCAGACGATCTGGTGGCCGAACCGGTGGTGTCGCAGACGCCAGGTGAGGTCGACCTCGACGATCTGCGGCGCATCGTCCGCGAATCGGAAATCGACATGGACGAGCTGGTCGGTAGCATAGCGGCCACACTGCGCGTGCGCGGTAGCGCGACGATCGGCGAGGTCCTGCGCGAACATCCCGCAACCCAAGGGTTGGCAAGCGCCATCGGGCTTCTGGTTCTCGCCGTCGAGCACGGACACCGCGTGGAGGGCGATGAGGAGATTTGCTGGAGCTCCCCATCCGGCGTCGAACGGGTGGCCACGGTACGCCGGCATCTGTTCGATCCCACCGATCCTGCCTTCACCACCTTGGAACAGGACAGCCTATGACCGACACCACGACCGGGCTGTATCCCGGCGACACCGGCGAACTCGAACTCGACACCCGGCGCGCATTGGTCCAGCTCCTCAAGGGTCCGCTCATTACCGCCGGCAAGCATCCCGAGGTGTGGCGGACGGTGATCCGCGACGAGCGCGTGCTGCGTTCTCGGTTGGCCGATGTGTTTCTCGATCTCGTCGTCGACGAGGACGAACAGCTCGCATTCACCCGTCCCGCCGAAACCGGCGATCACAAGGCCCCCGCAGTGTTGCGCACCGAGCGATTGACATTCATGGACACCGTGATGCTGTTGTCGCTGCGGCAGCTGCTCCTCCGCGCACAACCCGGTGATCGGGTCATCGTCGATTTCGACGAAATGGCCGGGCAGCTCGAGATGTACCGTGCGGCCACGAGTACCGACCCGGCCGGTTTCCGGCGCAGGGTCAACGCTTCGTGGGAGAAGTTGAAGAAGTACAGCCTTCTCGCGTCGACGTCGACGGAGGGTCGGATGGAAGTCTCTCCGGTGTTGCGGCAGTTGTTCGATGCCGATCAGGTTGCTGCTGTGGAAGCGGAGTTCCGGCACATCGTCGCGGAGAGTCAGCCGTGACGGCCACCCCTCCCCACCCGTCCCAGTTCCGGCTTGCCCGCGTGCAGGTGGTGAATTGGGGAACCTTACACGGTCACCACGACATTCCGATTGCGCGCAAGGGTTTCCTGATCACCGGCGCGTCGGGATCCGNGCGATCTCCACGGTGCTCATGCCGGGCGGCAGTGTCCGATTCAACGCGGCCGCGCAGGAATCCGCGGCCGGTTCCGGGCGCAACTTCGTCAGTTACATCCGCGGTGCGTGGCGGCGCGAAGCCGACGTCGATACCGACTCCCTGACCGCTTCCTATCTACGTACGGGCGCCACTTGGAGTGCCGTCGCGCTCACCTACCGCACCGGCGACGGTGCCGCGCCCGTGACGCTCGTCAAGCTCATGCACCTGCGGCGTGGAGCCAACGCGAACAACGATGTCTCTCACCTGCATCTGATCTTCGATTTTGATTTCGACCTGATCGATCTCGAGCCGTTCGCCGGCCGCGGTATCGACACCCGGGGCATCCGAAAGCGTTGGCCCGGGGCTACTGTCAATCCCAGTTACACGCCGTTCGCTCGCGCCTTCCGCGCGAAGCTGGGCATTTCGTCGGAGGCGGCCCAACGGTTGTTGCACCGAACACTGTCGGCCAAGAGTCTGAACAGTCTCGATCAGTTGCTGCGCGACTACATGCTCGACGAACCCGACACCTTCGCGATGGCCGATCGCGCGACGTCCCAGTTCCGCGACCTGCGCGAGGCGCACCGTGTCGTCGTCGACGCGCGTCGGCAAGTCGAGGCACTCGATCCCCTTGTCGGTCTCGCGGAGGTTCGCCGCCGAGGCCTCCAGCAACAACGCGAACTACAGGAAGAGAACGACCACCTCGACGCCGTGCATGCCCGGATGACGGTGGATCTGCTGCGAGAGAAGCTCGACGAGGCCTACGCACAGATCGGACTGTTGCAGACTGCCGTCGACAAGACCTCGGTGGAAGCCGAGCGCGCGGCCGAGCGCACCCTCGATCTGCGGGTGCGGATCGAAACCACCGACGGTGGACGGTTGTCCACTCTCAGGCTGCAACGCGACGCGGCGGAAGCCGACCTGACTCGGACCGTACAGTCACGGAGCAGGTTCGACACCGCCGTCGGATCGTGGGAAGCAGAGGCACCGACCACCGCTGAGGAGTTCGCGCATCTGCGAGCCCAGCTCGAAACGGAGTTGCGTGAGCTCGACGCGACAGTCGGTACACGCAGAAACGATGTGTACGAGGTGGTGCGAGCACTCGGCACACTGCGTTCCGAACACCGACAACTCATCGCCGACCGAGAGCTGCTCGCCCGGCGACGCTCCAATCTCGATCCCGCTCTACTGCGGATACGCGAACTGGTCTGCACCGCAGCTGGTCTCGGCGAAGACATGTTGCACTTCGCGGGCGAACTCCTCGAAGTGCGCTCCGAGCATGCCGAGTGGACCGGCCCCATCGAGCGCGTACTCGGCGGGCTTGCTCGCACGATGCTCGTACCCGACGAATATTATTCACGCGTTGCAGCAGTGGTCGACGCGCAGCATCTCGGCACCCGGTTGGTGTACCGCCGGGTGCGTACTCGTTCCGGCCGACCTGCCACCCCGGCGAGCGGTGACGAATCGCTGGTTCGAAAACTGGACGTGCGGCCGGGACCGCTCGCAGCGTGGCTGCAGCACCACCTCGCCGAGCGTTTCGACTATGCGTGCGTGGCGACCGTCGACGACCTGAGAGGTGTGCCGCGCGGCGTGACCCGGGCCGGTCAGGTCAAGCACGGCGGCGAGCGGCACGAGAAGGACGACAGGTACCGCGTCGACGACCGCAGCCGATGGGTGCTCGGGTTCGACAACGAAACCAAGATCTCCGATCTGCGTCGCCGCATCGGCGAGGTCGAATCCGAGATCGCCCGCCTGCAACGTCGGCAGGAGTTGCTCGAGCACGCAGAGTGCACGGTACAGCAGCGTCGACACGCGGCGGAGATCATCCTCGACACGACCTGGGCCGACATCGACGTCGAAGCGGCCGAGGCAGCGGTTGGCGCGATCGAGCATCGACTCGAGGGATGGTTGCAGGGCAATGCCGAGTACGCCTCGCTCACGCTCGATCTTGCCCGTGCGGAAACCGAGGAGAAGGAGGCCCGCGCAGCGTATACCGCAGCCGGATCCGGTCTCGAACGCCACCGTGGCGATGTGGAGCACACTCGGCAGCGGCTTGCAGAAGTGGAAGCACACGCCGATTCGGCGGTTCCCGACGGGATCGACAAGCGCATCCGCGCACGCTTCGATGCTGCCGCACGTCGACCGACGAGCGAGAACATCGACCGGTTGCTGCATACCGTCGGACGAACCATCACGGACGAGCACCGTGCGGCGCTCACGAGAACCACGGACGCCGAGCGGCGCATCACCGCGATCCTCACCGCCTATCTCGCCGAATGGGAGTCACGACGCGCCGAGATGCGCTCCGACGCAGAGTACGTAGACGATGCTCTCGCGGTGCTCACTCGACTGCGCAACGACGGATTACCCGCATACGAGGACGAGTTCTTCCGGCTACTCAACGACCAATCGAGCCGCAACATCGGAGAGCTGGCCCGCGCGATCCGCAGGGCACCGGGCGAGATCCGTTCCCGTATCGAGCCGGTGAACGAATCGCTCCGGCGTTCTCCGTTCGACACCGACCGGACTCTGCGGATCGATGTGAAGGATCGGCGTTCGCCTGCCGCGGCCGATTTCCTCGCGGAACTGCAGCGCATTGTCAGCGGCTCGTTCAAGGAAGAGGACCGGGTCGCCGCCGAGCAACGGTTCGAACAGATGGAGCGGATCCTCGAACGCCTCGACTCGGGCGAACCCGCCGACCGGCGCTGGCGGCAGTTGGTACTGGACACCCGCCTGCACGTCGGCTTCATCGGAGTCGAGGTCGACGGGGAGGGCGTGGACGTCAATTTCCACGACTCCAGCTCCGGCCTGTCGGGTGGGCAGGCCCAGAAACTGGTGTTCTTCTGTCTCGCCGCCGCCCTGCGCTATCAGCTGGCGGCATCGGGGGAAGAGTTGCCGCGCTACGGCACGGTGATCCTCGACGAGGCATTCGACCGTGCAGATCCTGCGTACACGCGGCGAGCACTCGACGTGTTCACCCGATTCGGTTTCCATATGGTGCTCGCGACGCCGCTGAAGTTGCTGCAAACCCTCGACGATTACATTGATGGGGTGGCCGCGGTGAGCATCAGGGACAAGAAGTACTCGCAGCTGGCCTTGTTGCCGATCCGCAGCGCGGAGGAGCCCCGCGAGTGAGTACAGTGTGCGTGCCGCCGTCAGCCGTAAGTACCAGGGCAGAGACGGCCTACCGGAATCGTCGCAGCAAGTGGGTGGCCGATCCAATTGCAGCCGAATCCGATTCACTGTCGATTGCGTTGCACCCACCCTCGGAACGGCAGGTCGCGGAGGATCCCGACGCCGTGGTCGCATGGGTGCGCGCCTGGCAGATGCACCGCGGAATCGGTCGCGTGCACTGGGAGACGCGGCGCTGGCCGAGCTTCGGCACGCAGGATGTGCCGGTGCGGGTCGTGTTTGCAGGTCCCGGTGAGATTGCCGCCGCGGCAGGCCGGATGTCCGAATGGCACAGGCTCACCGCCCGGCGGGTGCAGTTGGTGGAGATTCTGGCACCCGGTACCCCCGCGCTTGCCGACGCGATCGGCTCGACGCTTTCACGGTGGCTCGAACTCGGCGAAGCCGACTTCGTGCGCCTTGTCGGCGTGGTCCGGTGGCTGGCCGACCATCCGGCTTCGGACGTTTTCATTCGGCAGCTTCCGGTGCCCGGTGTGGATACCAAGTGGATTTCGCGGCATCGCGGACTGGTCGAGGTACTTCTCGAAGGCGCTGTGGGGAATCGTGACCTCGGTGTGCGTTCGGTGCCTCGATTGTGCGAAATTGCGGTTTGTGACCGCACCTTGCTACCCACGGCACCGCGACATTGTGCAGCGCCGCTGGACGAGCTCGCCGAGTTGCCGCTCCACCCGGAGCGCATACTGGTCCTCGAGAACAAAGAGGGCCTCCATGCGCTGCCTGATCTGCCGGGCACCGTGGCCGTACACGGCAGTGGTTACGCAGTGCACGAACTGGCCGCACTATCCTGGCTCGCCGACTCGGATGTCGTTTACTGGGGTGATCTCGACACGCACGGCTTCGTGATTCTCGACCGTTTCCGCGCTTACCTGCCTGACGTGCGCAGTTTCCTCATGGACCTCCACACCCTGGAAGCGTGGAGTGCTCTCGCGGTAGAGGAACCGTCCCCCAGCTCGCACGTGCCGATGCGACTGACGCCCGCGGAAAATGAGGTCTTCACGCGGTTGCGCGTGGAACGACTCCGCCTCGAGCAGGAGCGGATTCCGTGGCCGCACGTGATGGAGGAACTTGCCCGCGCCTTCACCGGCGCGATCGGACATGATCGAGACTCGACCAGGATGGATCCGACCGCGCTTGGAGAAGGAGTCTCATGACCGAACCGGCCCTCCGCTCACCCCTCGAGATCGTGGCGCGACTGACCGTCGAGGAGAGGGCGTCGCTCACCAGCGGCCTCGACTTCTGGCACACCGAACCGGTTGCGCGCGAGAACATCCCCTCGATCATGCTCACCGACGGGCCGCACGGTGTGCGGAAGCAGACCGCCGAGGGCGACCATCTCGGTCTGCACTCGTCCGTGCCCGCGACCTGCTTCCCGCCTGCCGTCGCGCTGGGGTGTTCCTTCGACCCGGAGTTGCTCGAGCGCGTCGGCGCGGCGTTGGGCGCGGAGGCCCGCGCACTGCAGGTCGGTGTCCTGCTCGGGCCCGGTATCAACATCAAGCGCTCCCCCTTGTGCGGCCGGAACTTCGAGTACCTGTCGGAAGATCCGCTGCTCTCGGGTGTTCTGGGCGCTGCGCTCGTGCACGGCATGCAGTCGCAGGGTGTCGGCGCGTCGCTCAAGCACTTCGCGGCGAACAACCAGGAGACCGACCGGATGCGGGTCTCCGCCGACGTCGACCCGCGGCCACTGCGGGAGATCTATCTGCGGGCCTTCGAGCGGGTCGTGCGCGACGCGCAGCCGTGGACGGTGATGTGCTCGTACAACCGGATCAACGGGGTGTACTCGTCCCGTAACCCGTGGCTGCTCACCGACGTCCTGCGCGGCGAGTGGGGTTTCGAGGGTCTGGTGGTGAGCGACTGGGGTGCTGTCGACGACCGCGTCGCGTCCCTCGCGGCAGGTCTGGATCTCGAGATGCCGTCCACAGGAGGTCGTACGGACGCCGAGATCGTCGCGGCCGTACGGGCGGGCACGGTCGACGAATCGGTCCTAGACACGGCAGCCGCGCGGGTGATCGAACTGGTGCAGAAGGCCGTCGCTGCGTCCGATCCCGGCGCGACCTTCGACGCCGATGCCCATCACGCCCTCGCACGCGAGGTGGCCGCGCAGAGCATCGTGCTGCTCCGCAACGAGAACGACCTGCTCCCCCTCGCCACCGGCGCGAACATTGCGGTGATCGGCGAACTGGCCCGCACGCCGCGCTACCAGGGCGCTGGATCGTCCCGGATCGAACCGACGCGCCTCGACAACGCGCTCGACGAGATCCGGTCGCTGTCCGGCCGGGACGTTCCCTTCGCCGCCGGTTACGCGCTCGACGGATCGGACTCGGCCGAACTCGTCGATGAGGCAGTGAAGCGTGCCGCAGACGCCGATATCGCGGTCGTGTTCCTCGGTCTACCCGCCGAACTCGAATCCGAAGGTTTCGACCGCGACGACCTCGAACTCCCGCAGCGTCAAACCGCGCTGCTCGATGCTGTGCTGACGGCGAACCCGAACGTCGTCGTCGTGTTGTCGAACGGCGGTGTCGTGCGGCTCAGCGGCTTCGCCGACCGTGTTCCTGCGATCGTGGAAGGGTGGCTGCTCGGGCAGGCCGGTGGGGGCGCCGTCGCCGACGTGCTCTACGGGCACGCGAATCCGAGCGGCCGCCTCGCGGAGACCGTCCCGATCCGGCTCGAGGACACCCCGGCGCACACGAACTTCCCGGGCGAACACGGCCACGTGCGGTACGGAGAAGGATTGTTCGTCGGATACCGCTCGTACGACGCGCGTCGCCTCGACGTGTCCTTCCCCTTCGGTCACGGCTTGTCGTACACGACGTTCGAATACTCCGATGCCGCTGTGGAATCCGACGGCGATCTCACGGTGCACGTCACCGTCACCAACACGGGTGGGCGTGCGGGCGCCGAGGTCGTGCAGGTGTACGCCGGTGCACCCGGTTCGTCCGTTGCTCGGGCGCCGCGAGAGTTGAAGGGCTTCACCAAGGTCCGTCTGGATTCCGGCGAATCGCAACGTGTGACCGTGAGTATCCGACGCGACGACCTCGCCTACTGGGACACCCGCGTCGATTCCTGGGTGGTCGAAGGTGGCACGTACAGCATCGACATCGGTGCGTCGAGCCGCGACATCCGGCAGACGCTCACCGTCGACGTGACGGGCGACGCGGTGCGAATTCCGCTGACGATGGAATCGTCTCTCGGAGAACTGTTCCAGAACCCCGCGGCCGCCGAGATCGTCCTGCAGGCGTTCGGTTCGCTCGGCGGCGACGTCGGGGTCGACGAGAGTGTTCTGAAGATGGCAGCGTCGATGCCGCTCGGTCGCCTCGCCGGATTCGCTCCAGGGGTCGAGTCGGAGCAGATCCAGCAGCTTCTCGATGTGGTCAACCAGCAGGAGTGAAGGCAGAGCCGGTCACGAACCGGCGGTGAGGAGCACCTTCAACGCACCGGTTTCGCCGGCGCGAGAGAACACGTCGTAGGCCTGTTCGAACTCGTCGAGCGCGAACCGGTGCGTGATCATCGGCGACGTGTCGAGCTGACCACTGCTCACGAGACCGATCAGTGTGGGCGTCGAGTAGGTGTCGACCAGGCCGGTGGTGATCGTCAGGTTCTTGATCCAGATGTCCTCGAGGTGCAGGGTCGCAGGTTTGCCGTGCACGCCGATGTTCGCGACGTGTCCGCACGGCCGAGCGAGCGCGACCGCCTGCTCGAACGTTTCGGGATAGCCGACGGCCTCCACGGTGACATCGGCGCCGAGACCTCCCGTGAGATCTCGGACGACGGCCGCCACGTCGTCGCGACCGCTGTTGACCACGACGTTAGCCCCGAACGCCTTCGCCGCGTCGAGGCGACTGTCGGCGAGGTCGACGGCGACGATGCGGCTCGGGCTGAACAGTCGTGCGGCGAGGATCGCGGCGAGTCCGATGGGTCCGGCTCCGATGACGACGACGACGTCGGCCGGTCGAAGACAGCCGTTGAGTACGCCGACCTCGTAGGAGGTGGGCAGAATGTCGGCGAGCATGAGCATCTGCTCGTCGCTCACGCCGTCGGGAATGCGGTGGGTCGAATTGTCGGCGTACGGAACTCGGACCAATTCGGCCTGGGTGCCGTCGATCAGGTGCCCGAGGATCCAGCCGCCGCCTCCGAGGCACTGCCCGTACCGGCTCTCGCGACAGAAGCGGCACGTACCGCACGCGGTGATACACGAGACGAGCACTCGGTCGCCGGGAGCGAGTGTCTGCACTCCGTCCCCCACCTCGACCACGGTGCCGACGGCCTCGTGGCCGAGGATCCGGCCGTCGGTCACCTCGGGCACATCCCCCCCGAGGATGTGCAGGTCGGTGCCGCAGATGGTGACGGCGTCGACGCGCACCACGGCATCGGTACTGTCCTGGATCGTCGCGTCGGGAACGTCCTCCCAGGATCGCTTCCCCGGCCCGTGGAACACCAGTGCCTTCATGATTCGACCTCCCGAACGCGGATTCGGTCCTGTTCCAGGATGACATGAGGGACACTGCGAGCGGAATCGTTCGGAAGGGGTGAAAAATTCACCTCGACAGCGGGAAATGTCCGAATTCGTGACACCATCACAGAGTCCCCTGTTCTTTCGGGGACCACCGATCCCGAAAGCAGACGATTGATGAAGACACTCGCAGCGTCGCTCCTGACGGTGGCCGTACTGACCGCTTCGGCGTGCAGTTCCGATACCACCGAGCCCGAATCCACACCGTCGCCGACCTCCTCCGATCAAGCTCGGCCCGAGTACGTGGCCGAACTGGAATCGACCGTCGAACAGTTGATGCGCGACAACGCCATTCCCGGCGCGGTAGTACAGATCAGCTCCCCCGACCGCGGTGATTGGACCGGCACCTTCGGAACCTCCACCATCGACACCGACGACCCGATCTCCGCCGACGACCATTTCCGGATCGGCAGCAACACGAAGACGATGACGGTCACCGCCGTCCTTCAGTTGGTGCAGGAAGGTCGCCTGTCGCTCGACGACCCGATTTCGAAGTACGTCGACGGTGTCCCGAACGGCGACACGATCACGATCGCACAGCTCGCCGAGATGCGGAGCGGCCTGTACAGCTACAGTTTCGACCCGGAGTTCAACGCGACGTTGGACCGCGAGCCCGAGAAGGCGTGGACGCCGGAGGAGTTGCTCGAGATCGCGTTCTCTTATCCCGTGAACTTCCCACCCGGTGAGCAGTTCGAATACAGCAATACGAATACGGTGCTGCTCGGACTCGTCGTGGAAGAACTGACCGGCATGCCGATCGCGGAGGCGTTCGACGAACGCATCTTCGTCCCGCTCGGACTGGCGGACACCTCGTTCCCGGCGAACGACGACTCCTCCATTCCCGATCCGCATCCGCAGGGCTACATGTTCGGCACCAACGTCTCCACCATCGACACCTTCGCACTGCCGGAGGACGAGCAGGCCGCAGCAGTTGCAGGAACGTTGAAGCCGAACGACGTGACCGATGACAACCCGTCGTGGACGTGGACCGCGGGCGCTGCGATCTCCACCGTCGACGACATGACCACCTACGTGAAGGCGCTGGTCGGGGGCGGTCTGCTCGATGAGCAGATGCAGCAGACCCGGCTCGACAGCGTGCAGTCGGTGGGCGGCGGAACCGCCGGCTACGGCCTCGGCATGGCCCAGTTCGGTCCGCTGCTCGGACACGACGGGCAGCTTCCGGGCTTCATGACCTTCATGGGCCACGATCCGAAGACCGACCTGACGATCGTCATCGCGACGAATCTGTCGACGGTGCCGTCGGGTGAAGGTTCGGCGCTGACCCTCGTCAAGGGCATCCTGCCGATCTTCTACGGCTCGAGCTATCAGCCGCCGGGCGATCCGGCACGGGCTCCCGGAGCGGAGGAGAGCGCACCCGCGCCGACGCCGGGAGGCTGATCGTACCGGCGGCCGGTGACCAGGTACGGCCAGAACATGTGATTGTCCACAGGCATTCGAGTTCTCCACAGACCGAGGCGATCGGAGTGCGACGGCCCCGGAACGGGTCCGGCCGTGCCCGAAGATCGGGTCCATGACCCGACAGGTGTGGACGAGAGCAATGCTCGCCGAGGCCGGCATATCGGATCGTGCGGTGCGCACACGACTCCGGCATGGCGAGCTCGTCAGGATCGCCCGCGGCACGTACATGACACGAGAGGACGTCGACGCCCTCGGCCCCGCCGGAGTTCATCTCGCCCGGGCACGCCTCGTCGGCTCCCGCTTCGACGCCGACGAGGCGCTCAGTCATGTGACGGCCGCGGTCGTCCACGGCCTCGACGTCTGGGACGCGCCGCTGGGACGGATCCACGTCACGCGCCCACCGACGCGCAGCTGCCGGGTGAGCGACGACCTGCACATCCACACCTCCGACCTGGACGGTGACGTCGTCGAGGTGGACGGTCTGCGCGTCACGTCGCTCGCTCGTACCGTCGTCGACGTCGCGCGCACGCTGTCGCGTCCGCGTGCTCTCGTCATCGGCGATTCGGCGTTGCGTGCGGATCCGACGGCGCATCTCGACCTGCCCCGGATCCTTGCTGTATGTCGAGGTAGGACCGGGATCGTCGCGGCGGAGTCGATCGCGCGCCTCGTCGACGGCCGGAGCGAGAGTGTCGGGGAGTCGCTGTCGCGGCTGCACATGATCGAGGCGGGTCTACCGATGCCCGACCTGCAGCACGAGATCGTCGTTCGTGACGGACGCCGGTACCGCGTGGACTTCTTGTGGCGCGAACTCGGCATCGTCGGCGAGTTCGACGGTGCCGGAAAGTACACCGAGCGCCACCATCTGCTCGCTGAGAAGGAGCGCGAGGATGCGCTACGGGATCTCGGGCTGGAGGTGATCCGCTGGAACTGGGCGGAGCTGTCGCGATTCCACGTCGTCGTCGATCGGTTCGAGCGCGCACGTCGTCGGCAGCAGGCACGTCGGGCTGCTCTGGAGCGCGAAACGGTCATCGGCGCGCGCTACAACCCGCTCCGATGACCGCTTCGCGCTCCGCTATACCGTCTTCAGACCGAGCGAGTCGCGCAGGGTCGAGCCGGGATATTCGGTCCGGAACAGGCCGCGACGCTGCAGTTCCGGGACGACGAGGTCGACGAAGTCGTCGAGGGAATCCGGATAGGCGGGGCACATCAGATTGAAGCCGTCGCAGGCACCCGCGCTGAACCACTCCTCGATGCTGTCGGCGACGGACTCGGGGGTGCCGATCATCGTCGCGTGACCACCACCCGCGGCGAGGTAGCCGAGCAGTTCGCGCAGGGTGGGACGGCGGGTCTCGATGATGCGCTGCACCGTCGCGTAGCGCCCCTGCGGCCCGGTGAACTCCTCAATGGGTGGCAGGTCGGCGACGGGAGCGTCGAGGTCGTGGCCGGTGTAGTCCTGACCCGTGAACACGCCGAGCTGGGTGATGGCAGCATCTACGTCGAGGAGCGCATCGAGTTCCGCCTTCTTCGCCCACGCCTCCTCCTCGCTGCGACCGACGTAGGTGACGAGCCCGGGCAGGATGGCGACCGTACCGGGATCCCTGCCGGCCGCGGCGATCCGCGCGCGCAGGTCGGTGGCGTACTCGATCGCCGCGGTCATGTCCCACGCGACGGAGTAGACGGCCTCGGCGTGGCGGGCCGCCAGGTTGCGCCCGGTCTCCGACGCCCCCGCCTGGAACAGCACGGGTCGGCCTTGCGGGCACCGCGGCACGGTCAGGGGACCGTCGACGCGGAAGTGCTTGCCCCGGTGATGGATCGGACGGATCGCGGAGGAGTCCAGGAACCTGCCGCCGACCCGGTCGACGAGGGCACCGCCGTCGTCCCACGAATCCCACAGTGCGCACAGCACTTCGATGAACTCTTCCGCCCGGGCATATCGCTCCGTGTGCGGCGGGAGCGCGTCGAATCCGTGGTTGCGCGCTTCCTCGTCGAACATCGAGGTGACGATGTTGGCTCCTACGCGGCCACCACTGATGTGGTCGAGCGAGGCCAGCATCCGTGCCGCGTGGAACGGCGTGAAGAAGCTTGCAGAAACGGTGGTGACCAGACCGATGTGCTCGGTCGCGCGCGCCATGGCCGCCAGCGCGGTGAGGGGTTCGAGGAACCAGGTGGTGCCCGCCGTGTACTTCGGGTTGACGCTGTGACCGTCCGCGAAGAACACGGCGTCGAGGCGTCCTCGTTCGGCGGTGCGGGCGAGTTCCTCGAAATACGTGATGTCGCCGATGCGTTCGGCGGCGGAGTCGGGATGGCGCCATGCCGCCGAGTGGTGCCCGACGCCGTAGAGGAAGGCGTTGAGGTGGAGGGTGCGTGGTCCGGTCATCAGTTCATCACCAGTCCCCCGTCGACCACCAGGTTCTGCCCGGTGACGGCCCGCGACCAGTCGGAGGCGAAGAACAGCACCGCGGCCGCGAAATCCTCGGGGGTGGTGACCTTCCGCAGCGGCGTCGACGACGCGATGAGGTCGAACACCGCTTCGGGGGTCGCCGACGATGCGTCGGTCGTGCGCAGCAGCCCACCGGAGACCATGTTGACGCGGATCCCGTCGGGGCCGAGGTCGGCGGCGAAGGTGCGGGTCAGCGACAGCAGCGCGGCCTTGGCGGCGGTGTAGTCGTGGTACGGGACGACGGGGTGCTGGAACAGGTTGGTGCCGATGTTGACGACGCTGCCGCCGCCGGCTTCCCGCATGCCCGGCAGCGCGGCCTGGATGACGTTGACGGCACCACCGACGACCCCGTCGAACTGGGCACCGAATTCGGCGTATCCGATCTCGTCCGCCTTGACGCGGGCGTCGCCGTTGAACGAGAAGTCGGGCAGGGCGTTGTTGACGACCGTGGTGACGGGACGTCCGAAGTGCTCGCGGGCCCGCGCGAACAGCGCTTCGACCTCGGCGCGGTCGGTGACATCGGCCTTCAGAGCGACGGCCCGCTCGGGTCCGATCTTGTCGGCCAGTTCGTGAGCGCCCTCGCCGCTGCGCCGGTAATCGAGGACGACGGCGGCTCCTTCGTCGGCGAACGCCTGCGCGATTCTGTGGCCGAGGCCGCGCCCGGCACCGGTGACGAGGACGACCTGGTTCTGCAATGACATCTTCTGTGCCTTCCCTGTGTGGGGAAGGGTGCGTGAGGGCGACAGACCTGTGGCCTGGCGCCGGCTCGGCATCCCTTCGCTCGCATAATCGAGATCAGGTTCGACGGGTGTTCTCTCAGCCGTGTCCGGCACCCCGTGTCGAGTCCTGCGCACAGGTTACACCTCGGGATCTCGACCCCGTCGAGACCGTCGGCGTCGGCATTCATCGGATCGTCACATCACCGACCCGGGAACTTAGCTCAGATCGGCGTTAAAATGAGCCTTTCCTGCCCCGACCCGCGAAAGGAGATTCCGACGCACACGCCGGCCCCCTACAACGCTCCCTACGTCTCCCTTTCCCAGCAGGTCGGAGACGCTCCGCCGCTCGACCGTGCCACCGTCCGCGGCCCCGCGAGGCACGAGGAAGTGGTGTGGTTCGAGGATCGCTACGCCATCCCGATCACCACCACGACGCCCGACGAGGCTCGGATCGAGGACGTACTGCTCCTGCGCCGCGTCCTCGACCGGGCGCACATCGACTACCTGCTCGTCCGCGACGACAGCGACCGCCCGATCCTGGCGATCGACCGTGCCGATCAGAAGAGATTGCGTGCCGCGCTCGCCGAGGGATGCGCCGACGAGCCGTTCTACTCGAAGGCTGTCGGCTCCAAGCGACGCCCGGTTCCGGTGTCGGACGGACGTCTCTCACGCGACAGGAAGGACCGCGTGTTCCGGCTGTTCCGCCCGCGCGTCGAACTGACCAGCGGGATGCGGTACGGCGCGTCGAACGGAGTCGACATCGAACTGTGGACCTACACCGACGACGAGGTGATCATGCCTCGCCCGAACGCCCTCACCCGCACGATCGCCCTGCGCGACGAGATGCGCCGGACGACGGTCGAGCGGTACGGACAGCTGTGGCCCACGATCGAGGGCATGTTCGACCGCCACCCCGGCGACATCCCGTTCGAGATCGACCTCGTGTTCTCGTGGGTGGACGGGTCGTCGAAGTCGTTCCAGGCCAAGCGCGCGAAACTGATGCAGAACTACGTCGTCGGCGAAGGTGACGACTCGCCGGCGCGCTACCGGCAGATCAACGAACTCAAGTACGCCCTGCGTTCGGTCCACATGTACGCGCCGTGGGTGCGGCGGATCTTCGTCGCCACCGACTCGCCGCGACCGGCGTGGCTCGCCGACGATCCGCGTGTGACGTTCGTGCGGAGCGAGGAGTTCTTCGCCGACCCGTCGGCGCTGCCCACCTACAACTCGATGGCGGTCGAGTCGCAACTGCACCACATCCCGGGGCTGTCCGAGCACTTCCTGTACTCGAACGACGACATGTTCTTCGGTCGCCGGGTGAGCCCGAGCCTGTTCTTCTCCGGCGGGGGTGTCAGCAAGTTCATCGAGTGCGACGTGCGGATCGGGCTGGGTCGGAACGACCCGTCGCGCAGCGGATTCGAGAACTCCGCCCGCATGAACCGCAAGCTCCTGCAGGATCGCTTCGGGGTCACCATCACTCGGCACCTCGAACACACCCCGGTCCCGTTGCGCAGGTCGATCATGGCGGAGATGGAACGCGAGTTCGGGGACGAGTTCGCTGCGACGGCGGCGAGCCCGTTCCGGGCGGCCGACAACATCTCGGTGACGAACTCCTTCTACCACTACTACACGCTGCTGACCGGCCGCGCGGTGCAGCAGACCACGGCGAAGGTGGAGTACGTCGACACCACTGTGAAGTCCGGTCTGCGACATCTGGACACGATCCTGGCGCGCCGCAATCTCGACCTGTTCTGCCTCAACGACGGCAGCACGCCCGAGGTCGACCTGGAGCTGCGCACCGCGAAGGTCACGCAGTTCCTGGAGCGGTACTACCCGATCCCGGCACCCTGGGAGACCGGCCACCCGGGCCGACCGGACGTCGGTTAGATCCGAACGGTGAGGTCGGGGTTCTCGGGGATGCGGATGCCGGCTTCGGCCAGACGCCGCGCCGCGTCCTCGGCCGTGTGGGGCTGCCCGGCGGTGGCGTAACTTCCGCTGGGCACCACGGAGTGCACGATCGTGTCGGGATAGACGTGCACGAGGTTGAAACCCTGCGCGCCGTCGTGCCCGCGCTGCGAACCGACCGGGACGTTCAGGTCCTGCGTGTAGCAGGTCGACGAAGCTACGGACACCGGGATGCCCGCGAACGTGGCCGAGGTCGAGTAGTGCAGGTGACCGCCGAGGATGGCGCGGACATCGGTGCCGCGCAGCACTTCGGCGAGACCGGCCTGGTCGCGCAGTTCGACGAGGACAGCCATGTCGAACACGCTCGGCACGGGCGGATGATGCAGTGCGAGAACGGTACCGAACGGGACGGGTGTCGAGAGTTCGTCGGCGAGCCAGGCGAGCTGGTCGTCGGTCACCTCACCGTGGTGATGGCCCGGGACCGAGGTGTCGAGGCTGACGATCCGAAGTCCGCCCACGGTGTGGACGGCGTCGATCGGTGCGCCGAGAGGCGCTTCGTCGAGCAGCTCTTCACGGAAGGTCGCGCGGTCGTCGTGGTTGCCCATCGCCCACACGATCGCGGCGTCGAGCGCTGCGGCCAGTGGTTCGACGAGTCCGCGGAGCTTGCGGTAGGCGTCGGGCTGGCCGCGATCGGCGAGGTCGCCGGTGAACACCAGGGCGTCGGGTCGGACCCGGGAGGCACGGATGTCGTCGAGGATCAGGCCGAGGCGGGTGTCGGCGTCGACGGTGCCGTAGAGGAGTTCGTCTCCACCGACGAGGTGTGTATCGGTGAGATGAAGGAGGGTGTGCGAAGGTCTGGGGTATTCGGCAATTCGTTCAGGGGCCGGAGAACTGCCCATGATCTCTCACTTCCATTCGCCCGTTTCGGGCACTCGATCGCCATCAACGGTAGCGATTGTGTTTCCACGACTCCATGGCTTCTGGATCACATCGAGACCCAGACCCCGCGGCGAACAGCGTGTCATTGCCTGGTGACCTGCGGAAACGGACAGCCGCTTCAGCCCTGGTGATCTGGCTCACAACAGAGGGTCGTTCACGGACCGGTCGTTGACGCGGTGAACCGGGGCTCGCCCCGCGTGTTACGGCAGCGAACCCCGGTTCGGCGCGCGAACAGGGTCGACGGACGTTCGGCGTCCGACACACGACTGCCGTTCCCTCTCGACGTCCCCACCGGGAGTGCCATGGATTCACCACTACCCATCCCGGCGAGGGGCGTCATGATCCCCAAACATGCAGCCGCCTCCCGCGGTGGAGCAGTGCACCCTCCTCGGGGACATCGTCTTCGAGGAAGCGAGAAACGCGCCGAACCGGGGTTCGCCGCCGCTGTAGCACGCGCGAACCNCTCCCAACAGGAGTTTGTCCCCAACCCCGCGATCGATCCACAGGTGCCCCGGATCGGGAGATCGTCGCGGGTTCGGTGAGTGTCGTACCGCGCAGGATCGTCGTTGTGACTGATCCGAACATCCTCACCAACGCCTCGCTCGCCGTCGCGGGTCTCTCGGACACCGAGATCCGCACTGCCGTTCGCACCGGCTCACTCGTACGGGTCGGACGCGGCTGCTATCTGCACCGCTGTGACGTCGACGCGATCGGACCCGTCGGCGTCCACCGTGTCCGTGCCCGGCATGTCGGAGCGACGCTCGGTCCCGACGAGGCGCTCAGCCACGTGTCGGCGGCGGCACTGCACGGCCTCGAACTGTGGGACGTACCGCTCGACCTCGTCCACATCTCCCGGCCCGCCACGCGGCGCGGTCGTGTCACCTCGCAGATCCACGTGCATCCGACCGAACTCGGCGACGACGTGGTGGTCGTCGACGGAGTAGCCGTCACGTCGATTGCCCGCACCGTCGTCGACCTCGCGCGCACGCTCCCGAAGGAGCAGGCCGTCATCGCAGGCGATTCCGCTCTTCGCCTGTACCCCGGTATGCGTGAACAGGTTTCGCGGGCGCTGGCCGATGCCCGGACCCGCCACGGCCTGGCTCGTGCCCGCACAGTGGTGCCGTTTCTGGACGGTCGCAGCGAGAGTGCGGGCGAATCGCTGTCGCGTCTACGCATTGCGGAAGCAGGACTGCCGCGACCGATCCTCCAGTACGAGATCGTGGGCGGGAACGGGCGGCGCTATCGCGTCGACTTCTTCTGGGAGAACGGCGTCGTCGGCGAGTTCGACGGGCGGATCAAGTATTCCGACCCGCGCGACGTGTTCGACGAGAAGCTCCGGCAGGACGCGATCCGCGACGCGGGCTACGAAGTGGTGCGCTGGACGTGGGCGGAGTTGGAACGGTTCGACGTCGTGACGGAGAGACTCCGGCAGGCTGCGCGTCGCGCCGCGAAGCTGACGCGGTGAACCGGGGTTCGCCCCGCGTGTTGCGGTAGCGAACCCCGGTGCGGCGCGCAAGCAATCACTGCGCCGTGCGGGGCTGAGGAAGGAACGTGCTAACGTCCCGCCGGCAGAAACGGATCGGGGGGTCACGTGCGTAGGTGGACGACAGTCGTCACGAAGTCGGTGACGGCAGTTGCAATAACAGTGATTCTTGTTGCGGGATGCAGCCATTCTCCAGGGCCGGCATCGATCGCGGCCGAAGGCGTGTTTCCCACCAACGACACACCGAAAGCGGTCGACCCGGAAGTGCATGCACAAATCACATTCGATCCATGTGCGGACATTCCGGAGGAGGCCTTCCGTGCGGAACGTGTCGACCTCTCCACCGGGCAGAAGTCCGAGCACACCTCCGGTGGTTACACGTCGATCCTGTGCACCTTCGACAGCATTCCCCCGGACAGTAACGATACGGGTTGGTTCGACCTGTACCTGCTGGCGTCGAACAGGACGCTCGACGAAGCCTACAAGCGGGACCCCGAGAACACCACCGAGACAACAGTCAGCGGTCGTCCCGCCCTCGTCAAGTTCGACCCGAACGTAACAAACAGCTGCGAGATATCGATGAGCACCCGATTCGGCCTGATCAGCATCAAGCACCACAACCTCACACGCGAGATGCAGCCGATGACGGACGACGCACGATGCAGCCGGACCAGAAGCTTCGTCGAGCGGATCGAGGATTCGGTGGACCGAGAAGTCGACGCAGGACGAATCATGATGGAGGTCGCCACGACCGTACGTACGCCTCGCGTCGTCGACGATTCGGAACGACCTGACATCACTTTCGATCCGTGCCTGGATGTTCCGATGGAGATACTTCTCGAAAGAGGTTTCGACGACCGTAGCAAGGATCTCACCGATCTTCCCTTCGGCACGTACACATTCATCAGCTGCTCATGGAAGAGCTTCGCCCAGACGACCGACCACAAGGATTCCTACGCGATCACTTTCCTCGCCGGCAATGTCTCCTACGAGGAATATCTCGAGCGCGACCGCGATATCTCCACCGAGATCACGATCAATAGCAGGAGAGCGCTCCTCCAGCATGACCGCAACGATTGCGCGATCATCCTGGACACGAAATTCGGCGTTCTCGTCAGCTCGTGGTTGCACTTCCCCTACGACAACGAACCGATTCCTTCCGAGAAACAGTGCGCTCCCCTGTTCTCCCTCGTTCAGGACATCGAAACACTCGTCGATCTCTGACGCGGTGAACCGGGGCTCGCCCCGCGTGTTGCGGTGGCGAACCCCGGTTCGGCGCGCGAACTACACCGCAGCCGGCTGCTTCACGGGGACTACGACGGGCTCCGGCGCCGTGATCGCGGGGACCGGGCTGCGCACCAGCGCCACGGTCACGTACGCGACCAGCGAGACGAGAAAGCCGATGAAGGTCGTCCAGCCGTCGACGCTCGAGGTGACCAGAGAGTTCGGGATGTACAGCAGGGTGTTGTCGACGCCGTAGATCGTGGGGGTGAGGACGAAGAAGCCGGCGCGCACCGTGATACCGGCGATCGCTGCGGCAGCCACAGCGCGACCGTCACCGCGCGACCAGAACAGTCCGAGGATGAACGGCACTACCAGCGAGGCGAGCAGCAGGTCGAAGGTGAGGGTGAGCAGGATGCCGGTCTGCGGGACCCGCAGCGCGACGAGGGCACCGAAGGCAGCCATCGGCAGCATGAGCAGGCGGGTGGCCTTCATGACGTCCGACGACATCGCGGCGTTCTCGCCGCCTACGCGGAAGACGTTGCGCACCAGAACCGTCGCGGTGGACAGCAGCACACCACTGATCGTGGTCAGCGAAGCCGTCACCAGACCGGAGAGCACAAGGATCGACAACCACTGCGGCGTGTACTCGCCCAGCAGAACGTAGAGGATCGGGGCGTCGGCTGCGCTGTCACCGACGATCGACACGGCAGCAAGGGCCACGAAGGACAGCGGCACACACAGGACGAGAATGCCGGTCGCCGCAGAGAAGCAGGCGCGCTGCGCAGCGACCGGGGACTTGGCGGAGAACACGCGCTGCATCAGGTCGATCGCGACGAGGTTGCCGAGACCGAGAGCGACGATGGTGGCCCAGTTGACCGCGGCCCCCTGCGCCGGATCGGTGAGCTGTCCGAGATCGCCGATGCCGAGGCCGTCCCCGTGGGTGAAGCCGGGTCCGAAGGCCGTCCACACGAGGAGCGAGACGATACCGACGGCCATGATCGCGAACTGGACCATGCCGGTGTAGACGCTGGCGAACATGCCGCCGGCCACCGTGTAGGCGAGCACGAACGGGATGATCACCAGCACCGCCGCCGTGTAGTTCAGGCCGAGGAAGTACTGGAGCAGGTAGCCCAGGGCGACGAGGTTGCCGGCGAGGAGGATGCCGAAGCTGCCGACCGTGAGCACGGACGCGGTGATCTCGGTGCTGCGGCCGAAGCGGCGGGCGAAGAACTCGGGCAGGGTCACGACGCCCGTCGCGCGTAGGCGCTTCGCGAAGAACAGTCCGACGAGCAGCACGCTCGATGCGACACCCAGCGGCATCGCCGCACCCGCCCAGAATCCGAATCCGGCCGCGAGGTCGGCGGAACCGAGGGTCGCGTTGGAATCGATGACCTGCGACATGAGCAGGACGGCAAGGACAGGGGCACCGAGCGAGCGACCTGCGAGAAGAAAGTTCCCGGCCTGTCCGCGGACCTTGCGGGTGGAGTAGAAGCCGGCCCCGAGGAGAACGACGAGGCACACGGCGACACCGATGATGATCATGGCTGCTCCGTATGGAGAGGGTCAGACGGCAGGAGCGCTGCGTTGGGCTTCGCGTCCGAGCGAGTAGAGGGGGCGTGCATTGTCGGGAAGGGTGATCTCGCCCGCGGCGAGCCGCTTGCGGAGATAGGTGAAGCTCTGGGCCGTCTGGGCGAACAGGTGCTCGCCGGCAGTGACTCCGCCGTAGCGCGGTCCGTCGGCGTCGACGAACCTCTCCAGCGGGTCGACCCGGGTGTCGTGATCGACGTTGAAGAACAAGGGGAACGAGTAACGTTCCTCGGCAACCTTACGCACCCGATGTGACGTCGCTGTAAATACTCCGTTGGTCCAGATCTCCAGCAGGTCACCGATATTCAGGACAAAGGCATCCTCGCGGTAGGGCACGTCGATCCAGTCGCCGTCGGCGTTGAGGACCTCGAGTCCCGGCGCCGTGGGGAGCAGAAGAGTGAACACCTCGTAGTCGGTGTGGGCACCGATGCCGGGACGGTCCGAGGCGTCGGGATCGTAGGGATAGTGGATCATTCGAAGCTGAGCAGGCGGCGTGGTCACATAGCGGTCGAACCGATCCGCCGCCTCGCCGAGTGCTTCGGCAAAGGCACGCAACAACACACGTCCCAGAGCGAAGACGGATTCGTAGTACGCATTCACGGGCTCGTCGAAGTCCGGCAGGTCGGGCCACTGGTTCGGGCCGAGCAGCGGGTTGCCGGCGAGATATTCGGGATGATCGGACGGAAGGTCGATCGACAGGTCGAATGCTTCCTTGTGGTCCGGTGTGGCTCCGGCGAACACTTCCTCACCGGGCGGCACGTAGCCGCGGTGGTTGGTGGAATTGCCAATGTACACATCCATTTTCGCGTCGTCGGGAAGAGCGAAGAAGCGTTCGGCCGCGTCCTTCAATCCGTCGACGAGGATGGGGTCGACTCCGTGTCCGACGATCTGCGCGAAGCCGACTTCTCGCGCGGCGCGCCCGAGTTCGGCGACGACGGCGTCGCGTCCGGTTTCGTCGCCGGACACCAGCGCATGCACATCGACGATGGGAATACTCGTGAACGTCATGTGTCACCCCTCGGGGTCGGGTGGACGGAACGCCACCGACGGGTGATGGACGTTCCGTCGAATGTTGTGTCTCGGGTGCGGATCTCGTGACCGAAGACGGGGTGGAGATTGCGCCCGCTTCGGTACGGGAGGGTCGATGCGGAGATGGTCCACCGGCTGTCTTCGATGCGACCCACCGCGATCTCGCAGTCCAGCAACGCTCGGGCATCCGACACCGTCGCTGCGCCGAGGATCTGTTCGACGAGGGGTTCGGATCCGAGCGCGTGATCGCGACTCCGCCCGAATGCGAAGCACTCTCCGACCCGCACGAGCACTGCGGTCGCTCCGGTCTCGACGTCCTCGAGTAGGTACTCCTCGATGTCGGGCGAGACATCCGTGATGCGCCAGTGCTCGGTGTACTCCTCGAACACACCGTGTTCGACGAGGGTGTCGGTGTCGAGGGCCTCCAGGGTGCCGGCGTCGGGTGTCGGTCCGAGCGGGTGGAACGACACGGCCCGTTCCCATTCGACATGGTTGCTGCTGTCGAGCAGTCGGCCGGCGAATCCGTCCTGGCTCGCGAGAGCGACGAGGTCGTCGATCTCCATCTCGGCGAGAGTAGAGGCCGTCACCGTCGGCAGTGTCGCCGGTCGTCGCAGGTCGCAGTACAACCGCTCACCCTGCAGCCACGTGACGCGGGTGGTGGTGTCCGGGATTGCTCCCGGCCGAGCCAACAGTGTTCGCTCGAAACGGGTTCCCACCGGACGGATCCGTTCGGCGGCCGTCATACGCCGTCCGCCTTCCACCGCGCGCGTTCCTGGCCGAAGGCGACGGACTGCGTCGCCTGGAACCCGCTGATCGAAGCAGCGTTGTCCGCGAGGAACTTCCGGTGCTCGGTCAGGGAGAATGTGCCGTCGGTGATCTCCACTCCCCCACCGCGACCCGCAGCGAGATCCGCTCGCAGATCGAGCAGTTCGTCGGGATCGACGGGGTACCACGAGATGCGGTCGAAGAAGCGCAGCAGCCACGGGGTGCCGTCCTCGAACGGGCCGGCCGGCTGCGGGTGCCGGTGGTTCCACACCTGGGTGGTGCGGCCGACGAACTGGTAGCCGCCGGGGCCTTCCATGCCGTAGATGCACAGGTAGGCGCCGCCGATGCCCACGGCGTTCTCGGGGGTCCAGGTGCGCGCGGGGTTGTACTTGGTGGTGACGAGACGGTGCCGCGGGTCGAGCGGCGTCGCGACCGGGGCGCCGAGGTAGACGTCGCCGAGGCCGAGGACCATGTAGTCGGCGGCGAAGACCGTGTCGAAGACGTCGGCGACGGTGTCGAGGCCGTTCATGCGGCGGATGAACTCGATGTTCCACGGGCACCACGGGGCGTCGGAGCGCACGCCGTGCATGTAGCGCTGGATGGCCTCGCGGGTCGCCGGGTCGTCCCAGGACAGCGGGAGTCGTACCTGCCGGCTGGGGACTTCGAGTTCGTCGCTGTCGCCGATGGTGTCCTCGACCTCGCCGAGCAGGCCGAGCAGGGTCGGCACGGGCAGGACGTCGGGGTCGACCTTGACCTGCAGCGACCGGATTCCCGGGGTGAGTTCGAGCAGACCCGCAGGACGGTCGGCCTCGAGGCGCTGGTGCAGCGCGTGCACGCGGGCCCGCAGCGCCAGGTCGAGGGTCATGTCGCCGTACTCGACGAGGACGTTGTCGTCGCCGCTACGGCGGTAGGTGACGGCGGTGTGGCCGTCACGGCGGGTGAGCACTCCGTCGTCACCGTCGCCACCGGCCGAGGTGACCAGCGACAGTCCGGCGCGACGCGCGACGCCGAGTTCGCGGCGGGACGCGGTGTGCTGCGACTTCACGGGCACGAACCGGACCGTGTTGCCGGGAGCGAGTTGGCCGAGCTTCCAACGGTCGGCGGCCACGACGGTCACCGGGCACACGAACCCGCCGAGGCTGGGACCGTCGGGGCCGAGCAGGATCGGGGNCCGGTGAAGTCGAGTGCGCCGACGGAGTAGGCGTTGTCGTGGATGTTCGACGGGTGCAGGCCCGCCTCGCCACCGTCGGTGCGCGCCCATTCGGGCTTGGGGCCGATGAGCCGCACGCCGGTGCGGTCGGAGTTGAAGTGCACCTCGTAGTCGGTGGCGTAGAGGGCATCGATGTCGGCACGGGTGAAGAATTCCGGTGCGCCGTGCGGACCTTCGGTGACCGCGATCTCCCAGCGCGTGCTCAGTGCGGGCACGTGCTCGGACGGGACCGGGGCGCTCGCGCCGGGAGCGTTCTCCCCGACGACGAGGACGTCACCCTCGCGCAGTGTGCACCCCTCGTGACCGCCGAACGTTCCGAGCGTGAAGGTCGCTGCGCTGCCCAGGAATTCGGGAACGTCGAGACCACCGCGAATGAGGACGTAGACGCGCAACCCCGGCCCGGAGACAGCTCCGACGTCGAGCAGGCCGCCCGCCGGGACTGTGACCGGGCGCCACTGCGGGACGGCGGCCCCGTCGACGCGCACGGTGACGGGCGCACCCGTCACACACACCTCGGTTTCCTCCGTGAACCGCAGGGCGGGGCCGGCCATGGCGGTCTCGAGACCGGGGGTGCCCTCGTCGTTGCCGAGCGCGACGTTGCCGAGGCGGAACGACAGGTCGTCCATCGGGCCCGAGGGTGGCACACCGATCTGCCAGTAACCGGTGCGTCCGGGATAGTCCTGGACGGTCGTGAGCATTCCGGGACGTTCGACGGTGATCTTCGTGGTCATGACTACCTCATTCCCCGCGGGTGACGATCATGCGGACCGGCGTGGGGTCGAAGCCGTTGCACGGGTTGTTGATCTGAGGGCAGTTGGAGACGAGGACGAGCACGTCGCGCTCGGCGCGGATTGCGAGTCGCTTGCCGGGTGCGGACAGGCCGTCGACGATGCCGAGGGTGCCGTCGGCCTCGACCGGCACGTTCATGAAGAAGTTGATGTTGGAGACGAGGTCGCGCTTGCCCAGTCCCCACTTGGCGCCTTCGATGAGGAAGTTCTCGACGCAGGCGTGCTGGTGCTTGGTGTGGTGCCCGTAGCGGAGGGTGTTGGACTCCTGCGAGCAGGCACCGCCGACGGTGTCGTGGTTGCCCACCTCGTCGGCGACGAGCGTCATCAGCGGCTCACCGTCGGCGTCGCGTAACACCGAACCGGTGGAGAGGAAGAGGGTCTGCTGGGCGGCCACGGTGGCAGCGGCACTGTAGCGGCGGGTGTGGTCGGCGGCGTCGTAGACGAGGGTGTCGACCGCCTGGTTGCCGTGCAGGTCGACGATGGTGAGTACGTCGCCGGCGGCGACGACGGCCGACCACGGGCCGCGGAGTCCGACGATCTCGTCGAGGACGACGCGACCGGGAACGAGGGCGAGGTCTGCGGTGTCGGCGGTGATGGTCATCGGTGGATCTCCGTTTCGGACGTGGCGGCGGCCCAAGCGTCGTCGGTGTTGAGCACGGCGCGCTGGCACTCGGGGTCGGTGTTCGGCAGCGAGTTCAGTTCGCCGGGTGCTCGCCAGGCGAGGACTTCGAGGCTGCCGGTGGTGAACTCGGGATTCGGATCGAGCGGGTGTGCGGTGTTGGCGATCAGGGCGATCACCGGCAGGTGGATCAGCAGGTCGACGGCGGCACCGGGACCGGCGTTGCCGGTGCTGACGAGGCTGCCGTCCTCCTCGACGCGGACACCGTGGAAGAAGGACAGTGAGGGCGGCAGGTCGCGCGGTTGCAGGTCGTGCTTGGCGGCGGCGACGGTGAACAGTTCGCGACCCGCAGGAGAGCTCGAATGGAGCGATCCCTCACCGTATTTCGCAGTGTTCCCCGCGACGTGGGTGGTGCCGCACAGCGCGTCGTGGCGTCCGGAGGTGTCGGCGACGATCGTGGCGAGGACGCGGCCCTGATCGGAGAGCAGTGGGTGCCCGACACCGAGATAGGCCTGCCACGGCACCTTCACCGTGTCGGCGACGTTGAGCCGTTCGTGCGGGGCGTCGGCGCGGAACAGGAGGATGTTGGCGCAGGCGGTGCCGTGGACGTCCCGCAGGCGCAGGCGGGTGCCGCGGGCGAGGACCTTGCTGGTGTAGCGGCCACCGGGGACGGTCTCGGCCCAGGTCATCGACGCTGCGCGACCGCTGGGCGGAGCCGGCCACGACGATGCCGGGACGATCGGCATGGCGTCGGTGACGGTTCCTGCCTGCGCTCGGGCATGGGCACGAGCAGCGTGCGTGGTGGCGGTCGCGAGGGTCTCGGTCATGGTGCTCCGATCGGCGGTCCGGGGAAACTGTCGATCGACAGTTTTCCCATCGCGCATCTTCGGGGAATGTCCATGGCGTAACGAGTCCGTGACGCGTGTTTCGTACGTGTGACGAAAACTTCACGCACGAAGACGGTGGCGCTGCAGCACCTTTCGTCGTGTCACAGTGGAGGCGTGACCCATGCAGGACCAGGACGCCCCCGCCTCCACGCCCCGCGACGGCCCGGGCCGACCGCGCGTGCCGAGATCCTCGACGCCGCCGCGGAGCTGTTCACCACCCGCGGGTTCTCCCCCACATCGACACGCACGATCGCCGAGGCCGTGGGGATCCGGCAGGCATCGCTGTACAACCACTTCGCGACGAAGAACGACATCCTCGTCGCGTTGCTCGAGGACACCGTCGAACCGACCCTCGACTTCGACGACAATCTCGATCCCGCGCTGCCGCCCGAGGTGCGCCTGTGCACACTCGCCTGGTTCGACACGGCTCAGTTGTCCGCGGGCAGATGGAATCTCGGTGCGCTCTACCATCTTCCGGAGGTTCGCACCGAACCGTTCGATCGGTTCCGGGAGGAACGTCGGCACCTGATGGAGCGCTACCGGACCCTGGCGGCGCAGATCGTGGGCGACGGCGATCCTCGCACCCATCTGCCGTTCCGGGTCGTCGAATCGGTCATCGGCATGCGAGCCGACGACGGCGACGTCGACGCCGGGCTCCCCGAAGCGCTGGCGACGGCATCGCTGACGGTGCTCGGTGTCAGCGACCTTGCGGCAGTGACGAGCGCGGCCCGGGCACTCGTGGTGGGGGTTCCCGGCTACCTGCTGGGCTCGATGAACCCGCCGGCTCGGCCACCCGCGTGAAACGCAGGGCGGGATCGTCGACCGGTTCGCGGCGCAGCCGTCTGCGGTCGAGATAGTAGTTCTGCTCCATCGACCACGGGCCGCCTTCCCCGGATGTGGGGAACACGTCGGCCGAGCGCCGGAGATAGTTCGACGTGAGGTCCCAGAACGGCCCTCCGCCGACGGCCGGATCGTCGCAGATCGGGGTGACGACGTCGTAGCCCTGGTCGTCCATGTGGTCGAGCAACCGGCACAGATGATGGCCGGTGAGGTCGACCTTGAGGGTCCACGACGAGTTGGTGTAGCCGAACGCGAAGGCGAAGTTCGGCACGCCGGTGAGCATCGTCGCCTTGTAGGTGACGCATTCGTGCCAGTCGACCGGGACGCCGTCGACGTCGACTTCGATCCTCCCGAACGGCACCAGTTTCAGGCCGGTCGCGGTGACGATGACGTCGGCCTCGATCTCGCCCCCCGATTCGAGGGCGATCCCCGTGGGCGTGAACCGGGCGATCCGATCGGTGACCACCGACGCTTCGCCGGTGGCGATGGCGTCGAAGAGGTCACCGTCGGTCGCGACGCACAGGCGCTGATCCCACGGGTCGTAGGACGGGTTGAAGTGCACGTCGACGGGATAGTCGTCGGGCAGCACGCTCGTCATCCGAAGGCGCAGGAGACGGCGGAAAAGGTTCGGCGCCCGGCGACTCGTCCGGTACATCTCGTGCAGCATCCGGATGCTCAGGGAACGGACGGCGCGGTCGGCCGCCGCTGTCGGGAGTGCACGTCGCAGCGCGTTGGCGACCTTGTTCTCCTTCGGCCACCCCAGGACGTAGGACGGAGAGCGCTGCAGCATCGTCACGTGCTCGGCGACGCCGGCCAGGGCGGGAATGAGCGTCACCGCGGTGGCGCCACTGCCGATGACGACGACGCGTTTGCCCGCACAGTCGAGAGCCTCGGGCCAGTGCTGGGGATGGACGATCGTGCCGCGGAAGTCGTCGCTGCCCTCGAACTCCGGGCTGTACCCCTCGTCGTAGTCGTAGTAGCCGGTCGCGGAGAAGAAGAACGAGCAGGTCACCGTAAGCATGGTGTCGTCGCTCGTGCGCAGGAGCGTGACCGTCCACCTGCCGGTATCGGACGAGAAGGACGCGCCGACGACGCGGTGCCCGAGGTGCAGGTAGGGACGGAGTCCGTGTTCGTCCACCGTCTCGTGGAGATAGCCGAGGATCTCGCCGCCTCCGGCGTACGCATGCTTCTTCCGCCACGGCTTGAACTCGTACCCGAGGGTGTGGAGGTCGGAGTCGGAGCGCACGCCGGGATATCGGAACAGGTCCCACGTGCCACCGAGCGCGTCACGCGCCTCGACGATCGCGAAGCTCGTCCCCGGTCTCTTCGTCTTCAGGTGGTAGGCCGTGCCGATGCCGGAGATACCGGCACCGACGATCAGGACATCCACCTCGGCGGGCACGCACCCGCCGGGTTCGACTGCGGTCATGTTCGCTCGACTCCGTCCTTCGGCGGGGTTCGTTCGATGCGCGGAGCTATCGCGGTCGATCACTCCCGGGGGATGTCGCCCGGCGTGCGGTCGGCACCTTCGAGCACGTTCACCTCGTGCTTGTCGCTACCCGGACCCACGTGCGCCTCGGCACGCATCCGCTCGACCATGTCGGGATAGTGCAGCTCGAAGGCGGGACGCTCCGAGCGGATCCGCGGCAGCTCGTAGAAGTTGTGCCGCGGCGGCGGGCAGGTCGTCGCCCATTCGAGCGAGTTGCCGTAACCCCACGGGTCGTCGACCGTGACGACCTGGCCGTAGCGGTAGCTCTTGAAGACGTTCCACAGGAACGGCAGCGTCGACGCGCCCACGACGAAGGCCCCGATCGTCGAGATGGTGTTCAGGGTGGTGAACCCGTCGGAGGGCAGGTAGTCGGCGTAGCGACGCGGCATGCCCTCGTTACCGAGCCAGTGCTGCACCAGGAAGGTGGTGTGGAAACCGATGAAGGTCAGCCAGAAGTGCCAGCGGCCGAGCTGCTCGTCCATCATCCTGCCGGTCATCTTCGGGAACCAGAAGTAGATGCCGGCGTAGGTCGCGANCGCGATGGAGAGCGCGGCGATGGCAATGGTCGCGTACACGAGGCCGCTGTATCCGAAGATCGGCTTGCGGGAGAAGACCGGGAAGATCTCCGAGACGATGCCGAAGAACGGCAGCGCGATGACGTACACCTCGGGGTGACCGAAGAACCAGAACAGGTGCTGGAAGAGCAGCACACCGCCGGTCGCGGGGTCGTAGATGTTGCCGCCGATCACCCGATCGACGAAGGCACCCATGAAGGCCGCGGCGAGCAGCGGGAAGACGAGGAGCACGAGGATCATCGTGATGAAGATGTTCCAGGTGAAGATCGGCATTCGGAACATGGTCATGCCGGGCGCGCGCATGCACACCACGGTGGTGATCATGTTGACGCCGCCGAGGATGGTACCGAGACCCATGACGATCAGGCCGAGGAACCACAGATTGCCGCCGATCCCCGGCGAATGGATCTCGTCGGCGAGCGGCATGTAGGACGTCCAGCCGAAATCGGCAGCGCCGCCGGGCGTGATGAATCCGAAGGCGACCGTGAGTGCGCCGAAGAGGAAGAGCCAGTAGCTGAAGGCGTTCAGGCGCGGGAAGGCGACGTCGGGGGCACCGATCTGCAGCGGCAGGATGTAGTTCGCGAAACCGAAGACGACCGGCGTGGCGTACATCAGCAGCATGATGCCGCCGTGGTTGGTGAACAGCTGGTTGTACTGCTCGTTCGACAGGAACTGCAGCCCGGGCACCGCGAGCTCCGCGCGCATCAGCAGGGCGAGCAGACCACCGAACAGGAAGAACGCGAACGAGGTGAAGATGTACATCAGCCCGAGCGTCTTCGGGTCCGTGGTGGTGATCAGGTCATGGAGGACCGCCCCCTTGGACTTCGCTCGCGGTGGATAGGGCCGCGTGGGCTTGACGGGAGCGACAACCGCGTTCATCGGGCCTCCTCGAGCCGCCGTGAGGCGGCAACGGTGCGGCGCGGACGGGATCGACGGCGCACGGCGATCACCACCCGCGATGCTGCAGGTGAACTCAGAGTAGGCGTTCCACCTCACACGCGCACCGGGTTCGCGGACCGAATTGTGACGCGACGACGAGCGACCCGAACGACTCGTGTACGGCGAAGAGAACGTGTTCTCCATATATCCGAGGTAGCCATGGCAGAGACCGTCCAGCAGGCACTCCGTGACCTGTTCGAGAACAACACCGCGGCCGTCGTCCACGCGATCGCCGGGGCCGGGCTCGCGGGCTTCCCGCTCGTCGGCCTCAACAACACCCGACGCGGTGAGGGTCTGGCACGCGACATCCTGCGTGCGGACTGCCAGATCCTGCTGACCGATGCCGAGCACGCCCCTCTGCTGGACGGCCTGGATCTCGGCGACGTCGCCGTCTTCGACGTCGCGAGCCCCGAGTGGCGGGNTTCATGTTGATCTTCACCTCGGGGACGAGCGACGATCCGAAGCCGGTGATGCTCGCCCACATGATGGTGTTGTTCTCGGGCAGCACGCTCGTCCCGCAGTTCTCGATCACGAGCGACGACGTAATCTACCTGTCGATGCCGTTGTTCCACTCCAACGCGATCCTCGCCGGGTGGCCTACAAGGACGCGGACGGCTGGATCTACCTCGCCGGTCGCACGGCCGACTGGATGCGCGTGGACGGTGAGAACCTCGCCGCCGCCCCTATCATGACCGCGATCGTGCTGCGCGACGAGACGTCGCTCGTACCCGAGGAATTCGAGAAGGAAGGCCCCACAGCGGGCGACGGCGTGCTGTGGGTCCGCGAGAACGAGAAGTACGTCGTGGCCTGACGTTGAGGAGCGCGAAACGGTCTTCGGCGCGGGATGTTTCGCGCTCCTATGACCGTTTCGCGCTCTGCTGTGTCAGTGCCCGTCGAAGCCGGGCAGTCGCGCCGGCTCCTCGACCACCGAGTACTCGCTCGCGTCGCCCTGCACGACCCTGCTGCGCGAGCCGTCGACGCCGACGGGGATGTCGCCGGCGAGGGTGATGCGATGCAGGCGGCGGGTGTGGTCGCCGAAGTCGGCGATGCCGTAGTGCTGCGTGGCGCGGTTGTCCCAGATCGCGACGTCGCCACTCTCCCACGACCAGCGGAACGTGTTCTCCAGCTTCGTGATCCGACTCTGCAGCAGCTGGAGCAGCGCGGCGGTCTCCGACGGCTCGAGACCGACGAACTCCTTGACGAAGTGACCGAGCAACAGGGTGCGCTCACCCGTCTCGGGATGGACCCGCACCACCGGGTGGATCGTTTCGTAGGTGTTGCGGCGGAACTCGTCCTGGTAGCGGCGTCGCTCCTCGGTCAGCGCCGGATCGGAGCTGCCCGCGTCGAGCTTCTCGGCGTAGTCGTAGAGATTGGTGTGCAGGGCCCACAGGTTGTCGACGAGCGCCTTCAGCGCATCCGGCAACTGCTCGTAGGCCGCGGTCGTGGAGGCCCACGTCGTCGCACCGCCGTACGGCGGCAGGGTCACCGCCCGCAGGATCGACGCCTTCGGAATGCGGTCGACGAAACTGACGTCGGTGTGCCAGCTGTTCGCAGCACCCTCGATGGGCAACAGCCGCTTACCCTTCGAGTGGACCGTGGGGTGCGACTGGGTCTGCGTGCCGAGCAGGCCGGCGAAGGCCCACTGCTCCTCGTCGTCGAGGTGATGCTGGTCGCGGAAGACGATCGCCTTGTGCACGGCGAGTGCGTAGCGGATGGCCTCGACGGTCTCGGACGCCAACGAGCCGGACAACCGCACCCCGTCGATCCGCGCACCGATATGCTCCCCCAGCTTGGTGACGACGATGCCCCCGGCGGTGTAGACGGATTCGGCGGTGGTCGTATCGCGATCGAGTTCGGTGATGGTCATGCGATCTCTCCTTCGATGATCTGAACCTGGCGTTGTCGCTTGCGCCGATTCAGTTCACCGCCATCCGTCGGCAGAGTCGACGGTTGTGGTCAGCGAGATCGAAACGAGCCGAGCTCGCTTACGGGAGATCGAAACGAGCCGAAGCCGCTATCGGGAGTGCGTTCTCACTCGAGGATCTCGCTCCGCCAGAAGGTGTCGCCGTCGGGGACGGTCTCGTGGTCGTCGAAGAAGGTGACGAGCGCCTGTGCGGCTGCCGCGGCGTCGGGGAAACGACGCCCCTCCATCGGTCCCCGGTTGATCTCGAGCGTCCCGGACACCGGATCGACGCGCCCCTGCACGCGGTATCCCCCGATATCGGCGACCACCGCGAGCCGTCCGTCGTCGGTGTCGGGTTCGGCGACCACCGGTGTGGCCGGACGTGCTACGCGGACGGCCGCTGCCGGCACCGGCGCCGCGTCGTGGTCGGGATCCTTGACCGCGTCGAGACCGAGCAGATCCCAATGATCTTGACCGTGAACGACATTGCTGCGCTGAATCGGGTGGCTGCCGGTCGGTGTCCGGCCGGGGCGGTCGGCGAGCCAGAGCGCGACCTCCTCCTCGATTCCCCCTTCGATGTCGTCCGCGTCCACCACATAGAACTCCGGTAGCTCGGGTGCGAGATCGACGAACACCCAGTACGACACGCCCGCACCGTCGGCGGCGGGAACTCCGTCGCGGCGTCGCGCGAGCCACGGATCGCTCGCCGTCGAGCACACCCGCACCACACGTTCGGATCCGTCCGCGCCCTGTACGCGGACGTCCCGCTGTCCAGGGATCGGCTCGGCCCGGCCGCCTCGCGCCAGAACCTCGGCCACGAAGGCCGCGACTCCCTGTCGAACGATGTCCCCCATATCGACTCCTCTTCTCGGTGCGCACATCGAGCAGTGAATCGGGATCGACGCGCGATGTGCCCACGTCCTGCGCGGTCTCATCGAGACCGGAGGTCTGGTGCGACCATACGTGGCTACGAGCAGAAGAAGAACTGCATGTGACCGATCACCGGAAAGCATCACCCTTCGTGGTGAGCGCCTTGACCCGTTCGACGATGCGGTCCTGAAGTTTGGACGGGGTGCGCCAGCGCATCGCGAGTTTGTCGTAGTCCATGGCGTGCTCGGCGATGATGTCCTTGAGTTGTTCGACCCCGAGGGTCGACAGCCTCTCCCGCAGAGTCGCCTCGCCGCTCTCGCGGAACACCACGAACGGGTCGAAGGCCCCGGGTGCGCGACGACTGCGACGCGCAGACGTTCGGGCCGCGGCCGGGCGCGTAGCAGGAGCGGGAGCAGGGGTCGGGGCGCTTGCGTCCGCGGTAACCGAGAGCGCTCCCGCGAGTGCCCTCGCGAACCGCGGCGTGCGTGCCGCCTCATCGGCGATCACCTGGACGAGAGCGACGAGCGCGCCGGCCGTGCCGGGTGCCGCCTCGTCGAGACGGAGCAACGCCGAACCCGCCTCGCCGATGCGCACCCGCAGACGCGCCTGTGCCATGTCGGTATCGGGGTCGGGATTCGTCACAGGTACACCTGCGCATTCATCATGATCGTCTCGGTGAGGATTCGCAGTGCGTCGTACTGGCCGGTGTTGCCGTACTTTCGCTTGAGCGTGCCGTAGGGCACGAACTCGGCGGACGCCGCGATCTGATTGGCCTCGGGCACCCAGGCGGGAACGACGCTCGCAATCCGGGGGTCGCGCTGGAGCTGTTCGATGATCGTGCGGTGCAGATTCGAGGCACTGCGGTACTTCGTGATGACGAGACCGATCTCCCGCACGGTGTGCCCGGTCCGTGTCGCGAATTCCTGGATCTTCGTCTGCAGCGGCGGAATTCCGTAGGTGGACAGGATGTCGGGAATCGTCGGGATGAGATAGCCGTCGGCGAGACGCAATCCGTTGAGGGTGAGGATCCCGAGATTCGGCGGGCAGTCGATCAGGATGTAGTCGTACCGGTCGGCGATGGGCCGGACAGCGGAGAGCAGCACCTCGACGGGACGGTGCGAGCCGGGATCGGCGTACTGCTGGTGGGTGAGCCCCTCCTGGATGTCCATGAGATCCAGCGACGACGCGAGCAGGTCGAGATCACGGACCGCTCGCACGGGCGAGACGTTCTTCTGGACGGCCTTCTCGATGTCGAACGCGTCGGCGTGGGGCGTGATCGCCTTACGGAAGAGCGTCGCGAGGGTCAGACCGAGTTCGTTCAGTTCCTGCCAGCGTTCCTCCCCCACCATCATCGTGGTGAGGTTGGTCTGCGGGTCGAGATCGATCATCAGCACCCGCTGCCCGAACTCCGCCGCCATGAACTCGCCCAGAGCGGCCGTCGTCGTGGTCTTGCCGACGCCACCTTTCAGGTTGATCGTCGCGATTACCCGTGCCACCCCACACCTCTTCGGGAAAGAAATTCATTACTCGATATCGCGAGCAAAACTACCCGAAGGCGGACATACGAGGCAGCCGGGTGACAGCTACCGGATCAGCGGCCCCTCGACTCGACCGCGAGACGGGGCATGCCGGCGAGTTCGTCGGGCGTGACGTACGAATCGGAGGTCGCGAAACCGCTCAGGTACAGCGGCGGCTCGCGGTCGGCGACCGCGCGCACGATCTGCCCCTCCGAGACGAACACGATGAGCCCTTCGGCATCGGATCCCGGCATGTTCCGCCAGGTGACTCCGGGGGTGTGCATCACGCGGTTGAGTTCGCTCATCAGCACCGGGACGCGGAAGTAGTACATCCGGTCCCACGACTCGACACCCGCTGCGGCCGCGACCTCCCCGAGCGTGCGGGACTGTCCGGAGACGAGCACCGATTCGAACTCGGCCTCGAGCTGCGGGTCGTCGACGACGGACACGCTCGTCGTCGCCCCCGAACAACCCGAGACCCCCAGCACCGCAGCGACAGCCAGCGCAAAACCCGTACGCACGAACCGCGACGCCACCGCACCCCCCTGTGTATCGACCCCCGATAGGACGCGAGGAAGCTACCACCGGTTCGGACGAATACACCAGCGAAGACGGTCACTTTCCACGAGTTCGGGGATACGACCCGAAACGCAGCCGAATCGATGTGACAAATGACAGTAACTCCGAGTTACTCCTTTGCGGTGAGCTCGGCGATGTCCGTCCACAGAGCACTGCGGAGCGCGACCATCGGTTCGGCTGCGGCGCCGAGCTGGTCGCCGACGAAATCGGTGTTCTCGGCGGACAACTCGCGCGCACCCGATCTGCCGATCAGGTCGTCGATCCGCTGGTCGAGACTCGCGGTCCGCTGCGCGATGTGTGCGAGATGCAGATGGCCCTCCGCGCGCGTGAGCAGGTCGCCGATGCGCGCGAGCGCGGTGACGCGCGCAAGGATCTGGTCCCATACCGGTTCGAGCGCTGCCACCCGGGATTCGAGACCGGACCGCGCCTCGGGCGCCGATCGGATCGCGGACTGCAACTCGTCGAGCAGGTCGCGCAGGGCGACGGTGTCCACCGCGATCTGGGTGAGCTCCTCGGCGAGATCGAGCTGGGCTCGTTGAACCTCGAAGTACTCCGAACGCCACGCCGCCGATGCCTCGACGCGGTCGTACAGGGAACCGGCGAGGAAGAGCAGGGTGTCGTAGCGGTCGACGAAGCGGTCGTCGCCGGAGGGCACCTCGCGTCCGAGCCGTTCGGCGACGCGACGCCCCGTCTCGGCCAGCGGGGTGCGTTCGGACCAGCGACCCACGCGGTCGACGGCGACACCGAGCACCACTCCCCGGGCCTGCTCGACGGGCGTGACGGGCAGGGGCGCCGGGGTGCGTCGCAGTGCAGCGAACAGCGCCTCGCGTTGTTCGATCTCGAGATGCAGCCCGTCGCGTCGGTCGCGGCGCACGGCGCGGACGCCCTGGGCGTAGTGCAGCGGCGAGTGCACGACGGTCTGTCGCGCCGCCCGGATGCGTTTGCCGAGCTCGTTGGCCCGGTATTCGAGTGCGAGTCGCGCAGCGCCGGGACGCAGGCCGTCGATCCGTGTGCGGAGGCGGGCGTGCTCGTCGGACAGGCGGCGCAGCTCACCGAATCCGTCGAGGGTGGGCAACCGGCGCCCGACGCGCCGGCGGTTCGCCAGCACAGCACGTGCCGATTCGTCGAGGTAGCCGGCGGCCAGTGCGACCGCCGCGGCGTCCGACAGAGGAGCGTGCCCGCCCTCGATACTGCCGGTCTCGCACCACCGGCGGACCTGCCCGGCGATACGTGTCCGCCGGTCCACCGACGGGATGTCCCGGCCGGGCGCGTCGTCGCGCCCCGGGAGGTGGGGTCGATCGGCTTCGGACACGGGGATCCTCCTCGCGGCTCGTCCGCAGGCATGCACCGTCCACTGTTCCAGATTCCGCGCGGGCTCGGAGAAATGCCCGGTAACGGCCCCGATCCCGGGCGCTCGACGGGCACGATCCCACACGTCCACGGCCGCGCTCCGGTTCGGTTGAGACCTTCACCTTTTCGCCCTTCGTGACGGATGTCACAGCATTATCGAGGTAGCTCCGAACGATTTGCCCGATCCCGGATCGCGCCCGAGACGGGGGCGCGCGAAAACCGTTGCATACCAGCAGAAGCGAGAGGACGCCGGCGACGGGTCCCTGACCCCTCAGGAAGTTACCGATCGGTGTTACTGCACAGTACCGGCAGCCTCCGGGACCGGAGACCCCCTCCCCGACACCCGTTCCCGAGCGAAATCCTCTGCGCGCGAATGCCTGTGAGAGAAGTCGGCCACGAGGGCGCCGCCGATCGCCCCGCATGGAAGCAAAACGTGACAAACCCTCATGTTTCCTCCATGCTGTAATCCGAACGGAGCCTTCGCCCAGGGGGACGTGACCGTCGCAACCGACGGCCGTAGCTGCGGAGACCTGTTCGAAACGGTCCTTCGGACACCGCGGATGTTGCCCGGTGGATCGACGACGAACACGCATGCCCATGCCAACCACGAGGAGCCGACCGCTACATGTTCCCGCTCGCGTCGCCAACACGAGACGTGGAAGGTAGGACCGGTTAGTTTGACTTCCTCATTGGGGTGGAGCTTCGAGACGCGCGCCCGATGCGTGCACAAACCATGGAGAACGGTGGCAACGAGTATGTTCAAGCGGATCGCAGTGGTCAATCGCGGTGAGGCGGCCGTACGCCTCATCCGGGCAGTCCGGGAGCTCAACTCCGAGCACGGCTACGACATCAAGACGATCGCTCTGCACACCGATGCCGAGCGACGGGCGATGTTCGTCCGTCAGGCCGACGAAGGAGTGACCCTCCGGCCGTCGACGACGGCGGCGACCCCCTACCTCGATCATGCAGAACTCGAGCGCGCGCTCCTCGAGGCGAAGGCCGACGCCGTCTGGGTCGGCTGGGGCTTCGTCGCCGAGGACCCCGCCTTCGCCGAGCTGTGCGCCCGCCTCGGGATCACCTTCATCGGTCCCTCCGCCGACGCCATGCGTCTGCTCGGCGACAAGGTCGAGGCGAAACTCCTCGCCGAGAAGGTCGGCGTTCCCGTCGCACCGTGGTCCGGTGGACCCGTCGATTCCCGCGCCGACGCGCGCCGCCACGCGCAGGCCATCGGCTACCCGCTGATCATCAAGGCCCGCTCCGGCGGCGGTGGCCGTGGCATCCGCAAGGTCTACGCCGAAGACGAGCTCGAGCTCGCCCTCGAGCGCACCCAGGGTGAGGCCGAGCGTTCCTTCGGCGACCCCGTCGTGTTCATCGAGCGTCTCGTCACCGACGCACGCCACGTCGAGGTCCAGGTCATCGCCGACAAGCACGGCAACGTCTGGGCCCCGGGCGTGCGCGACTGCTCGATCCAGCGCAAGAACCAGAAGGTCATCGAGGAGTCCGCCTCGCCGCTGCTCACCAAGGAGCAGTCCGACCACCTGCGCACGGTCTCGGCCGATCTCGTCCGCGCCGCCGGCTACGCCGGTGCCGGCACCGTCGAGTACCTCTACCAGCCCGACCTGAAGATCTTCACCTTCCTCGAGGTCAACACGCGTCTCCAGGTCGAGCACCCCATCACCGAGGCCACGACCGGCATCGACCTCGTCAAGCTGCAGATCCTCGTCGCCTCCGGCGAGAAGCTTCCCGGCGAGTGCCCCGGCGAGTTCGGGCACGCCGTCGAGGCCCGCCTGAACGCCGAGGACGCCGCCAACGGCTTCGCACCCGCCCCCGGCACCGTGCAGCTGCTCAAGTTCCCGCTCGGCTCCGGTCTGCGTGTCGACACCGGAATCGCCCAGGGCGACGTCATTCCGCCCGACTACGACTCCATGGTCGCCAAGATCATCGCGTGGGGCCGCGACCGCGACGAGGCACTCGCCCGCCTGCGCACCGCTCTGCGCGAGACCACCGTCGTCCTCGACGGCGGCACGACGACCAAGTCGTTCCTGCTCGACCTGCTCGACCGTCCCGAGGTCATCGACGCCTCCGCCGACACCGGCTGGCTCGACCGCACCGGCGCCGGCACCGAGACCGGTCCGTCCAAGGTCGCCGACGTCGCTCTGATCGCGACGGCCGTCGATGTCTACGACAC
Organism: Rhodococcus sp. Chr-9; assembly: GCF_000801125.1. NCBI lineage: Bacteria > Bacillati > Actinomycetota > Actinomycetes > Mycobacteriales > Nocardiaceae > Rhodococcus > Rhodococcus sp. Chr-9. The sequence continues at coordinate 41,302 of NZ_JTIZ01000106.1, forward strand.
CGACGAGGCCCACGAGCGCTCCGCCTTCCTCGCTTCGGCCCGCGGCGGTCGCCCGCGTGCCGGACACGCCGTCGGACGCAAGATCGAGCTGAGCTACCAGGGCCAGGCCTACGAGCTCGTCGTCGGCCAGGTCGGCCCGCACCGCTACCGGGTCGACACCGGTTCCGCCGAGTTCGACGTCGACGTCGAGCGGCTGGGCGACTACGAGTCGCGCCTGACCCTCGGCGGACGCCGCCACAACGTGGTGTCGATCGCCGGTCCGGCCCACTTCCTCGTCGAGGTCGACGGCATCAGCCACCAGATCAGCCAGGACGAGGCCGGCGTGGTGCGCACCCCTGCCCCGGCCGTGGTCGTCGCGGTTCCCGTCGCCGTCGGTGACGAGGTCGAGGCCGGTCAGACCCTCGTCGTGCTCGAGTCGATGAAGATGGAGACCGCGGTCCGCGCTCCCTTCGCCGGCAAGGTCCGCGAGATCCTCGCCGTCGTCAACGCGCAGGTCGACGCGGGCGCCCCGCTTCTGCGGGTCGACCAGATCGTCGAGGAGGTCGTCACCGAGACCGTCGAGCGCGTGGAGTTCGCTGCACCGGCGCCCTCGCTCAGCGACGATGTCGCCGCCGACGCACTCGCTCGCCTCGACTCGCTCGCCGCTCTGGTCACCGGATACGACGTGTCCGCCGAGCGCACCGCGGCACTGCTCGCCGAGTACGAGCGTCTCTCCGGCTCGGTCGACTCGTGCGCGCTCGTCCGCGCCGAGCTCTCGCTGCTGACGACCTTCGCGGACGTGTGCGAACTGTCGCGCAACCGTCCGACCGAGGAGGAGAAGAACAGCGACGACCGGGTCCACAGCCCCCGCGAGTTCTTCCACGGCTACCTGCAGTCGCTCGACGTGGAGGTCGGGGGTCTGCCCGACAGCTTCCGCGCGCGTCTCGCCCGTGCCCTGTGGCACTACGACGTCCTGGAACTCGATCGCACCCCGGAGCTCGAGGAGGCCGTCTACCGGTTGTTCCTCGCGCTCGAGCGCATCGAGGCCCACGTCCCCGTGGTCACCTCGCTACTCGACCGCTGGGTCGAGCGCGACGACACCGAGGTGGGGATCTCCCACGAGCTCAACGAAGTCCTCGACCGGCTGATCGTCGCGACCCAGGTCCGCTTCCCGGTCATCGGCGACACCGCCCGCAACCTGCGGTACCGCTACTTCGAGGAGCCGGTGATCCGCAAGGCCCGCGAGCAGGTCTACGACGGGGTCCGCGGTTCGCTCGCGTACCTCGCCGAGCATCCGCAGGCGACGGACTACGCGCAGCGCATCGATTCGCTGGTCGCCACACCCGAGCCGCTGATCGACCTTCTCGCACAGCAGATCACGCGTCCGGAGACCGTTCCGGGCCCGCTGCTCGAGGTCATCGCTCGCCGGGCGTACAAGATCCGCACCCTCGAGGACGTGCGTTCGTGCACCGTCGGCGGACACCAGTTCGTCACCGGCAACTTCGATCTGCGCGGCACGCGCCTGTACCTGATCTCCGCCGAGGCCCCGCAGGCCGAGTTCGCGTCGCTGCTCGACGCCGTCGAGGAGTCGGCGGCCTCGGTTCCCGACACGAAGAACCTCGTGATCGACCTGTACCTCGCGTGGGACGACGCTCCGGCCGATGCTGACGCCCAGGCCGACGCGCTGCGCGCCGAACTCGCCACACGCCCGGTGACCGGCGTGGCCCGTCGCGTGACCGTGACGGTCTGCCACACCGACACGGCCGAAGAGCACGTGTTCACCTTCCGCCCCTACGAGACCGGATACGCGGAGGAGACCAACATCCGCGACATCCACCCGCTCACGGGTCAGCGTCTGGATCTGTGGCGCCTGAAGAACTTCGACGGCACCCGCCTGCCCGCCAACCCGGACACCTACCTGTATCACCTGGTGTCGCAGGACAATCCGTCCGATGAGCGGTTCATCGCCCTCGCCGAGGTGCGCGACCTGACGCCGCAGCGCGACGAGTCCGGTCGCATCGTCGGACTGCCGGCCTTCGAACGCGCTCTCGCGAGCTCGCTCGACGGCATGCGACGCGCCCAGGCCAACCGCGGCGGGCGACGTCTCGACGCGAACCGCGTGGTGCTCTACGTGTGGCCCGCAGTCGATCTCGACATGGAGGACCTACGCCGCATCGGCCGCAACGCCGCGCCGCTGACCGTGGGTGCCGGACTCGAGGAGATCACCGTCATCGGGTCGTGGCGTGATCGCCAGGACGAGCCGGCACGCGAGGTCGCCCTGCGCTTCTCGTACCGCTCCGGTGCGGGCGTCATCGTGCGGGTCACCGAGCCGCCGAAGGAGCCGCTGAAGCCGCTCGACGAGTACACCCAGAAGGTCCAGCGGTCCCGTGCCCGCGGCACCGTCTACCCGTACGAGCTGATCCCGCTGCTCACCGGCGGCGAGGGCACCTTCGTCGAGTACGACTTCGACGAGCAGGGCACCCTCGTGCCCGTCGACCGCCCCTACGGCCGCAACACCGCGGGTCTGATCGTCGGCGTCGTCGACACCCCGACCCCGCGGTACCCCGAGGGCATGAAGCGCGTCACGCTGTTCGGTGATCCCACCAAGGCGCTGGGCACCGTCGCGGAGGCCGAGTGCTCCCGTGTGGTCGCCGCGATCGACCTGGCGGAGAGCCTGAACGCTCCCGTCGAGTGGTTCGCGCTGTCGTCCGGCGCGACGATCTCCATGGACTCGGGCACCGAGAACATGGACTGGGTGTCGCGCGGTCTGCGTCGCATCATCACATTCACGCAGAACGGCGGCGAGATCAACGTCGTGGTCACCGGCATCAATGTCGGCGCGCAGCCGTACTGGAACGCCGAGGCGACGATGCTCATGCACACCAAGGGCATCCTCGTGATGACCCCGGACAGCGCCATGGTGCTCACCGGCAAGCAGTCGCTCGATTACTCGGGTGGCGTCTCCGCCGAGGACAACTTCGGTATCGGTGGCTACGACCGCGTCATGGGCCCCAACGGTCAGGCGCAGTACTGGGCCCCCAACCTCAGGGCCGCCATCGAGACGCTGTTCGCGCACTACGCCCACGCCTACGTCGCGCCGGGCGAGCGCTTCCCGCGCAAGGCCGCGTCCACCGACCCGGTCGACCGCAACGTGTGCGTGTACCCGCACGTGCATCCGTCCAGCGACTTCACCACCGTGGGCGACATCTTCTCGTCCGAGACCAACCCGGATCGCAAGAAGCCGTTCGACATCCGTACGGTGATGCGCTCGGTGGTCGACCAGGACCACGCTGTGCTCGAACGGTGGGCCGACATGGCCGACGCCGACACCTCGGTCGTGTTCGACGCACACCTGGGCGGAAACCCGGTGACGGTCATCGGCATCGAGTCCCGCGCGATCCCGCGCAAGGGCTGGTTCCCCGCCGACGGACCGGACCAGTGGACCTCGGGCACGCTGTTCCCCAAGTCGTCGAAGAAGACGGCACGGGCGATCAACGCGGCGAGCGGCAACCGTCCGCTCGTGGTGCTCGCCAACCTGTCGGGCTTCGACGGCTCCCCCGAGTCGCTGCGCAACCTGCAGCTCGAGTACGGCGCCGAGATCGGCCGGGCCATCGTCAACTTCGACGGTCCGATCGTGTTCGTCGTGGTCTCCCGCTACCACGGTGGTGCCTTCGTGGTGTTCTCGGGCGCACTGAACGAGAACATGGAAGTCCTCGCCGTGGAGGGTTCGTTCGCCTCGGTGCTCGGTGGCGCTCCGGCGGCTGCGGTGGTCTTCACCCGCGACGTCAACAAGCGCACCGCGAGCGATCCGCGGGTCGTGGAACTCGAGGCGCAGCTGCGGGCCGCCGAGGACGGCGACAAGGCACGACTGGGCGTCGAGCTCACCGCTCTGCGCACCGCGGTGCGGTCGGAGAAGCTCGGTGAGGTGGCAGCCGAGTTCGAGGCGATCCACAACATCCAGCGCGCACAGCAGGTCGGCTCGGTCGACGCGATCGTGCCGGCGGTCGAGCTGCGGCCGCAGATCATCGCGGCCGTCGAGCGCGGCATGGCACGCACGCTCGCGTAACCCACGCAACTAGAGCGAGACCCCACCGGAACACTTCCGGTGGGGTCTCGTCGTCGTGGGGCCGTCGTGCGGGTCAGTCGTCGTGATCGTCGTCCCGGTCGTCGTCCCGGTCGTCGTCGTGTACATCGTCACAGCGGTCGTCCCACGCGTCGTAGAAGTCCTCGACGTGGTCCGGCACCGTGTCGTCCCAGTCCTCGAACCACGCGTCGCAGCTCGTGACGTCGATGTAGGGGATGTCGGTGGGCAGGTCACCCGGCCCCGCATCCCGGGCCGGGTCGACGCCCGCCCGAACAGTTCCATCCGGGCCGCCGGTCGTCGTCTCGTCCACCACGCGGGCGACGGTGAACGACGACGGTTCGGAGGGAGCGGACTCACCTCGGTTCGCCGACACGAAACCGACGGTGCCGGCCGTCATCGCGACCGCTACAGCGGTCACGGCCCATGCGGTGCGGCTCATCGCCATGATCGTTCTCCTCGACTCGGTGTTCGTCCTGGTCACCGGTAACTTTGGCGCACGACGATGAGGGGTCGATGAGCCGAAGATGACGAAACCTTCATCCGAGACGCGTACGGATCCACTCGACCAGGATCCTGGCTACCTTGTGAGGAGCCTCCGGGACGAGGGCGTGCCCGCAAGCCGGCACGACGGCCGTGGAGACGAGTTCGCTCCCGAACTCGTCGACGAGCTCACCTCGGGTCTCCGCGGGCCGGAAAACGTCCTCTCCTGCTTGTACGTCGAGCAGAGGTGACGGCGCCACCGTCCACCACGATTCCTTGTCGGTCGCGGCCATCGCTGCCCGCTGCGACACGATCGCGTCGGGCCACCACCCGTCGAGCCACACCGCCGCATCGTGTCCTGCGGCGAAGAAGACGTCGCGCAGGTGCACGAGTCGTTCGTGGTCGGGAAGCGAGAGGTCGGAGCACTTGGCGACACGCTCGGTCAGCGAAGCCGGAAACCGGCGGGCCCCGGCGGCGAGCACGGCGACCCCCCGGACGAGTTCGGGCCGGTCGGCGGCGAGTACCCGGGCCACGTAGTGCCCGAACGCATGACCGGCCACAACAGCGGGTGCGGCGTCGAAATGCTCGATGACGGCGGCGACGTCGCCCGCGAGATCGTGCAGGTCGAGACCGGTCATGGGTCCGCGGCTGCTGCCGATACCCCGGGGTTGCGGTCGCAGAGCGGTGAATTCCGCTGCGGCGAGGTCGCTCGCGATCGGATCGAATTCGTAGGAGTCGCGCCCGAGGGAGGGCAGCAGGACGACTGCCGGCCCTTCCCCGTCGAGACGTACCTCGAGTTCGGCCACCGGTGTTTCGACAAGACGAGTGTTGCTCACGGGGCCATCCTCTCATCGCCGGAAAGACCTGTGCTTCGCCACAACGACCCTCTGTAGTGTCGAGAATCACACCGACGCCAGGTGTGGCGCGTTTTCGAACGGGGAATGCCAACGAGCTCGTCTTGGTCGAGCTTCGGCGGCACGGAGTGCGCCTCTCCCCGACAGGCGTCAAGCGACCGCCCACGGTAGGAAATCGACCCCGAATCCCTTCATCTGCAATTACTTTCGGGGCCATGCGCGAAACACGTTCGCGTCCACGCCATGTGCACACGGTTGTACCTGACTCCCCGGTAGCACGTTGTGCCATTCTGGAGCAGTCCGATTCGTGCAGGCTGTACGTCCGGATGGATACGAACATTCAGCGTGTTCGTACCGTGGGGTAACCCCGAATCTTCGTCGAATATGATTGTGCTCCAATACTTCTCGAACTATTCGGACAAATTGACGAAATTCGAGACTCGAATTGTTTCTGGTGACAACATCATCGAGGTGGTGCATGATTGGTGCCGCAGGGAGTTATGAGCCGATGAAGGCTCGTTTCAGGGGACACGCGTTCGAGTCAGGGGGATTCGAAACGTGCTCCTCCACAGAGAAATCAACGCGCAGGGGACGTTTGTGCGACGTCGGCGAACAGCCGCGCCCGTCGCCCCCTCGCACAGCGAGGAGATCAGCATGACCAGCACCATCGAACCCAGCTCGCAGATCGCTGCCGGCGGAAACAAGCTCCGCGGACGCGTCGCCTTCGTCACCGGCGGCACACGCGGCATCGGTGCGGCGATCAGCCGCAGCCTGGCGAGCCAGGGCGCCACCGTCGCCGCAGGCTACGGACGCAACACCGCCCAGGCGGATCAGTTCCTCGCAGACCTGAACGAGACGGGCCGCAAGGACGTCCGTTACTCCGTGCACCGCGGTGACGTCGCGAACGCCGACGACTGCCGACGCACCATCGACGAGGTCATCGAAACGCACGGCCGTCTCGACATCCTGATCAACAACGCCGGCATCACCATCGACCGCACGGTGCTGAAGATGCAGGACGAGGACTGGGACACCGTCATCGGCGTGAACCTCTCGGGTGCGTTCTACCTGGCGCAGGCCGCACTGCGCCACATGCTCGAGCGTGGCACCGGACGCATCGTCAACGTCTCCTCCGTCATCGGCGAGACCGGCAACATCGGCCAGGCCAACTACGCGGCATCGAAGGCCGGCCTGTTCGGTCTCACCAAGACCCTCGCCAAGGAAGCGGCCTTCTACCTGGCCAAGAACGACAAGCTGGACCCGAACGGCATCGGCGTCACCGTCAACACCGTCACCCCGGGCTTCGTCGCCACCGAGATGGTCGAGGCCATCCCCGAGAAGGTTCTCGCACGCATCACCGACACCATCCCCGTGAAACGACTGGCCGACCCGCAGGAGATCGCCCGGGTCGTGCACTTCCTCGCCGCGGACGCCTCCTCGTACATCACCGGTCAGGTATGGGGCGTCAACGGCGGCCTGGACATGTGATCCGGTCTCCCCACCCACTACTTCGAATCGAACGGTCCCCTCGCACATGCAGCCATTCGAGCTCAATCGGCACGGCCGAATTGTCTTCCCCTCCAATTTCGTTCCCGAACTCGACTTCTCCACGCTGGGCAGCGTCGACCACCTCGACGCCGTCATCCGACGCGACTTCGACACCAAGGCACCCACGGTCTCGGAGATCCTCTCCCGGCACGAACTGGGCAAGTACGCCTCGAAGTTCGAGATCATGCGGGACATGGCCCTGAACGTCTTCTGGGCCGACCGATTCCCGCTGATGATGTTCGAGCGGCGCGTCATTCGCTGGGGCGACGTTCCCCGCAACCGCGACGACGTCTACATGCCTCGTCTGACTCCCTGGCCCGAGGCCGAAGAGCGGCTGGGGGCGGTCGAGGAGGCATACCGCGCTCTCCCCCGCGCATGGGACAGTGCCGCCGAGGACCGCATCTTCGATCGACTCTTCGCGGTCTTCGGTTCGCGTCGTCACTTCGCCGGCGACCTGCCCACGGTCAAACCGACCGTGCCACAGCTGATCTCCGATCCGGAGAACATCACCCTGCGTGTTCGCCACTACGATCCGAACCACCCCGTCTTCGGATACGACGAGATCCTCGACTGTCACGAGGACGTCGCCGAACTCGAGGCACTGAGCCGCTGGTCGATGGTTCTGCACAACCAGCAACCCTGGGACGGAAGCGAAACCGAGCTCGTCCGGGTCGCGGACCTCAAGGACGACGACTACGTCGTGGCCTCCCATCCGCGCAATCGCGAGGTCCAGCGGTTCATCAACCGGGTCATGTCGGGCAAGACCCGTAAGGCCACCTCGTACACGCGGCACGAACCGGTGGCACCGTCTGCGCCCTACCCGGCCGTCGACGTGCGCTCGGAGTTCGCGATCGCACCCCGCATCGATGCGATCGCGGTCGCGCACGGCGACCAGGTGTGCACCAACGAGGACCTGATCCGTAACACCGCCTACAACTGGTCGCCCATGTCGGCCGACGAGATCACGGCCAAGACCGGGATCGAGCAGCGCCGGTACACCTCGGGAACCTTCGAGGACCTGGCCCTGACGGCGGCGAAGCAGGCGATCACCCACGCCGGAGTCGGCCCGCAGGACATCGGCGCGGTCATCACCTGCACGTGCACGAGCGGTCGGCTGATCCCGTCGCTGGCCACGTGGATCTCGGGCGAACTGGGCATCGGGCAGACCCATGCCTCGTTCGACCTGATCGCGGCGTGCGCGGGAATGCCCTACGGCCTGGCCGAGGCGACCCGCATCCTGCAGCAGGTCAAGCGCCCCGTCCTCGTGGTGTGCGTCGAGAAGTTCTCGGACAAGATCGGCACCGTCCGGCCGTCCCGGATGATCTTCGGTGACGGCGCCGCGGCGATGGTCATCTCTCCGGCCGCCGAGGGCGAGGCACCCGATCTCGAGTTCTTCAACAGCTACGCGAGCGGCCCGACGAGCGAGGTCAACTCGATCATCTGGCCGAACCCGGACTTCGACAACTTCATCACGGTCTACGGACCCGAGGTGAAGACGCTCGCCGGTCGTTATCTGGCGCAGATGCTCGACGAGATCAAGGCCCTCCCGTCTCCCGACGACGCCGAGCGTTCGCTGCTCGACGACATCGATCTCATCGTTCCCCATCAGGCGAACAAGACGATGGTCATCGAGCTCGCCGCGAACGCCGGACTCTCGGCCGACCGGTTGTACTTCAACATCGAGAAGGTCGGCAACACGTCGTCGGCGAGCATCCCACTCGCGATCCACGACGCCGTCCGCGAGGGGGTCATCACCGAACCGGTGCGCATCTTCGCTCCCGGCTTCGGCGCCGGAGCGGTGGCGGGGTACACCGTCATGCGGATCGACCCGAAGGTGGTCGTGGCGTTCGAGGAGGCCGACGCCGGCTGAGCCGGCAGATGGACCGACGCCGCCTGATCCCGGCGTACGACGGACTTCCGGGCCGTCCCCCGGCAGGCCCGGAGTACATCGGCCCGTTCGCGACATCCGGTCGCGAGCGGGCCGATCGTCGTCTGCGACCGGCCGACGTAACACCCGCGCCGTCCAGGCCGACATTTCGATCGGATCCGGCAAATCGGATCCGGACGAAGTACAGAAAGGCCTCGCGCATGAAGTTCCGCCGCATCGTCGCTGCGACGCTGGGGTGTGTGGCCCTGACGGTCGCCGCACCCTCGACCGCCACCGCCTTCCCTCTCGTGGACCTGCTCCCGAAGGGCATCGCCGATCTCGTTCCGAGCGGATCGTTCAATCCGTTCGCTCCGCCGCCGGCACCTCCGGCACCTCCGGCTCCCCCGTCCCCGCCGGCACCTCAGGCCGGCCCGGCTCCGCAGGTGACACCGGCTCCCCCGGCTCCCCGTCCGGCTCCGTCCGCACCGAGCGGCGGGTTCAAGAACTGCACCGAGGCCTGGAACGCGGGCGCTGCTCCGGTCCACCGCAACGACCCCGGATACGCACCGCGCCTCGACCGCGACAACGACGGGATCGGCTGCGAGCGCGATCCGCGCTGATCGGTCCGTCCCGTAAAAGAGCGGAGGCTCTTCCATCCTCTCCGGGATGGAAGAGCCTTCGTCGTTCGTACGTGCGGAAACCTCAGAGCCAGCGCGGCGGCGTGAGTTCTCCGCCGGTGACGCCGACGGCTCCGCGACCGACCGCATCCTCACCACCGGACGCATGTGGGGCGACCTGTGGCACCTCGACGGTGCCGGTCGCGAGGCCCGCAACGAGCTGTTCCGCACCCGCGACACCTCGAGCTACAAGTACACCGACTGGCTCCGGGGCTACAGCTCCGACCGCAACCGCTGAGCACTCACACAGCGCCGCAGAGCAATTCGTCCCGTTCCGGACAATGCCGTCCCCGATCACCGATCGGGGGCGGCATTCGCCGTATATACGTCGTTCGTCCCGCACCGAAAGGTACCGGAGCGACCGTGACCAGCACATACTGAAAATATGACCGCGTCACGGCAGGCGTCGGCGCTCCGCAGCGAGGTTCGGGACATCGCACTCGGAACCGCCGACCCGGTCGAGTTCCGGCACGCCGTCCTCGACACGATCCGGCGGCGTATCCACTACGACATCGGATGCATCGCTCTCGTCGATCCGGTGAGCATGTTGTTCACGTCCGTGACCATGCTCGGCGCCGACGCCCCGCCCGGTCGTGCCGCGAAGACGGTGGCACACATCGAGTACGGCACGTCGCGCTTCGCAAACACCTACCGCAAGCTCGCCCGGACGCGCACCGGTGTCCGGACGATCCGCGAGGCGATCGACTGCGACATCCGCGATTCCTTGCCCTACAGCGAGATCCTCGAACCGCAGGGAATGGACGACGAGGTGCGCCTCGTCTTCCGGGGCCGTGACGGGCGCGTCTGGGGCGGCGGCACTCTCATGCGCGCCCCCGGCCGACGCTTCGACGCCGACGATGTGGCAGCACTCGCAGGATGCGTGGGCGAGATCGGCGACGGACTGCGGTTGTCGTTGCTCCGCGAATCCCCTCGACTCGCGGCGGACGCATCACCCGGCGGTTCCGGTCCCTCGGTCGTGGTGGTGGGCGCGGACAACGAGATCGAATCGGCTACTCCGCAGGCGGTGGAGTATCTCGAGCGACTCGGTGCCGAAGGCGCCTTCATGCTCCCGGCCGTAGTGGTCGCCGTCCGTTTCCGCTACGAAGGGGCCGCCGCGCGCGTCGTCCGTGTCCGTACGGAGGACGGTCAGTGGCTCGTCCTGCGGGCCGGGTCGCTGGACGGCCGAGGAGAATCGGCCCGGATCGTCGTCGCGATCGAACCCGCGCAGCCCGGTCATCTCGTGGCTCTGATCGCCGCCCTTCACGGTCTCACCGAACGGGAGACCGATGTCCTCGCCCGCGTTCTTGCGGGAGAGACACGCACCGAGATCGCGCGTGGACTGTTCGTCAGCCTGTACACCGTGCAGGACCACCTGAAGAGCATCTATGCGAAGACGGGCGTGAACAGTCGGCAGGAACTCGTCGCACGACTGTTCTTCACGCACTGCCTCCCCCGGGTCGGTACGGAGATCGGGCCGGACGGGTGGTTCGTCGAGAAACCGGCGCCGACGAGCGTCCCGGTCGGTGCACATCGGAAGAGGTGAGCCGTGGCACGCATCCTGATCGTCACACTGGAAGGCGGGGGGAACTACCCGCCCGAAGCAGCGCTCGGATGCGAGTTGCACCGCCGCGGACATCACGTTCGGGTTCTCGGTCACGAATCGCAACGGAAGGTCGCGGAGGATGCCTGCCTCGTCTTCTGCGGCTACCGGCACTCGCCGACCTGGACCCCGCACGTAGAACTGAGCACCCCGAAAGTGCTGACCATGGCCTACGCCATGATGACCGACTCCGCCGTCGCACGGGATGTGGAGGACGAGATCGCCGGGGAGCCGACCGATCTGGTGATCGTCGATTGCATGCTGTTCAACGCCCAGGACGCTGCGGCGCGCACCGGGGTGCCGTACGTGGTGCTGTTCCATTCCTTCTTCGCCGCATTCGACGGCGCCTTCCGGCACGGACCGTTCGGGATCGGTTCGCGACTACGCGGCCTGGGTCCGAAGCGACTGTGGGAACAGGCCGACATGCGACTCGTGTGCTCGGACCGAGTGCTCGACCCGGCCGCGCGACGGCGCACGGACGGCTCGCTGACCTGGACCGGTGCGATCCACGACGCGAAGGCCGCGGCGGTCGGTCGAACACCGCCGCGCGTGCTGGTCAGTCTGAGCACCGCCGGCTTCCCGGGTCAGCGCCGCACTTACCAGAACATCTTCGACGCCGCCGCGGAGATGGACGCGGAGTTCGTCGTCACGACCGGGCCGGCGATCGACCCTACCGGGTTGCGCGTACCGCCCAATGCGACCGTCCGTCGGTACATCCCGCACCACGAGCTGATGCGGACCTGTTCGGCGGTCGTCGGGCACGGCGGGCACGCGACGGCCTTCCGGGCTCTCGCACACGGACTTCCGATACTGATCATGCCCATGTCGGCGGTGACGGATCAGGCGATCATCGGTCGTGAGGTCGCGAAGGCGGGGGCTGGAATCCGCCTGCGGAAGACCGCCTCGCCCGAGCAGATACGCGCGGCCTTGGAGAGGCTGCTGACCGACGACGGTTATCGCACGGCGGCAGCAGAACTCGGCGCCCGTCTCCGAACCGTCGACGGTGCATCGGCTGCGGCCGACCGGGTGTTGACGCTCGTCGAACACTGACGAACACGCGAAGGACCGGCACCTGTCCGGTGGTGCCGGTCCTTCACATCACCCTTCGACCGCATCTCCCTCCTCCAGAAGCTGTTTCGCGTGTTCGAGGTTGTTCCGCACATCGCGCGCGTACAGTTTCTCCACGACCGGCTGGGTGAACTTGCCGAAGAGGTTCCCGACGTCCTCGGTGTCCTGGTGGAAGGTGACGCGGGTTCCCGTCTCCACCGACTCGAAGCGATAGACGGTCTCGTACCGGATCGGGCTCTTCACGCTGCGGCGGTGCTGGGCTCTGCCGGGCTCGACGCGGGCCAGTTCCTCGGTGAGTTCGATTCGCCGTCCGGCAACCTTGACGGTGGCGCGCGAGACGGATCCCTCCTTGCCGCCCTCACCCGAGATACGGGGACTGTTCCTGCTGTACCGCAATGGTTCTCATGGAGGTGCGCGTCAGGATGCCTGGCGCGGGACCATTCCTCCGAGGGCGATGTCGTATTCCTGCGCCTGCTCGTCGAATCCGACGCTGTAGGCGGTGGGATACCAGGCCGAGTGCTGATAGGCGGCCGGCAACTTGATCTGTTCGCGGATGGTGGGACGGGTCAGCAGCCACTCCCGCGTGATCATGGGCTCCATGAAGGTGTAGTCGCCGTCCCACGAACCGTTGACGAACGTCTCGGTGAAGTCGTAGACGCCCGGAACCATTTTTTCCGCGATGTCGAGCCAGTGCACACCCATGAACGGCACCGCGAGTTGCGATGCGAGCATCCCCGGCGGGGTCACGTAGTCGCCGGGCATGTACTTCGGGTCCGGGAGTCGTTCCGCGCGAGCGGCGTAATCCGGTGCGGTCGGGTCGATTGCTTCGATCGCCGCCATGTCGGTCATATAGAAGTGCATGTCGAAATGGGGCTTCCCGAACAGCACGGTCGGATCGTGTCCGCGCGGGTTCCAGTTCAGCATGACGTGGTCGAACACCGTGTCGGATGCCTGAACGGGCAGGTGCAGCATGTACATCTCGTCGGCATCGGGCAGTCCGTCGAGGGCCGCCGGCGAGAAGCGGATACCGACGGCGGTCGGGGCCCCGTTCGCATCGACGGTGGCGTACGCACGCGCGGTTCCGTCACCGACGCTCACGGCCTGACCGAAGTGCAGGTGGGCATGTGTGGGCACCGCCGACGCCACGCCGCCGACCGCCACGGCGACGCACGCGGCGAGGAGCACTGCGATGGAACGAGATGATCGATGTTTCTTCATGGTGATATCCGATCGCCGAGGGTTCTCGGTGAACCTCTCCATTCCGTGGGTCCAGTCTCGACCGGTGTTCGTCACCCCGGCCATCCCTCATTCGGGGGATTTCGCCGAGCGATCCGACAGAAGAACCCGTCGTCACAGCGTCGCGGCATATACTCGCCGGACTGCAGACAGACGTCACGATCCGCGGAGAACAGGGAGCGGCCCTTGAGTATTCGCAACCTTCGCGTCGCGGTGGTCGGTGGGGGCATCATCGGTGCCGCGACCGCCCGGCGACTCGCCCTCACGGACGCCGACGTCACGCTGTTCGAGAAGGAGGACCGGCTCGCCGCGCATCAGACGGGGCACAACAGCGGTGTCGTCCACGCCGGCCTCTACTACACACCCGGCAGCCTCAAGGCCCGGTTGTGCAGGCGTGGGGTGGAGTTGTTGCAGACGTTCACCACGGACAAGGGCCTGCCCTACGACGAGTGCGGCAAGGTCGTCGTCGCCCTCGACGAATCGGACCTCGGCCGGCTCGACGCGATCTTCTCGCGGGCCACGGCGAACGGGGTCCCCGGCATCAGACGCATCGGCGGCGGCGAGATCACCGCGATCGAACCGCACGCCGTCGGGATCGCGGCCCTGCACTCCCCGCACACGGCGATCATCGATTTCGTCGCCGTCACCCGCGCGCTCGCGGACGACGTCGTCGCCGCGGGCGGCACGGTGCGGACCGGTACCGCCGTGACGGCGATCCGTGAGGCGGGCGAGCAGGTCGTCGTCGACATCCCGGGCGATCAACTGGCCTTCGACCTGGTGATCACGTGCGCGGGACTGCAGTCCGACCGCCTCGCCCACACCTCGGGTGACACCCGCGACCCGCGGATCGTCCCGTTCCTCGGCGACTATCTGCTACTCGAACCCGACGCGGCGGCGAAGGTGCGCGGGTTGATCTATCCGGTGCCCGATCCCCGCTATCCGTTCCTCGGTGTGCATCTCACCCGGCGGATAGACGGTGAGGTGATGGTGGGACCCAACGCCTTCCTCTCCCCCGGCCGCGAGGCCTATCGCGGCGGGCGCGGATCGTGGCGGGATCTGCGCGATGCCGTCGCCTGGCCCGGTTTCTGGCGGTTCGCCGCCCACAACCTGCCCGCAGCGGGCCGGGAACTGCGCACCGCGAGCAGCACTCGGCGGTTCGTCGCCGATGCGGCCGCGTACATGCCCGGGCTGACCGTCGACGACGTGCGGCCGGGTCCGCGCGGCATCCGCGCCCAGGCGATGAACTCCGACGGAGGTCTCGAGGACGACTTCGTCGTCACCGGGCACGGACGGGTCGTGCACCTGCGCAACGCCCCGTCGCCCGGGGCCACCTCGTCGATGGCGATCGCGGAGTATCTCGTCGACCACGCACTCGAACGCATCGCCTGATCGGGTCACCCGGCGGCGGACGTCATGGTTCGCGGTGACCGGTTCCGGGCATGCTGCATGGGAAACACTTCATCGTCAGGAGGTCTCCATGGCACGAATCGCACTCTTCGGAGGACACGGCAAGGTCGCGTTGCATCTCGAGCGGCTGCTGGCCGATGCCGGTCACGAGACCAGCGCATTCATCCGCAATCCCGATCACGCCGACGATGTCCGCGCTGCCGGTGGCACGCCCGTCGTCGCCGACGTCGAGAAGATGGACATCGCCGAGATCACCGAGCTGCTGCGCGGCCACGACGCGGTGGTCTGGTCTGCAGGCGCGGGCGGAGGGAATCCCGAACGCACCTACGCGGTGGACCGCGACGCGGCGATCGCCTCGATGACCGCCGCGCAGGAGGCCGGGGTCCGCCGGTACGTGATGGTGTCGTACTTCGGGGCCCGCCCCGACCACGGCGTCCCCGAGGACAACAGCTTCTATGCCTATGCCGAGGCCAAGTCGGCCGCAGACACCCATCTGCGGGGTACCGACCTCGACTGGACGATCCTCGGTCCGAGCGCGTTGACCCTCGACCCGCCCACCGGCCGCATCGAGATCGAGGGGCACGGGGCGAGCGACAAGGGGCAGGTCTCGCGCGCCGACGTCGCGGCCGTCGCCGCAGCGGTGCTCGAGCGACCGGAGACGGTGGGACGCACCATCGAGTTCAACAACGGTGACGTCCCGATCGACGAGGCACTCGACGCGCTGCGGTAATCCCCGTACGTCGGAAGTCGTACGCGGATCACGATCACGGGTGGACGCTTGCGGAGCCCACCGCTCCTAACGTCGATCCCATGACCGCACTCCGAGTCACGAACTCCCGAAGCGACACCCTCCGAACCGTGGTGAGCGCGGCCTATTCCTGGGTCGCGCTCATCGCGTTCGGGGGAATCCTCGCCGAAACGATCATTCTGTATCCCAACATCTTCCACGCTCCGCCGGACTCTCTCGATCTGGCCGTCCGGTTCTTCTCGCAGACCGGTCCCGCCGATTTCTTCCCGCCGATGGGAGCACTCACGGTCGCTCTCGGTCTCGCCGCCCTCATCGTCGTACGCCGGGACCGGGCGGCGCGCAGGTGGGTTCTCGCGAGCCTGACCGTCCTGCTCCTGGGCGAGTTCGCGTTCTCCGCGCTGTACTTCTGGCCGCGCAACACCATCATGTTCGACGAGGGCATCGCGGTGCACTCGGCGGAGACACTGCGTCGCGTGGCCACGGAGTTCGTGACCGGCCACCGTGTGCGGCTCGCGATGAGTGCACTCACCGCGACACTCGCGTTCGGCGCCCTGCGTCGCGTGCTGATCTCGTCTGCACTCGCTCGTGCCGCACGGGAGCAGGCCGCACACGATGTTCGAATGCCGCCCGCGCCGTCCGCGCGGTAACGTCGCCGACGTGTGGTGGTCCGCTCGCGGCCCCGGCGGCACCGGAAGCCGGGCCCGCACGATCGATGTGCTCCTCGCGGCTGTGGTCCTTGCCGTTCTCGTCGGGGCGATCGTCGCGGATCTCGGGAGCGACAGCTCGGGACCGACGGCACTCGCCTACGTCTTTGCTGCACTCGTCGCCGGCGCGGTCCTCGTACGCCGGACTCACCCGGTGGGCGTATTGCTCTTCACGGCCGTCGCGCTCGTCGTGTACTACAGCCTGTCGCTGCCGCCGATCGGTCTCGCCGTTCCGCTGGCGGTGGCGTTGTACTCGGCTGCCGAGCGGGCACATCTGCGCTGGGCTGTGACCGTGGCCGTCACGTTGGCGGTGTTGTCGACCGGGGTGCGCTGGGCGCAGGGCGACGATCTCGCGTACCTCTTCGGCTTCGAGGTGGGAGGGCAGATCGGACTGATGGCCGCGGTCATCGCCCTGGGCGACAGTGTCCGGTCGCGACGCGCTCTGCGAGCGGAGATGGTCCGGCGGGAACGGGCAGCACAGCTCGAACGCGAGCACGAAACCGCCCGGCGGGTCGAGCGGGAACGGGTGCAGATCGCCCGCGACCTCCACGACCTGCTCGCGCACACCGTCTCGGTCATCTCGTTGCACGCCGGCGTCGCGACGGAAGCGATCGAGGACGATCCGCCGCTCGCTCGCCGGTCGCTCGCCGCGGTACGCACCGGTTGTTCGCGTGCGGTGGAGGAACTCCACGCCACGGTCGAGGCCCTCCGCTCCCCTGACGATTCCCGCCGCGCCCCGACACCGTCGCTCGCGCAGCTGCCCCGTCTCGTCGACACGGTGCGCGCCGCGGGACTCGACATGCGCATCGACCGCGACGGAACGACCGACGACCTTCCATCGGTTGTGGCCGCGACTGCCTATCGGGTGGTGCAGGAGGCGCTGAGCAACGTCCTACGACATGCCGATGCCTCGAAAGCGGTTGTGAGAATGACACTTCGGGACGATGTCCTCGTGGTGGCCGTAGAGGACGACGGTCGGGGTCCGAGCCAGGGCGCCTCGGCCGGCTGGGGGCTCGCCGGCATGCGCGAACGCGTCGGTCTGCTCGGCGGAACGATCGAGACGGGACGATCGGACGGTGGGGGTTTCCTCGTGTCGGCCCGGATCCCCACGGGAAGTCGATCGTGACAGGAGGTCGATCGTGATCAGGGTGGTGATCGTCGACGACCAGGCCCTCGTCCGGGAGGGGCTGCGGGCACTGCTCGGTCGCGCCGACGACATCGAGGTGGTGGGCGAAGCCGCCGACGGCAACGACGCCGTGAGAGTGGTCGAGCGTACGGAACCCGATGTGGTGCTCATGGACATCCGGATGCCGGGGACGGACGGGATCACAGCGACCCGCCGGATCCTCGGCGCCTCGCCGTCGACCCGGATACGGGTGGTGGTGCTGACGACCTTCGACAGCGACGACAACATTCTCGACGCGATCGGTGCAGGTGCGACCGGCTTTCTCGTGAAGGACTCGGCCCCCGAGGAACTGCGTACCGCCGTCCGCACCGTCGCGGCCGGCGAGACGATGCTCTCGCCGACGGTGACGCGCCGTGTCATGCAGGCGGCAGCGCGCAGTCCCCGGGTGCGAGGGACGGAGATGCTGAGTGTGCTCACCGAGCGCGAACGCGAGATCCTCGCCGAGGTCGGTCGGGGGCTGTCGAACGACGAGATCGGACGCGAGCTGTTCATCAGTCCCACGACAGTGCGTACCCATGTCACCCGTATTCTCGCGAAGCTCCAGGCGCGGGACCGGGCGAATCTCGTCGCGATCGCCTTCCGCACGGGATTGGTCCCGCCGACCGATCCCTGACAGGGGTCCGCCCCCGGTAGCAGGGGGCTACCGGGGACGGATGGTCGAGCGGTATCGGCGGTCAGGCCTGCGGGGCGAGTTCCTCCACGCGCAGCGGTGAGGTGTCCGCGGCGGCCGCGATGGCCTCCTCGAACTGCCGGCGGTCGATCTGCGAGCCGAGCACCAGCGCGAGTCGTGTCAGGAAGCCCTCGCGGTCGTCCTCGGCGGCCTGATCCAGGGCAGTCGACAGGCCGAGCCAGACGTTCTCGCGACGCTGGTCGTCCTCGGTGACCTGCTCGGCAGGCCGGGCCGGGAGTTCCGCGCCCGCCGGAGCGGCACCGGAGCGCAGGGATGCGGCGACACTGTCCAGGTCGGCGACCGGCACACGGCACAGCAGCAGACCGTCGGGGCGGACTACGAAGGCCTCACCGGCCGTCCGCCGAGTGCCTCGACGAGATCGGGCGAGTCGAGCAGCATCCGCAAACGGTTCTGGGTGTCCTCGCGGAAGTCGATGTCGGCGCGAGGGAGAGATAACACCCCACCGCCACCGGACCGACGATGTCGCCCGCCTCCGACCGCGCGTCGCTCTCGAGTTCGCTCGCGTGGTGCAGCAGCATCTTCGCCCGCTCGAGCACCGCGTGACCGGTCGGTGTGAGCTTGACGCCCTGGGCGCGCTGCCGGACGAGGAACTTGACCGCGAGGGCCTTCTGGTCGGTGATCGCAGACGAGAGCGAGTTGCCTCATCGTGTACGTGGGCACCGCGTCCGTCCTGGGCATGGTAGTCCCGAGTCGAGAGCGCTCACACGAACCGGAAGAGCGGCGGGATCGCGACGACCGCCAGTGCCGCCCACCCGCAGTAGACGGGCAGGTAGCGCATCTGCCACCGCTCGACCGCCGCGAAACCGGTGCGGCCCCGCAGGAACGAGATGCCGAGCCACGCCGCCCACACGAGGTTCACCAGGAGGACGAGGTTCAGACCGAGGGCGGTGACCTTGTTGGCGGTGAAGCCGAACTCGGCGATGCGGGTGGCCATCGCGGTGAGCATCAGCAGGTCGACGGCGAGCGCCGCGGCGATCAGCATCACCTGCAGCAGATCGAAGACGTCCGGTGCGGCGTGCGGGTCGCGGGCAGAGATCGAGTAGAGCAGAAGTCCGAGGACGAGCACGAGGATCAGGTCCATGAGGATCAGCAGGCCCCGGTCGACGTCGACGACGCTGTGGGACGCGATCACCGCGACGAACAGCGCGACCAGCATGAGGATCGTGACGGGCGTGAAGACCCGGGTGAGAACGGGAGCGATGTTCTCCACGACCTGCTGCTTCGCCTCGACGAGCCAGGCCGCGACGACGATCGCTCCGGCCGGCCCGAACGGGACGATCCACTGTTCGAAGAACGGTTCGATATCGATCCCCAGGGCGCTGAAGGCACCCGCGGTCAGCCCCATGAGCACGCCGCCGCCGAGCGCGAGCAGCGCCAGGTACACGGCGAACTCCCCGGTGAAGCGCACGAAGTCCATGCGACGGCGATGGGATCGCCACTGCCCTGCGACATAGGCCGCACCGACGACGAACCACAGGACCACCGGGGCGTGGATCGCCGCGATGATCTCGGTGGCGCCGCCCGGTTCGAACGGGAAGACGTTGAGCACGATCGCCACGAGGACGAACGGAACGGCAAGGAGCGCACTGCTCTTCGGACTCATCTGACGCTTCCACGCGAAATACAGCGTGAGGAAGGGCAGCATGAGCACGGCGGCGTTGCGCACCAGTGCGTTATCGGAGAGCCACTCGAATCCGGCCCGGACGGCCAGACCGGCACCGAGCGCGCAGGCGAGGACGACCGCGAGTTCCCTACGGCGACGCGGGGTTCCGTACTCCTCACCGCGACCGCCACCGGTGAGGACGAGCTGCTTCCACAGCCGGTCGGAGTGTTCCCGGGCGAACTCGCGGGAGACCTCGTCGAGACCACCCATCCGGCCGACCGCGACGAGGAATGCCTCGTCGGCCGTCAGTCCGACCGACACGAGGTCCGAGATCTGTTCCCGCAGATGATCTTCCATCTCGTCGATGTCCGAGGACGAGATGACCCGATGGTCGGCGACGTAGTTGCGCCAGCCGGCGATCCGGTCCTCGAGATGTGCGTCGAGTGTCATCACGACCACCCCGGCGCGACGGCGGGAGGCAACTGGGCCGACTGCCACACCTGGTGCAGGGCCTCGGCGACGACCGTCCACTGCGCCGCCCGTTCGGTGAGGACTTCCCGGCCCGCGTCGGTGATGGCGTAGTGCTTGCGGCGCCGCCCGTTGTCGGCGACACGCCAGGTGGCGGACACGTGCCCCGCCCGCTCGAGACGGTGCAGGAGGGGATAGAGCATCCCGTCGGTCCACTGCATCCGGCCCTGCGACAGCTCGTTGACGCGTTTGATGATCGCATACCCGTACGACTCGCCCTCGGCGAGGATGCCGAGCACGAGCGGGGTGGCGGACGCGGCCACCAAATCCTTCTCGATGAACATGTCGTCCTCATACCTAGAGGTTCTATGGATAACGGTGACCCTAGCAGATCTAGGTATGAGGACCGAGCGCTCTCCGCAAGGTGGTGCGGTGGCGTCTACTGCCGGTCGTCGGATCCGGCGGTTGTGGATTCGTCGGAGCCGGAGGCGGTCGATCCGGAATCCGCAGATCCCGAAGCGGCAGATCCCGAAGCGGCAGATTCCGAAGCCTCGGAGCGACTCCACGTCTCCGTCACCCGCGCACGGCCGCGTTCGAACACGTCTCCGATGACTCCCCCGACCGCCTTGAGCGGACTGCTCATCGAGTCCAGGGCCTCGGCGATCACCGGGTCCTCGTCGTCGAGCCAACCCGCCTCGTCGGCACGGCACGCCCACCGGAAGTCGTCGAAGTCCTGACGCAGACCCGCGAGCACCTTCGTCGTCCGTCCCGACGACAAGCGGCGTACGACCTCGATCGGGGTGCCCTCCGCGAACCGGGCGAGCGCGGCACGGGCGCGGCGCAGCAGTTCGGCGTCCTGCGTGAAGTGGTCGGCCAGGACCTGACGGGCGGAGGTCAGCGCGTCGCGCAGTTCGTCGTCGGGCGTGCGTGCCAGGCGCACGCGATGCCACAGGAACAGGCAGTCCTCGACGATCACGAGCAACTGCAGCGTCTCCCCCAGAGCCTCCTCCACCGCGACCTTCTGCAGCAGTTCGACGTGCTCACCCACCGCCGCGTCGAGTCCGAGATCGTCGAGCGACGAAGAGACGTGCCCGCGCAGACGCGTCACCGTCCGGGCGAGGACCTCACCGAGGTCGGCGATCGACTGCCAGTCCCGGTCGGGAAGACCGCCGGTGTGGTCGGCGATCGATGCCGCCCTGGTCAGAACATTATGGGTCGCGACGATGTCGCCGGCCGGCTCCGCCCCGGCCAGGTCGAGCACGCAGTCGACGGTTCCGGGCGCCGCATCGTCGCCTTCGAGACGCACGACGGCGGCCTCCACCGACGCGACTGCTCCCCGCAACGCCTCGAGGACCGCGTCGGGGGCGGTGGGGACTGCGGCGGTGGGTTTCGACGTGTCGGCCATACCCCAATCGTGCTACGTCGAAGGGCCGGATGCATCACGTCTTCCGGCTCAGTTCGGGACGCGCACCCACTTCCCGCTCAGTTCGGGACACGGACCCACGCCTGTTCGAGCAGGGCCACCACTTCGGTCTCCCTGCGGGCCCGGTAGGCCGACAGGATCCGGCGCGGGCGCGACTCCCCGTCGAGGCCGAGAGCGGACGCCAACGCCGACGCGATCCGCTCCTCGGGTACGGTTTCCGGTTCGGTGTGGCCGATGAGCGAGAGCGCCTTGCGCAGCGGTTCGGCGTTGTCGGCGACGGTGCGCAGCGGCAGGACGTCGAACCGGCCGTCGGTGCGGACCTCGAGCAGCAGCTCGTTGTCCTCCTCCACCCCGACGTCCTCGAGAAACCGGCGGATCGAGGACAGACGCGGCACCGGTCCCGTCCAGCGCAGGGTCTGGCCGCCCAGGCGGGACGGGAGCACCACATGCCCACCCGGTGCGCACCCGGCGATCGCGGCGACGGCGGACGGAACCGTGAACTCGGCTCCCCGCAGGTGGTCGCGGGTCGCGGGGATGCGCAGGCGCCAGGCCTCCCCCAGCCGGTAGAGGCGGCGTGTGCGCTCGGGCAGGGCGATCGGGACGTGCGAGCGGTGACGACGCCGGACACGGCCGTCGACGACCTCGAAATCCCCTCCGGCCGTGAACGTCCGGGCGGAATCCTCCGAGATGCCGAATCGGTCGACGAGCGCGGCGACCACCATGTCGCGATCGGCGCTTCCGCCGCGGGCATCGACCAGCCGTGCGATGCGGTTGCGGATGGCGGTGACCACGTCGACGTCCCACTCGGCCAGCGCCCAACGTTCACCGTCGGATGTGAAGCGCTCGTCGTCGGCGAGTTCGGAGACGAGGGTGTGGACGTCGGCATTGACCCCCATGCGCGCGACAAGCGTGTCGGCGGTCAGGGGGTCGCCGAGAACCTCGAGGACCTGAGCGGCACGTCCGGCGAGCCCGTCCGGCGGGGACAGTAAACGGCCTTCGAAGGTCGTCGTGCCGCAGTACCGGGTCCACGCCTCGAACTCGTCGTCGGGAAGCGACCACACGGCCTTCACGGCGGCGGGCTCGACCACACCGTTCGGTGATTCGAACTCCGAGAGCAGTCCGCGGGTCTGCTTCTCGGCGTCGGGCAGATCCGGTACCGCGATCCACCCGTCCGCGACCTCGAAACGGTCGTCGAGACGGTGCAACACCCGCCACAGGGGCACGTCGAAACCCTGGACGGTCCGGCCCAGCACCGGGTGGGTGCGCACCATCCGGTCGAAGGCCGCCACCGGCCGCACGTCGACGCGCAACGCCGCGAGCAGGTCGCCGACCGCCGTGCCGAATGGGAAGGTGGACGGCCCGGCCGGGTCGTCGACGCCGTCGTGGACGCGGCGCCGCAAGGCCGTGCGTTCCGCGTCGGGCAAGCCCTCGAGGTAGTCGGTGAGTTCGGCGATCGGATCGGCCGGCGCCGCCACCGGCAGGTCGCGGGCGGTGAGTGCCCGCAACCGGGCCGCGGCGTCCTGGATCTCCTCCGGCGCCCCGTCGTCGATCACGGCCAGCAGGAGAGGAGCATCGTCGCGGCCGCACACGCGACTCCACCGCGCCAGCGCCGCCAGGTCGTCGAGGAGCAGCGCCGCGGCGGGCACCCGCGCGGCACGCGGATCGGCTTCGAGGGTGGCCGGTTCGCGGAGCACCGTCGCGACGAGCGCGGCGCAGACGATCTCCTCCACCGCGTCGCGGTCGGCGCCGCGGATCCCGAGCAGATCGGCCGGACTGCGACTGAACAATTCGGCGGTGGTGGGTGCGTGCGGGAGGCGCGCGACGAGGGTCGCGGCGGCCGGACCGAGATCGAGTGCGGCCACGGGCACTTCGTCCTCACGCAGCAGACCGTCCGCGAAGCGCAGCTCCGGGTGGTCGGTGACGTAGATGTGGGCGAGTTCGGCGCACAGTTCGGGAATCTCGGTGTGCTCGCAGGTCTCGGCGGGCGACTCGTTCTCCCACCAGCGGGACGACGACACGAGTGCCCCGAGGGCGGCGGTGCGGGCCGATCCGTAGCGGTCGATCCACGGCATCAGATCCACCCAGCGACGACTGTCGAGTTCGTCCGACGACAAGGCACGAGACCACAGCGACACTGACCGATGCTCCTCTTCCACGCCCGGCGGAGGCCGCGGGCCCCCTCTCCGGCGTCGACGGCGCGCTCGTGCAGCGCGTCCACGCGAGGCGCCCTCGACCCGGACGCCGGTTCTCACCCTACAGTCCGAACGCCCCGTTTCCCGTCAGGTGAGGGCGGTGTCGACCGCTCAGGTGATCGCGAGGTCGACCGCTCAGGTGATCGCGAGGTCGACCGCTCAGGTGAGCGCGATGTCGGAGTCGTCACGCGCCTCCGGGCGCAGCCGCAGCAGGACGAGTCCCGTCACCGACGCGACGATGAGCGAGGCCACCAGCCCGTTCACGTGCAGCGCCCACACGGCGATCACCGCCCCGGCCAGTCCCCCCAGCAGAGCGATCCAGAGCAGTACTTTTCCCAGGACCGAAGCCATTTCCCCGCACCTTCCGGCAATTCACGATCAGAACGGTGAGGATAGTGTCATCTGTCACAGTCCTCGCGAAAGTCCATCGGTGTGTCGACGGATCGTGCCCGCACGGTGACCGGGGCATACTGGTGCGGTTCGAGACGGTGGGGTCGGCAGGAACACGACGGGGAGGCGGAAACAGTGGCGGAACCGACGAGTGACCGAGCATGCACGGACGTGATCCTGCGCGACGTGACGCTGCGCGACGGACTGCAGCTGACCGGCAAACTGCTCCCCACCGAACGCAAGGTGGAGATCGTCCGGGCGCTGCTCGCCGCGGGCGTGCCCGAACTCGAGATCGGGTCCCTGGCCCGCGCCGACCTCGTGCCGCCGATGGCGAACACCCTCGACCTCGTCGCAGCGCTGACCGAGGAGGAACTCGACCGCTGCTGGATTTGGGTCGCCACGCCGCGCCACGTCGAGAAGGCGATCGCGGCCGGTGCCCGACGGTTCCAGTACTGCTTCTCGGTCTCCGACGCCCATAACCGCGCCAACATCGGCCGCGACACCGCGGACAGCATCGCCGCGATGCCGGCGGCGATCGAACGCGCCCACGCCGTCGGCGGCGGTATCCAGTTGTGCCTGGCCACGGCGTTCACGTGCCCGTTCGACGGGCCGGTCGATCCCGACCGGGTCGTGGAGATCGCATGCGATCCGCGCACCGACGGGGCCGCCGACATCGTCGTCGCCGACACCCTGGGCCAGGCCGTGCCCGGCCAGGTGTCGTCGCTGGTCGCGCGCCTGGCCGCCGAATCCCCCGACCGACGGATCGTCTACCACGGTCACGACACGTGGGGTCTCGGTGTCGCCAACAGCCTCGCCGCGATCGACGCCGGGGCGACCGTCGTCGACGGCGCACTCGCCGGCCTGGGCGGGTGCCCGTTCGCACCGGGTGCGAGCGGCAACACCGCGAGCGAGGACCTGCTGTTCGCGACCCGCCCGTCGTGGCTGGACCCGGAGGTCTTCGGCGCCCTGGTCCGGCTCGGCGAGGACATCGTCGCCGAACTGGACGAACCGAACCGGTCGCGTGCCCGGCAGGGCGCCCGCTCCGAGGCCGAGGCCTTCGACTGGGCCCTCCGGTGACCCGCATCCTGATCGCCCCCGACAGCTTCAAGGGCACCTACACCGCCGTCGAGGTCGCCGACGCGATCGCCTCCGGTGTGGAGAGCGCCGGGCACACCGCGATCCGGATGCCCGTCGCGGACGGCGGCGAGGGCACTCTCGACGCGCTCGCCGGGCCGCTCGGTCTCGTCCGGATCGAGGTCGAGGCCGTGAACCCGTGGCGCGCACCGTGCCGCGGACTGCTGGGGATGTCGCCGGACGGCACGGCCGTCGTCGAACTCGCGACGGCGAGCGGCATCACCACTCCGCACGACGGTCCGCGCGACGCCGTCACCGCCGACACCTACGGCACCGGGATGGTCATGGCCGAAGCCGTCCGGCGCGGAGCACGGCACATCGTCGTCGCGGCCGGTGGGTCGGCGACGACCGACGGGGGCGCAGGTGCGATCGCCGCGATCGACGAGCGGGGTGGGCTCGACGACGCCCGCGTCACCGTGCTGTCCGACGTGACGACCCGCTACACCGATGCGGCACGGATCTTCGGGCCGCAGAAGGGCGCCGATACGGCAGCCGTCGCGCTGCTCACGCGCCGCCTCGAAGAGAGGGCGCTGACCCTCCCCCGCGACCCGCGGGAGGTCGACGGCTCCGGAGCGGCCGGGGGTTTCTCCGGTGGGATGTGGTCGCGGTTCGGTGCAGAACTGCGGTCGGGAGCCGACTTCGTGCTCGACGCAGTGGAATTCGACGACGCCGTGCGCACCGCCGATCTCGTGGTGGTCGGCGAGGGACGGCTCGACGGCCAGTCGCGGGCGGGCAAGATCGTCTCGGCGATCCTCGCGCGCTGCAGCGACGTTCCGGTGGTCGCGGTGGTCGGTTCGGTCGGCGACGACCTCGGCGACTACCGCGAGCGGTTCGCCGATGTCGTCGTCGCATCCGATGCGGAATCGCTGACGCGCGCCGGTCGGACACTGCGCACCTGAGAGATGTACCTTTCGGCACTGCGCACCTGAGAGATGCGCCTTTCGGCACTGCGCACCTGAGAAATGCGCCCGATCACCGGCCGATCACGGAGCGGTGGGAGGTGCGCTGCCGCAGGGAATCTCGGTGGGCGTCTCGGGCGTCGGCACCGGGTCGACCGGATCGGACGCGTGGGCCGGCCACGATGCCGGTCGCGCCTCGGAGCACGGGTCGGCGACGGGTGCGCGATCGGGCGACGGCACCGGCGACGGCGGCGGCGCCACGGCCGTCTGCAGTCCGGGCGCGGAGCGTTCCGCCTGCACGCCGCTGCTCACCGCGACGGCCAGTCCCCCACCCAGCAGGGCGACGAGCGCGACGAGCATGGCCGGCAGGACGGTGCCGCGACGACGGTTCGTGGGCGCGGCGACGACCGTCGGGGAACGGCGGGCGGCTGCGACGAGCGCGGCACCGGTCGCGCGATGCCAGGGCACCCCGTGCGGAGTCACGAAGGGAACACCGAGGACGGTGGCGAGTTCTCGTGCCGGACGGGCGTCGCCGGGACGCAGATCGAGGAAGACCACCGCGTCGGGCGAGGTGCCTGCGCGGGCGACCGCTTCGTCCATCGCCTCGGGCAGGGACTGCGTGTAGGGACCGAACTCGTCGCCGTCGGGACTCACCGTGGACAGCACCGTGCGCGAGGGGACGTCGACCATCGATGCGGATTCGACGCCGTAGGTACGGGTGTGCAGGGCCAGGACCGGCAGTTCCGCGAGTTCGGGTGCTCCGGCGAGGAAGGCCAGTCGCGCGTCGTCGAGCAGGACCGTGTCGACGTCGATACCGAGCACGGCTCGCACCGCCTCGGTGACCGGTTCGGCGTCCTCGTCGTTCTCGGGACCGGTCACCACCGCGGCCGCGGACAGGGTCAGCGACGCCGCGGCGGCACGTTCCGCCATGGCGGAGGCGGCAGCGGCAGCGGCCTCCGCCGGCGTGTCCCCGGGTGCGCCGAAGCCTCGCTGGGAGTCGAACGGACCGAGACTCGGAACGTCGGCATCGACGAGGACCGCGCACACTTCACCGTCGTCGACGGAGATGCCGAGCATCGGGCGCATCTGTTCGTCCCTCCACGGCTGCCAGCACGAATCACGACGGCCCGAGCGGCCGTCGCTCGGACGAGCCTAGCCGACTACCGGGCCTACTCCGGGTAACAACCGACGGTGAGTCCGACGGTCGCGGCGACGTAACTGCCGAAGGTGATGTACGAGCCGTCGGCCGCGAACATCCGGACGGCGAGACCGGTATCCGGAGGCAGCACATGACGACCGTGGAAGCCCGCCCGCGCGGCGGTGTCCTCGAAGACCCTGGCCGCACGGTCCAGTTCGTCGACCGGCACCGGCCTGCCCGAGCCGTGGATCGGGAGGTGCACCGTCAGGCCCGAGGTGCCGTCGGGCAGCGTGCATCCCGCGGTGGTGCTCGCGTACTTCGGTTCGAAGCGCACGCTGGGGAACTCGGCGGACAGCGCGGTGAGGACGTCGCGCTGCACGGCGGTGTAGAACTCGACCGCGCCCGCGCTGGTCGTGGCGACCGGTTCGGGCATCGCGACCGGGGTCACCGTGGTGGTGCACGCCGCGAGCAGTGCTGCCGGAACGACGACGCACGCCCCGAGCCGAGAACTCCACACAGAGGTCACGGCGTACTCCGTTCTGCGGTGCCCGCGACGACACCGGCGATGTGGTGGGAACTCGACGTTCCGGGGGTGAGATACGAGCTGTGGCCGGTGATGCCCGCGAGCGGGACTCCGGCGGTGGTGGTGCCCGGACCGGCGGGAAGATGCGTCAGGCCGTCGAGGAAGCTCGGGTCGCCACCGAAGGTTCCGACGTCGGCGACGATGTCGCGCTCGGCTTCGACGAGATAGGCGGAGTCGGGCGGGATCCGCAGGTCGGTCACGTCGCCGGTCCCGATCCCCGGAGCCCCGACGAACACCGCGGCATCGACCGCACCGGTCTCCCTCAGCGCCAGACCAGAGACGACGGCCCCGTAGGAATGCCCGACCGTGGTGATACGCGGGTCGTCGGGACGCGAGGCCGCGATGCCGTCGAGGAAGTCGACCAGGCGAGGCGCGGCGATCCGGGCGGCGAGGTCGGAGACCGGACTGCGCTCGGTGAACGCGAGACCCCATCCCCATTGGGGAGCCTGGTAATTCAGCCAGGTGACCGCCGCGACGGAGGGATCGCCGCCGGTGAGGTGGAGCCGAGCGGCGTCGCGCAGCGCCGCGACCTGCGTGTCGTAGCCCTGCAGATTGCCCTGCACGGTCGAGCCGGCGCCGGGGACGAAGACGGCCAGGTGCTCGGCGGTGTCGACGTCCCCGACGGCCACCGCCGCCATCGCTTCGCGTCCGGACAGGTCGAGGGCGAGCAATTGCCGGTCGCCGTGGGCGAGGGTCGCGTCGATCGCGGCGAGGGCCTCGATCTTCCGCACCGTCTGTTCGAGCCCGGCATCGGCGTCGGTGAACAGTCCGGTGACGCCGAGACTGTCGATCACGGTGCCACCGAGGAACATCGCGTCGAGTTCGGCCCGCAGTTGTGTCGCGACGGATTCGAGGCGGCGACGTTCGTCGTCGAGCAGGGCACGATTGGCGAGATCGCGAACCGCAGCGGGTAGTCCGTCGAGGGCGCCGATCCGTTCGGGATGTTCGGCGACCAGCGCGGTGCGTGCCGTGTCGTCGAGACCGTTCCACCACTGCGCGACCTGCACGGGATCGGTGGCCGGATCCGGCAGGACCGGCAGCGTCGTCGATCCGGACCGCGCGATCGCGGTATGTAGGCGACCCTGTTCGCCGAGAACCGTTCCCGGCGGATCGGATTCGACACTCAGGCGAGCGGCGGCCTCGCGGTCGAGCCCATCGGCACGGACGAGCAGCGATCGCAGCGACGCCGCGAGCAATTCGTCGGCGTCGAGCGGGAAACCCCGCGCAGCGGCCCTGGTCTGCAGCTCGCCCAGTTCGGAGTGCAGTGCCCGCAGTCGCGGCACGACGAACCGCGCACATGCGGACACGCGCCGATACGACTCGGCCTGTGCCGCGAGATCCCGCCCGTACGAGGCGAATGCGGACATCGCTCCGTCATGCGCCGCACCGCTCCAGGCGTCGCCGAAGGACGCCGACCGCGCGACGTCGCCGGCCACGGCGTCGACGGCATCGGCACATGCCGCGAGCTCGGTCGCCGTGCGCTCGAGCGCATCCGGATCCCACCCCGCCAGATCGTCCACCTGCACATCACCACCCCCTGCCGCGGAAGCATAAGGGGCACCGACGACGGCCGGNGACAACTCCACTGCCTGTGGACAACTCGTGTCCACCTGCACTTTCTGCCTACATGTCGCTGATCGCTTCGAGCGGCGGCGTCTTCGCCGCCCGCTGCCCGGGCCACAGCGCCGCGAGGACACCGATGATGCCGGACGCGACGAGCATGCCGACGACCTGCGACCACGGCACCGAGATGATGTCGAGTCCCTGATCGGCGAGGGTGCGTACGAACGCCCAGCCGAACGCGAGACCGAGCACGACACCCACGACCGCGCCGAAGACCGCGATGAGCAGCGACTCCAGGTAGATCGTGCGACGCACCTGGGCGCGTTGCATACCGACGGCGCGGAGCATGCCGATTTCCCGCCGCCGTTCCACCACCGACAGCGCGAGGGTGTTGACGATGCCGAGGATGGCGATGACTACGGCGAGGGCGAGCAGGCCGTAGAGGATCGCGAGGAGCATGTCGATCTGCTGCGCCTGCTGACCCTTGAACTGCTCACGGTCGAGGACCTGCACGATCACGTAGTCCTTGACGGCCTCCTCGATCGACGCGCGCACGGTCTCCGGATCGGCACCGTCGACGGTGTTCATGAGGACGACGAGCGCCGACCGGTTGTTCGGCGGCGTGAACTGCTCGAACAGCTCCTGCGAGACGACCCACGGACCGATCAGCTGGTTGTCGGCGAAGATGCCGGCGACCGTGGTGTCGACGGTGTCGCCGTCGCGACTGGTGAGCGGAACGGTGGAGCCCACTTCCCAGCCGTGGTCGTCCGCCGAGGCCTGCGAGACGAGAATCTCGTTCCCGGTCACCTCGAAGGCTCCCGCGACCATGTCCAGGTCGAGAACGTCCTGGAGGGGCCCGCCCGCTCCGGTGCCGAACTCGAAGTCCTCGTCGATCTTGGCCTGCACGCCGTAGGCGGGCACGACCTCCTCGATGCCGTCCACTCCGCGGACCGCCTCGGCGGCGGGGGCCGGGACACCGAACATCTGCGGCCCGGTGAGCATGAAGTCCGCCTCGACCCCGTTGTCGACGAGCGCGTCGACACTGGCCTTCGCCGACGACCCGAATACCCCGATGACGGAGACGAGCATCAGTCCCAGGGTGAGGGCGAACGCGGTCGCGGCGGTGCGACGCGGATTGCGGGTCGCATTGGTGCGCGCGAGCCGGCCGATCGCCCCGAACGGCCGAGCGAAGACCGCACCGAGCGCGTTCACGACGGGCCGGGACAACGCCGGCGCCGCGAACAGCACCGACAGGATCAGCAGGAAGGCGCCGATACCGACGGTCGCAGCCGCGCCGCCACCGACCTGCTGTGCGCCCACCACGACGAGTGCCGCACCGACGATCGCGCAGAGCACACCGATGATCGTGCGGATGCGCAGCGACTCGACGGTCGCTGTGGATTCCTCGCGCATCGCGGCGACGGGCGGAACGTGGGTCGCGCGCCGCGCCGGGGCGTAGGCGCTGACCATCGTCACGACCACGCCGACGAGCAGCGCGACGATCACGGTGCGCGGGGACAACTGCAGCGGGCCCGACGGCAGTCCGAGATCCGCGGCGTTCAGTGCCGCGCGCAGACCGTAGGCGAGCGCGACGCCCGCGGCGATACCGATGATGCTGCCGATCAGACCGACGACGAAGGCCTCGAGGGTGACCGACCGGCCGACCTGCTTGCGGCTCGCGCCGATCGCGCGGAGCAGGGCGAGTTCGCGTAGTCGCTGGGCGACGATCATCGAGAAGGTGTTGTAGATGATGAACGTGCCGACGAGCAGTGCGATCGCGCCGAACGCGAGCAGGAAGTAGTTGAGGAAGTTCAGGGCCTCGGCGACCTGAGACTTGGTCTCCTCGGTGACCTCGGCTCCGGTCTGCACCTTCAGCTCGGGCAGCGCTGCCGCAATCTCGTCGCGCAGCTGCTCGGGCGAGAGCGAACCGTCGCCTGCGACGTCGAGGAAGCCGATGTGCCGGCCGTCGGTGAACAGCTGGGAGGCCTGTTCCTCGGTGAACAACGCACCGATGTAGCCGCCGGTGTCGGTCTCGAGTTCGTAGATGCCGCTGACGGTCACCGGCACCATGCCCTGCGAGATGGTGAGCACGGTCGTGCTGTCGCCGATCGAGAGATCACCGCGTTCGGCCGCGCTCTCGTTGAGCGCGATCTGCCCGCTCTCCGCGGGTGGTCCACCGGCCACGAAGGTCTCCGGTTCGCCGACGAGACGGTCGGGCGGGATGTAGGCGTAACCCTCGGCGGGTGCGCCTCCGGTCTGGATCGCGGCGCCCTCGGAGTCGAGGACGATGATGCCGCCACCGATCGACGGGGACGTGCGCTCGACGCCGGGGAGGGCGACGACCTGGTCGACGGCCTCGATCGGGACACCGCTGGTGCCGTACTGCTCGGTGCTGACGCGGACGTCGACGCCCTGGGCGACGTCGCCGAAGATGCCGTCGAAGGTGCGCTGCAGTGTGTCGGTGAAGACGAACGAACCGGTGATGAANTTCCGCCACGGGAGCCGCGGAGGCGGGATCGAACTGTTTCATCCGGTCGAGCACTCGTTCGGCCGTCGGTTCGCGCATCTCGTCGACGATGCGTCCGTCGGCGAGGAACACCACGCGGTCGGCGTAGCCGGCGGCACGCGGGTCGTGGGTGACGATCACGACGGTCTGGTCGAACTCGTCGACGGCCGCCCGCAGGATGGACAGCACCTCACCGGACGAGCGGGAGTCGAGGTTGCCGGTCGGCTCGTCGCCGAAGATGATCTCCGGCCGGCCCGCGAGGGCACGCGCGCACGCGACACGCTGCTGCTGGCCACCGGACAATTCGCCGGGGCGGTGTCCGAGACGGTCGGTGAGACCGAGACGGGTGACGACGGTGTCGAGCCATTCCTGATCGATCTTGCGGCCCGCGATATCCACCGGCAGGGTGATGTTCTCGAGCGCGGTGAGGGTGGGGACGAGGTTGAACGCCTGGAAGACGAAGCCGATGCGGTCGCGCCGCAGCTGGGTCATCCCCTTGTCGGACAGGGTCGTCAGATCGGTGTCGCCGATGAAGACCGCTCCGGAGGTCGCGCTGTCGAGACCTGCGAGGCAGTGCATGAGGGTCGACTTGCCCGATCCGGAGGGACCCATGATCGCGGTGAACTCACCGGCGGCGAAATCCGCGGTCACACCGTCGAGGGCGTGTACCGCGGTTTCTCCGGTTCCGTAGATCTTCTTCAGGTCCTGGGCGCGGGCTGCTGGGGCCGAGTGCAGTGGCATGCACCCATCTTCCCGGTGCCGGGACCACCGCACCATCGGGGATGACCCCGATCTTCGATTCGGGGATACGGGTGTATGCCGGGGCGGTGGCTCAGGCCCAGCGTGCCTGACCCCCGTCCAGCGGGATCGTCGCGCCGGTGAGATAGCGTGCGTCGTCGCTCACAATCCACGCCACGGCGCGCCCGATGTCCTCTTCGGGGTCGCCGATGCGGCGGAGCGGGATGGTTTGCACGAACTCGGCGGCCTCCTCCGGGTTCTTCTCCGTCCACCATTTCAGGCCCGGCGAAAGGGCGTGCGGGGCGATGGCATTGACTCGGATGCCGTCGACTCCCCATTCGGATGCCGCGGTGCGGGTCAGCGACCGCAGTGCCTCCTTGGTCGAGGCGTAGCCGCCGTAACCACTCGCGTCCCAGCGCACCGCGGCGGAGGTGACCATGTTGACGATCGACCCGCCACCGCGTTCCTTCATGATCGGGTGGACGAGTTGCATGGCGTGCAGCGCGGCGAGCGGACCCGAGCGGTACGCCTTCTCCAGCACGGCCGGCTTCAGGTCGAGCAGCGGCCCGAGCGGATTGAAGCTCGCGTTGTTGACGAGGATGTCGACAC
This sequence comes from Rhodococcus sp. Chr-9, assembly GCF_000801125.1. Taxonomy (NCBI): domain Bacteria; kingdom Bacillati; phylum Actinomycetota; class Actinomycetes; order Mycobacteriales; family Nocardiaceae; genus Rhodococcus; species Rhodococcus sp. Chr-9. Next base: position 74,677 of record NZ_JTIZ01000106.1, read on the forward strand.
CTCCGAAGGCTCTGACCGTGCGGTCCACCGCGGCGGCGATCGCATCCGGATCGGCGATGTCGCACACGACCGGCTCGGCGGTGCCACCGAAGGCGCGGATCTGCTCGGCGGTGTCGATCAGCTTCGACTCGGTCCGGCCGGCGACCGCGATGGCCACACCTTGGCGGGCCAGCGCGAACGCAACCCCCTGACCGACCCCCTGACCTGCGCCGGTGATCAGCGCGACCCTGCCGTCGAGTTTGCCGCCTTCGAGTGTGCCCATGCGAGGAGTCGAGCAGATTCCGGGCACGTCCGGGTATTGCGGTCCCGGTCGGCGGGACACTGCCCTAACCTGTGGCACATGCGGATAGGTGCGCACGTCCGGCAGGACGACGATCCCATCGGTCAGGGCGAACATCTCGGTGCCGATCTGGTGCAGGTGTTCCTGTCGGACCCGCAGAAATGGACGAAGCCCGGTGAGCATCCGCGCACCGAGGAGATCCTCGCATCGGACGTCGACGTGGTGGTGCACTCGCCGTACGTCATCAACGTAGCGAGCCTGAACAACAGGGTGCGGATGCCGTCGCGCAAGGCCGTCGCCGACCACGCCGAGGCGGCCGCGCGTATCGGTGCGCTCGGGCTGGTGGTCCACGGCGGGCACGTGCGCGCGGGTGAGGATGTCGCCGCCGGGGTGGAGAACTGGCGCAAGCTGTTCGAACGGCAGGAGGACAAGGGCGGGTTCGGGGTGCCGATCCTCGTCGAGAACACGGCGGGCGGCGACTTCGCGATGGCCCGCTACATCGACGCGATCGGACGTCTGTGGGACGCCATCGGCGACTACGGTCCCGGCTTCTGCCTCGACACCTGCCACGCCTGGGCGGGCGGTGAGGATCTCGTCGGTGTCGTCGAACGGGTGCGTGCGGTCACCGGCCGGATCGATTTGGTGCACCTGAACAATTCGCGTGACGAGTTCGATTCGGCCCGCGACCGGCACGCCAATCTCGCCGACGGGCAGATCGATCCGCAGTTGCTCGCGGAGATCGCGGTGCAGGCCGACGCACCGATCGTGCTCGAGACCCCGGCGGAGGGACTCGCCGAGGACATCGCCTTCCTGCGGGAGCACTCGACCTGACGACACACTCCGTTCTACGTTTGCGTCGTGCGCGGACCGATGCACCGTGTCGACGGCGCGCCTCTGTCTCCGACCGAAGCGCACGCCCCCGAAGCTGCGGTCACATGCCGGGCAGGTCGCCGGTCAGATAGCGCTGCACAGTGGGGGCGACGATCTCGACGAGCTGCTCCGACGACATCGACGCGAGCGGTTCGAGTCCGATGATGTAGCGCACCAGCATGATCCCGGTCATCTGGGTGGCCACCAGTTCGGCCCGCAGCCGGCCGGTGCCGACGGGACGGTCGATACGCTCGAACAGCGGTGCGAGCGCGACTTCCAGCAGGAACGAGCGGATCAGACCGCTGTCGCCCCCGGCGATCTGCGCACGGAACATCGCCACGGCCGCGTCGCGGTGCGGGGAGTCCCACACACCGAGAAGGGCGGTCGTGAGGGCACGGCCGAGATTTTCGGGTTCGGCCGCGTAGACGGGGGCGAGGACGTCGCGCGGATCGACCGGCAGCGCGATGGACGCGGTGAACAGCTGCAGCTTGGTGCCGAAGTAGTGGTGCACGAGCGCCGGGTCCACCCCTGCACGGGCCGCTACCGCACGCACCGTCGTCTTGTCGAAACCGTTGGCGGCAAACAGTTCCCGGGCGCTCGCGAGGATGTCACCGCGCGCGCCCGAGTTCCCGGGACGGCGGCCGGGGCGCCGCGTCCCGGCCTCGCTCGTCACGGGGTGCGACGGCGCAGCGTCGCCGCACCGAGTGTGAGGGCCGCGGCGGCGAACGCCGCGACGACGATCAGATCCCGCACCATGACGGCGGTGACCCCCGGATTCACGGTGATCTCCTGCAGCGCCTCCACCGCGTAGCTCAACGGCAGTGCGTTGCTGATCCAGCGCAGCCAGTCGGGCAGATCGTCCCGGGCGACGAGCAACCCGCACAGCAGGAACTGCGGAATGACGATCACCGGCATGAACTGCACGGCCTGGAACTCGGTGCGGGCGAAGGCGCTGCACAACAGCCCCAGGGAGACCCCGAGGACGGCGACGAGAACCGCGACGACCAGCACCCACAGCACCGATCCGGCGCTGGTGACGTCGAGCAGCCAGAAGGCCACCACGCATGCGAGACCGGCTTGGACGGCCGCCGCGAGCGAGAAAGCGCTGCCGTNCCGGCGAGCAGGTCGAGTTTCGTCAGCGGTGTCGTGAGTAGCCGTTCGAGGGTGCCCGAACTGCGCTCGCGTTGCATCGCGATGGAGGTGACCAGGAACATCACGACGAACGGGAGGATCCCGAGCATCGTGACGGCGATCCGGTCGAACAGCGAGACTCCGCCCGGACCGGTGGGGGCGTTCTGGTACATGAAGTACAGCAGCGTCATCAGCAGGCTCGGGACGAGCACGATCATCGCGACGGTGCGATGGTCGGCTCGCAACTGACGCAGGATGCGGGTGGTCGTGGTGGCATAGATGACGGCGCTCACGGTCGTGCTCCCGTCCGGTTCCGGATGAGTCGGAGAAAAGCGTTCTCGAGGCCCGTCTCCCCCGTCTGTTCGCGCAGTTCGACCGGGGTCAGCTGGGCCACCAGTCGGCCTTCGCGCAGGAGGACGAGCTCGTCGCAGTGGCCGGCCTCGTCCATGACGTGGCTCGACACGAGCAGGGTGGTGCCGCGGTCGGCGAGTGCGCGGAAGTGCTCCCACAGCTCGGCGCGCAGCAGTGGATCGAGTCCGACGGTGGGTTCGTCGAGCACGAGCAGTTCGGGATCGCCCACCAGCGCACACGCGAGCGACACCCGGCCCATTTGACCGCCGGAGAGGGCCGCCGTCCGGTTGCCGGCGTGGTCGGTGAGCCCGACCGCCGCGAGGGTGTCGGCGACCGCGGCGCCCTTCCGCCCGTAGAGGGAGGCGAAATAGGAGACGTTCTCGGTGACGGTCAGGTCGGGGTAGACGCTCGGCGACTGGGTGACGTAACCGATGCGGCGGCGCAGTTCGGCGCTGCCCGCGCGCAGGCCCAGCACCGTGACCGTGCCGGATTCGACGATCTGGGTGCCGACGATCGTGCGCATCAGGGTGGTCTTCCCGCAGCCCGAGGGGCCGAGCAGTCCGGTGATCGCCCCGCGCGGGACGCGCACGCTCACGTCCTCGAGAGCTCGATGGGTGCCACGCCGAACGTGCAGATCGCGGATGTCGACAGCGTCGGAGATGTGGTCGATGGCCATGATCCACTCAATTCATCGAGTGTTGAAATCATCCTTGGATGAATTGTGCGCCTCACGTCTCGATCCGGTCAACCCCCGCGAGCGTCGCCAGTGGCCGACGGGAGCTCCGACGTACCATGAGTCCCATGAAGCACACGCGTCTCGCCCTGGCCGTCACCGCAACATCACTGGTCCTGGCGGGATGCTCCGCCGGTGCCGACGAGCCCGCACCCTCCCCCGCCGTCTCGGTCGACACGCCGACGTCCTCGGCTCCCGAGACCACCACCTCCGACGAGGTCCCGCGCGACGCGCGCGAGAAGGTCTCCCCGGCCGGAGAGGGCGCAAAACTCACGGTCGTCGACATCCGCACCGGACGTCACGAGGGCTTCGACCGCGTGGTCTACGAACTCGGCGGCGAGGGCACACCGGGGTGGCGGGTCGGCTACGTCGACGAGGCACTCCAGCAGGGCAGCGGCAACGAGGTCCCCGTCGCCGGCGACGCCGTGCTGCAGGTGCTCATCGACGGCTCGGCCTATCCGTTCGACAGCGGTGTCGAGCAGTACGCCGGCCCGGATCCCGTGCTCGCCGATGCCGGCGGATCCGTGGTGGAGGTCAGCGGGTCCGGCGTCTTCGAAGGTGTCACCCAGTCGTTCATCGGCGTCGCCGCGCACGGCACGCCGTTCTCGGTGTACTCCCTCACCGGACCGACCCGCGTGGTGATCGACGTGGCTCGCTGACGCCTCGTCCTGTCGTGGTGCGAGCCTAGGCTTGACCTCGAGCGCACTCGAGGTCCTAGCCTCGGCTGCGACCCGAGGAGGCCGACACCATGAGCATGGAAGTCACCGCGTGGAACGCGATGTACAACGCGATGCACGCCGAGAGCGACCGCAGGCCGTTCTCCCGAGCGAGCCTACGGCGGATCGCCGAGTTCGCCCGGCCGCACCGCCGTAACATCACCTTCTATCTCGTCCTGAGCGTGACCATCGCGGCGCTCGGCGTCGCGACACCGGTACTCGCGGGCCGGGTGATCGACGCGATCGTCGACGGCGCTGCGGTCTCGGTCGTGGTGCTGCTCGCGGTGATCATCGCCGCGATCGCACTGATCGAGGCCGGCCTCGGGATCGCGAACCGCTGGTTGTCGGCGAGCATCGGCGAGGATCTCATCCTCGATCTGCGCACCACGGTCTTCGACCACGTGCAGCGCATGCCGGTCGCCTTCTTCACGAGAACCCGTACGGGCGCGCTCGTCTCGCGCCTGAACAACGACGTCATCGGTGCGCAGCGTGCCTTCAGCGACACCCTGTCCGGCGTGGTGGGCAACATCGTCACCCTCGCGATCACTCTCGTGGTGATGATCGGGATCTCCTGGCAGATCACCCTTCTCGCACTTCTGCTGCTCCCGATCTTCGTGATTCCCGCCCGGCACATGGGCGCCCGGCTCGCGCAGCTCAGCCGGGAGGCCGCCAACCACAACTCGGTGATGAACACGCAGATGACCGAACGGTTCTCGGCTCCAGGCGCCACCCTGGTCAAGCTGTTCGGCCGTCCGGCGCAGGAGTCGAGGGAGTTCGCCGTCCGGGCGACGCGGGTCCGCGACATCGGGGTGCGCACCGCGATGCTGCAGAGCGTGTTCGTCACGGCCCTGACGCTGGTGTCCGCGCTCGCGCTCGCGCTCGTCTACGGCCTCGGCGGTTTCTACGCCCTGCGGGATCAACTCGATCCCGGTTCGGTGGTCGCGATGGCGATGCTCCTCACGCGCCTGTACTCGCCGCTGACGGCGCTGGCCAGTGCCCGCATGGACGTCATGAGTGCGATGGTGAGCTTCGAGCGGGTCTTCGAGATCCTCGATCTGAAACCGCTGATCGAGCAGTCGCCCGACGCCCGGCCGGTGCCCGACGGTCCGGTCTCGGTGGAACTCCGGGATGTCACCTTCGCGTATCCGTCCGCCGACAAGGTCTCGCTCGCCTCCCTCGAGGAGGTCGCGGTGCTCGATTCGCGGGGCGGCGAAGAGGTGCTGCGCGACGTGTCGTTCCGCGTGGAACCGGGCCGGATGATCGCACTGGTCGGATCGTCCGGCGCGGGCAAATCGACCATCGCACAACTGATCCCGCGATTGTACGATGTCGATTCCGGCGCCGTGCTGCTCGGCGGAGCGGACGTCCGCGAACTGACCGCCGACTCGATCCGCGCGACGGTCGGGCTGGTCACCCAGGACGGTCACCTGTTCCACGACACGGTCCGCAACAACCTGCTGCTCGCCCGCCCCGAAGCCGGCGAGGACGAACTGTGGGACGCCCTACGTCGCGCACGCCTCGAGCCCCTGATCGCGTCGTTGCCGAACGGACTCGACACGGTCGTCGGCGAACGCGGCTACCGGCTCTCGGGTGGTGAGCGTCAGCGGCTGACGATCGCGCGACTGCTGCTCGCCCATCCGCGGGTGGTGATCCTGGACGAGGCCACCGCCCATCTCGATTCGACCTCGGAGGCCGCTGTGCAGGAGGCGTTGACCGAGGCGCTCGAGGGTCGCACGTCGGTGGTCATCGCGCACCGCCTGTCGACCATCCGCGCCGCCGACGAGATCCTGGTCGTCGAGGCCGGGCGCATCGTCGAACGCGGCAACCACGACGATCTCCTGGCGGCGGGCGGCCGCTACGCGGAGCTGTACCGCACGCAGTTCGCCGATTCGGGACCGAAGGTATCGGTGGGAACCCCCATACTCGACGCATGAGCGCCGGGACGTCGACGGTGCCACCGCCGACGTCCCGGCCGAGTGGATCGGCCGGCGGTCTCAGTCGCGGTATCCGCCGCGACCACCACGATCGTTGCGGTCGCTGCGGTGCGTGAAGTCGCCGGAGCGGCCACCACGGCTGTCGCCGTACTCGCGCTTGCCGCCACGATCACGCTTGCCGTGATCGCGACGGTCTCCCCCGCGTCGATCGTCGCCGCGACGGTCGTCGCGTCCGCGATACGAGCTGGGACGTCCGGACGGTGCGCCGGAGTCGGGCTGCAGCTGGATGAGCACGCCCGAGATGCGGGTGGAGCGCAGCGCGTCGAGGGTCTGCGGCGACAGATCCTTCGGCAGCTCGACGAGGCTGTGATCGGCACGGATGCTGATGTGCCCGAAATCGCCGCGACGCAGTCCGCCCTCGTTGGCGATGGCACCGACGATCGCACCGGGCTGCACGCGGTGACGCTTGCCCACGGCGATGCGGTAGGTGGTCATCTCCTGGCCGTCGCGACCGACCTTCGGCCCGTCGTCGAAGCGACGCGGCGGACGCTCGCGCGGTTCGCGCTCGCGGCGCGGCGGTGCGACCGGCTCGGGTTCGGCCTCCATGAGGAACGACTCGCCGTCGCGAGACAGCACCGCCAGCGCGGCCGCGATGTCGGCGAGCGGCACGTCGTGCTCGCGCTCGTAGTCCTCGATGAACGTGCGGAACAGCTGCAGGTGATCGGAGGCGAGCGCCTCGGTGATCGAGTCGTTGAACTTCGACACGCGCTGGGCGTTGACGTCCTCGACGGTGGGCAGCTGCATCTCGGCGAGCGGCTGGCGGGTGGCCCGCTCGATCGCCTTGAGCAGGTGACGCTCGCGCGGAGCGACGAACAGCAGCGCGTCGCCGGTGCGGCCGGCGCGGCCTGTGCGGCCGATGCGGTGCACGTACGACTCGGTGTCGTGAGGGATGTCGTAGTTCACGACGTGGCTGATGCGCTCGACGTCGAGACCACGCGCGGCGACGTCCGTCGCGACGAGGATGTCGAGCGTGCCGTTCTTGAGCTGGTTGATCGTGCGCTCACGCTGGGCCTGCACGATGTCGCCGTTGATCGCGGCGGCCGAGAAGCCGCGGGCACGCAACCGCTCGGCGAGGTCTTCGGTGGCCTGCTTGGTCCGGACGAAGATGATCATCGCCTCGAACGACTCGACCTCGAGGATGCGGGTCAGGGCGTCGAGCTTGCGCTGGTGCGACACCAGCACCCAGCGCTGGGAGATGTTCGAGGAGGTCGTGGTCTTCGACTTGACCGTGATCTCTTCGGGGTCGTTGAGGTACTGCTTCGACAGCCGGCGGATCGCGCCGGGCATCGTCGCGGAGAACAGCGCCACCTGCTTGGTGTCCGGGGTGTCGGCGAGGATCCGCTCGACGTCCTCCTGGAAGCCCATGGTGAGCATCTCGTCGGCCTCGTCGAGCACGAGGAATTCGAGCTCCGAGATGTCGAGGGTGCCCTTGGAAAGGTGATCGATCACACGTCCGGGGGTGCCGACGATGACCTGGGCGCCGCGACGCAGCCCCGACAGCTGCACCCCGTACGCCTGGCCACCGTAGATGGGCAGCACGTGCAACCCGGGGATGTGCGCCGAATACTTGCCGAAAGCCTCTGCGACCTGCAGCGCGAGCTCGCGCGTGGGCGCAAGGATCAGCGCCTGCGGACGCTTCTTCGAGGTGTCGATGCGGGACAGGATCGGCACCGCGAACGCGGCGGTCTTGCCGGTGCCGGTCTGAGCGAGACCGACGACGTCCCGTCCCTCCAGCAGCGGCGGGATGGTCGCCGCCTGGATCGGCGACGGGGACTCGTAGCCCACATCCGAAAGCGCTTGCAGCACACGGGCATCGATGTCGAGATCGGCGAACGTGGGGGTGGCGTTTTCGGCGTCGGGGTCTTGCACAGTATCACTCATTTGACCTGCAGTTTATCGGATGAGCGTCGCTGACCTCGAATCATCGGCGCCCCGACCTCCCTCCGGCACCCTCGAGTCGCCGGTCCGGAGCCGTCGCGGCGAGGTGTTTCGCCCAGCGTCGCAGCGCGGGCCGCACCGGTGGATATTCGAGCCCGTGCCTGCGCGCGAACGCAGTGGCCGACGCCGTCGGGTACGTGTCGGTACTGACGAAGCTCAGCGTTTCCTTCTGCGCCCCGGTGAGCCACGCCGGCAGGATCCGCAGCGCGACGACGGGAACGAGACGACGCGGCGCGGGCACACCCAGCTCCCCCGCGACCAGGGCGACGAGTTCGGGCAGCGCCGGCGTCGCGTCGTCGAGAACCCAGTACGCCTGCCCCGCGGCCTGCGGGTCCCGCGGCACGAGCGCCAGGAACCGTGCGAGGTGGTCGACGGTGACGACGGGCACCACGGTGCCCCGGGAGCCGGGCACCGCCCGCAGCTGCCCGCGGGACAGTTGCAGCACGAGTTCCGCCAGGCCCAGGTACTGGTCGGCCTCCCCCGTCCGGGAGTCGCCGATCACGGTGCCGGGATTGACGACGGTGAGCGGGACGTTCAGCGCGGCCGCGAGCGCGCGCACCACCGCGTCGGCTTCGATCTTGGACGCTTCGTAGGCGCCGAGCCTGCCGTAGATCCGGCGCCGGTGACGCGGCGGCCACGGCACCGGCATCGTCGGATGCGCACCGACGCGATACCCGCTGACGTGGATCAGCCGGCGCGCCCCGGACGCGGCGGCGAAGCGGGTGATCTTCTCGGCCAGAACGACATTCACCGCGCGCGCCGCCTGCGGTGTCATGCCGAAGGCGAACGCGGCCGCGAGGTTGTGGACGTCGCGCACCTCCGGCACCGCCGGTTCGAGGGAGATCTCCGCGGCGTCGGGATCGAAGAGGTGAACCGAGAGCCGGTCGATCGGCACGCCGTCGCCCGCGAGCCGCTCCCGGAGCCGGGCCCCGGATTCCGCCGAGCGCACGACCGCGACGATCCGGCCGTCGTCCGGTCCGGTGAGCAGTTCGCGCAGCAGCCCGCGGCCGATGAAGCCCGTCGCGCCGAACACCACGGTTGCCCCGTTCGTCGCTGCCCCGTTCATCGTGAGGCTCCGATCAGGTCGAGCACGACGGCCTTCGCCTCGTGCAGCGGGGCGGTGTCGCGTCGCGCCCGCGCAACGACGGTCGCGCCTTCGACGAGACCGACGATCGCACCCGCGAGCGCTGCCGGGTTCGGCACGCCGTCCCGGACGAGGAGCTGCTCGAGGACGACCCGCCACGACTCGTACACCCGGGCGCAGCTCTCCTGCAGCGCGGGGTTCTCGGCGGCGGCGTCGACGGCGACGGACGCGACCGCGCAGCCGGCCGCGAAATCGGAGCGTTCGAGCCGGGCAGCGAGGTCGTCGAACACGGCCGAGACGACGGCGCCGGCGCCCCGGCCGTCGGCGATCAGCGACTCGAGCAGGCCGGTGAACTCCGCGCCGACCCGGTCGAGGGCGGCGACGACGAGCTCGTCCTTGCCGCCGGGGAAATGGAAGTAGAGCGAGCCGCGCGGTGCCGCGGCGCCGGCGGTGATGTGTGCGAGCCCGGTGCCGTGGTAGCCGCGGGTCTGGATGAGTTCGAGCGCGGTGTCGATCATGCGCGTCCTGGTTCGCGCTCCCTTGGTGGTCACGCCAAAATAATAGACCGGTCTACATATTTTAGGTAGGGGCCACACCGCCGACGGGCGTCGATGTGTGCGTTGGCACACTGAACGAGTTCTCGTTGCAGACCGAAAGGACGACCCGGTGTCGGAGCCCGTCAGCATTCCCACCCACTGGTACAACATCGCCGGCGACCTGCCTGTCGCTCCGCCGCCGCACCTGCACCCCGGCACGAAGGAACCGATCACGGCGGACGACCTCGCCCCGCTGTTCGCGAAGGGCCTGATCGAACAGGAACTGTCCACCGAGACGGACATCGAGATCCCCGAACCCGTCCGCGATGCCTACCGCAACTACCGCACCACCCCGCTGATCCGGGCGCGGTCGTTCGAGAAGGCCCTCGGCACCCCGGCCCACATCTACGTCAAGTACGAGGGCGTGAGCCCGGTCGGCAGCCACAAGGTCAACTCCGCGGTCGCGCAGGCGTACTACAACTCGATCGACGGTGTCACCCGGCTGACCACCGAGACCGGTGCCGGGCAGTGGGGTTCGGCCCTGTCCTTCGCGTGCGCGAAGTTCGGGATCGACCTCGAGGTGTGGCAGGTGCGCGCGTCGTACGATTCCAAGCCCTACCGCCGGTTCCTCATCGAGACCTACGGCGGCACCGTGCACGCGAGCCCGTCCGAACTCACCGACGCGGGCCGCCAGGTCCTCGCCGACCATCCGGACACCCCGGGCTCCCTCGGCATCGCCGTGTCCGAAGCCGTCGAGGTCGCGGTGAAGGACCCGGCCGCCCGCTACACCCTCGGCAGCGTGCTCAACCACGTCGTGCTGCACCAGACCGTGATCGGCCTCGAGGCCGTCGCGCAGCTGCGCGCGGCCGGTGAGGAGAACGCCGACGTCGTGTTCGGCTGCGCAGGCGGCGGCTCGAACCTCGCCGGTCTGGCGTTCCCGTTCATCCGCGAGGTGCTGCACGAGCGTGCCGCGACGCGCGTGGTGGCCGTCGAACCGGCCGCATGCCCGTCCATCACCCAGGGCGAGTACCGCTACGACCACGGCGACATCGCGGGCCTGACGCCGCTGCTCAAGATGCACACCCTCGGCCAGGACTTCATCCCGGATCCGATCCACGCCGGCGGGCTGCGATATCACGGCATGGCGCCGTTGCTCAGCCACACCGTCGAGCTCGGCTACGTGCAGGGACAGTCCGTGGCACAGACCGATGCCTTCTCCGCGGCGGTGCTCTTCGCCCGGAACGAGGGCATCGTGCCGGCGCCGGAGTCGTCGCACGCGATCGCCGCGGCCGCGGAGTACGCGCGGGGCCTCACCGAACCCGAGGTCATCGTGATCGGCCTGTCCGGCCACGGCCAGCTCGATCTGCCCGCCTACCACTCGTACCTGTCGGGCGAGCTCGACCGAGATCCCCCCGGTCCGTCCGGGCGGTGAGTGCTCGCCCGCCCGGGCGGACCGTCCCATACTGGAGGTGTGGGGTACGCCACACGCGAGGAGGCAGGCCGGCGACTCGCCCGGTCGGCCGGGCACCTGCGCGACGCCGACCCGGTGGTCCTCGCACTACCTCGCGGCGGCATTCCCGTCGCCCGTGAACTCGCCGCAGCCCTCGATGCGCCCCTGGACGTCCTCGTGGTGCGCAAACTGGGCGTGCCCTGGCATCCCGAACTCGCGATGGGCGCGATCGCCGAAGGACCGGGTCCCGGAACCGCCGGGGAATCGACCACGCAGGACGCCGTCTTCCGGGTCCTCAACGACGACGTGATCCGGCGCGGGCGGATCGCCCCCGAATCCGTGGCGGCCGTCGAGCGACGCGAGCTGGCCGAACTGGCTCGACGTGCCGATTGCCTGCGTGCCGGTCGCACCCGGGTGCCGCTGGAGGGCCGCACGGCGATCGTCGTCGACGACGGCATCGCCACAGGTGCGACGGCCGCGGTGGCATGCCTCGCCGCGCGCGCCTCCGGAGCGACCCGGGTCGTCCTCGCGGTGCCGGTGGCCTCCCCCGACGCACTGCGCCGGGCCGGCCGGACGGCCGACGAGGTGATCTGCCCGTGGACGCCGGTGGACACCGACAGCGTCGGCGCCGCCTACGACGACTTCCATCAGCTCGGCGACGACGAAGCGATTCTCCTTCTCCGAAATACTGGTACTTCCGGTACCGGGAAATCCGACGAGACGATCCGATAGTGGCAATCCTCGTTACCGGCGGGTAGCATTGTTACCTGGATCACTGCCTATCGGACTGTAAAAAGGGGGCAAAGCGGTCCGAGGGTAATGCATTTCCCAACGACGTGTGATGCAATGCACACCGACAGCACCTAACGATGGAGGGGTCACAGTGAGTGAGATTGCCGTACCACAGTCGTTCTCGATTCCCGAGAACACGTCGATGGCCGACAGCGTCTTCCGGCACGAGAAGGAGTCGCCTGAGTTCGTGCCGTTTGAGCGACTGGTCGACGGCAAGTGGGTTCCCGTCACCGCCCGCCAGTTCGCATCCGAGGTGCGCGCCGTGGCGAAGGGCCTGATCGCGTCGGGTATCGAGCTCGGCGACCGCGTCGCGGTCCTGTCGGCGACGCGCTACGAATGGGTCCTGCTCGACTACGCCATCTGGGCCGCGGGCGGTGCCACCGTGGCGATCTACGAGACGTCGTCGGCCGACCAGGCCCAGTGGATCCTCGAGGACTCCGGGACCAAGCTGCTCATCGTCGAGAACTCCGGCCACGTCGACACCGTCCGCGAGGTCGCCGAGAACGCCCCGACCGTGCGCGAGGTCCTGCAGATCGAGCCGGCGCCGGGCGGCAAGAGCGCGGTCGACGAGCTCATCGCACGCGGCGCAGCGGTCACCGACGAGCAGGTCGAGGAACGGCGCAACTCGGTCACGGCCGAATCCGCGGCGACCCTCATCTACACCTCCGGCACCACGGGCCGGCCGAAGGGCGTCCAGCTCAAGCACCGCCACTTCGCCTCGGAGTCCGCGGCCTGCGGCCTGGCCCTGCCCGACTCGATGCACGAGGGCCAGCGCACCCTGCTGTTCATCCCGATGGCACACGTCTTCGCGCGCCTGATCTCGTTCGCGGCATTCGACAGCAAGGTCACCGTCGGTCATACCTCCGACCTGACGACGCTGCTCGACCAGTTCGCGGTCTTCAAGCCGAACTTCATCCTCTCGGTGCCCCGCGTGTTCGAGAAGGTCTACAACTCGGCGAAGCAGAAGGCCTACGACGGCGGCAAGGGCAAGATCTTCGAGAAGGCCTCGGAGGTCGCGATCGAGTACAGCAAGGCCCTCGAGAACGGCGGCCCCGGCCTCGGCCTGAAGATCCAGCACTTCGTCTTCGACAAGCTGGTCTACGGCAAGCTCAAGGCCGCGCTCGGCGGCAACGTCACCCGGGCCGTCTCGGGCGGCGCCGCACTCGGCGCACGTCTCGGCCACTTCTTCCGCGGTGTCGGCGTCACCATCTACGAGGGTTACGGCCTGACGGAGACCACCGGCGGCATCATCATGAACACCCCGGCCGCCCAGAAGATCGGCACCGTCGGCACGCCGTTCAACGGCTGCGCCGCGAAGATCGCCGAGGACGGCGAGCTCCTCCTCAAGGGCCCCCAGGTGTTCGACGGCTACTGGCAGAACGACAAGGCCACCGACGAAGCCATCCGCGACGGCTGGTTCCACACCGGCGACATCGGTGCGATCGACGAGGACGGCTTCATCTCGATCACCGGCCGCAAGAAGGAACTCATCGTCACCGCGGGGGGCAAGAACGTCGCCCCGGCCGTCCTCGAGGATTCGCTGCGCGCCCACCCGCTGATCAGCCAGGTCATCGTGGTCGGTGATTCCAAGCCATTCGTCGGCGCGCTGATCACCCTCGATCCGGAGGCGCTGCCGGGCTGGCTCGAGCGACACGGTCTGCCGGCGGAAACCACGGTCGCCGATCTGATCAAGAACCCCGACCTGATCGCCGAGATCGACGAGGCGGTTGCCGAGACCAACAAGAAGGTCTCGAAGGCCGAGGCGATCCGCAAGTACCGCCTCCTCGAGACCGATTTCAGCGTCGAGAGCGGCGAGCTGACCCCGACGCTCAAGCTCAAGAGGAACATCATCCACGACAAGCACGGCGCCGAGATCGCAGCGATCTACAACTGAGGTTCCACACCGTCGACCGGGCCCCTCGTCACCGCGAGGGGCCCGGTCGTTTCTCGGGGAATCTGGGAATCCGGTCGGCCACGTCGCCCACGAACGCGGCAATATCCGAAGTCACCCTGCGATGTACGGGTTCGTGCAACAGGTCGTGCCCGGCATCGGAATACTCGCACCACTGTGCCCCGGGCAGCGACGACGCCCACTCGCGTACCGGGTCGATGGGGGCCAGCCGGTCGTCGACGCCGTGGACCAGCAGGACCGGCAGGTCGCTCGCGCCGAGCGCTTCGGCCGTCTCCGGCAGGGCCGCGGTGCGCGGCGTACCGCACAGCACGACGCCCGCGAGGCGGCTACCACCGGAGGGATCGGCATCCAGCGCCGTCAGGACCGTTGCCGCCCCCAGCGAATGGCCCATCACCACCAGCGGCAGACCGGACTCGGCGGCGAGGCCGGTGAGCACGCCGAAGTCCTCGGCGTGGAACTCGACGTTGCCCGGTGAGCCGGGTTCTCCTTCGGAGAGCCCGTGTCCGGCGAGGTCGAGTCCCCACCACGCGATGCCGTGGGCGGCGAGGCCGGAGGCGAAACGGTGGTAGTGCCCGGTGTGCTGCCCGAAGCCGTGCGCGAACACCACACCGGCTCTCGCGTCGTCGACGGTCCGGCACCGCCAGTGGACCCGGCCGACCGACCCGGGGAAGAACGTCAACGGCATGGCCTCATTGTGGCCGGAGCCGGAAGGTCACCAGCAGCCGCCCTCACCGCGATAGGTGGGAACCTCGGTGCGTCCGTTCTCGTCGACGAGGTACACCCGGTCGAACCTCTCGCACAGTTCGCCGGCCTTCGCGTGGCGGAACCACACCCGTCCCCCGACGGGGATCGACGCGGCAGCGCGACCGCGCACCGGGGTCTGCACCTCGCCGGCACCTTCCGTCCCCAGCAACTTCAATCCCGCAGGACGGACCGGGCGCGGCACCCGTGAGGCGCCGGTCGGGCCGGACGCGATGTACCCGCCGCCGAACAACGTCGTGACCGACGGTGACGGTTTGCGTACGGCAGGCAGCGCGAAGAACATCGACGGGTTCGGGGTGAACGCCCGGTAGCCGTCGAACAGGGTGGGCACGTACAGCCCCGATCCCGCGGTGGCCTCGGTGACGACACGATCGGCGGTGGTCACCTCGAGCGAGCCGGTTCCGCCACCGTTGACCAGTTCGAGGTCACCCACGACCGCACGCACGGCCTCCACCACGGCGCGGCGGCGCGAGGAGAGATCCCGCGCCGACAGTCCCTTGACGAGCCGTACCGGCAGCGACGAGTCGGGCAGGCCCGCGATCTGGGCCTCGTAGAACATCACTCCGACGACGTCGAATCCGGCGGCGTCGGCGCGACGGGCCAGGCCGGAGGCTGCCTCCGGGTCGCGCAGCGGAGAACGGCGCACACCGAGATGGAGCGGACCCACCCGCAACGACGCATCGATGTCCAGGCAGACCTTCGTCCGGAAAGTGTTCTTCCCCAAAGCCGTACGGATGATGTCGAGGTGCTCGGCCGAATCGACCATGAGCGTGATCGCCTGCACCGCGTCCGGCGACACCGCGAGCTTCCCGAGCGCCGCCCGGTCGACCGTGGGGTAGCCCATCAGGATGTCGCGCGCTCCGTGCTCGACGAGCCACAGCGCCTCCCGTAGCGAGTACGCCATGATGCCGCGAAAACCGCCGCGGGTGGTCAGTTCCGGGCCGAGGACCTCGGCGAGGACGGCACGACAGCGCACCGATTTGCTCGCGACCCGCACGGGCACACCGTTCGCGCGGCGGATCAGGTCGTCGGCGTTGCGCCGCAGGGTGGGCAGATCGACGGCGGCGAACGGCGGGTCGAGGTCGGCCGTCGCCGCGTGCACCCGGTCGAGGGCGGCGTCGTGAACGGAAGCAGCACGGAGCACGGGCGATCCCTTCGAAAAGGTCGGGTCGGGTCAGGAACGTTCTACGGCACGGGTCGCGATGATGTCGGCGACGACTCCCAGTTCGGCCGTGGCCGCCTCGCCGTCGCGATCGACGAGCCACCGGAGCACGACGCCGTCGAGCACGGACAACGACAGTCGTGCGAGCGTCGAAGTGGGCAGCGACCATTCGACGCCGCACCGCTCGGCGCAGGTGTCGAGGAACAACTGGGCCTGCTTGTCCATCAGGCGGTACTGCTCCACGGCGATGTCGCCGCCGGCGGGACTGCCATCGGTGCGCTGCCGGAGCGAGTAGGCGGTGATCTCGTAGGTGAGGGTCTGCAGCCCCGGCGTGGATTCGATCGTCGACCACATGGAGCGAAGGCCGGTGTGGAGCATCGAGCGGAGACAGTCGACTCCGCCGGTCTGCTGCGCGTCCTCGGGCACATCGAAGGCCGCGTGCATGGCTCCGGCGAGTTCGCCGACGACGGCGTTCGCCATGGCGACGACGAGGGCTTCCTTGCTGTCGAAACAGTAGTGGACAACGCCCAGTGACACTCCGGCCTTCTCGGCGACGGCGCGGACCGTGACGGCTCCGACTCCCCCGCCCTCCGCCAGTTCCAGTGCTGCTGCCACGAGTTGGGCGCGGCGCTCGTCAGCAGGCAACCGATTCGGCATGACCCTGATGGTAGAGGTCGGGAAAGGTTCACGAGCAGGTGTTGACTTGGACGCTTGTCCAGGTCGAAGATGAGGCATGTCCACCTGGCACAATTGGGCTCGCACCGAGAGTGCGGCACCTCGCCGTTTCGAGACCCCCGGCAGCACCGACGACCTCGCGCGCGTCGTCGTCCGCGCCTCCGAGCAGGGCGAACATGTCAAGGCCGTGGGCGCCGGGCACTCGTTCACCGGCGCGGCCGTCACCGACGGCACGCTCATCTCGCTCGACCGGATGTCCGGTCTCGTCGCGGTGGAACCGTCGGCCACCGGCGCGCGCGTCACCGTGCGGGCGGGGACGCGACTGCGCGGCCTGGGCGACCTGCTGTGGGCACAGGGCCTCGCCGTACCGAATCTCGGCGACATCGACGTGCAGTCCGTCGCCGGCGCGATCTCGACCGGCACCCACGGCACCGGCGCGACCTTCCGCGGACTGGCAGCAGCCGTGTGCGGCGCGACGATCGTGCTCGCCGACGGCCGGATCGTCGACTGCTCCCCCGAGCACGAGCCCGACCTGTTCGAGGCCGCCCGGCTCGGCCTCGGCGCCCTCGGCGTGCTCGCGACCGTGACGCTCGATTGTGTCCCCGCATTCCGCCTGCGCGCAGAGGAAGCCCCCTCGTCGCTCCGCACCACACTCGATGTCCTCGACGAACTGCGAAGCGGTGTCGACCATTTCGAGTTCTACTGGTTCCCACACACCGACGGCGTGCTCATCAAACGCAACACCCGCCTCCCCGGTGAGGCACCGGTGCAGCCGGTCGGGCGGGTGCGCACCCTCCTCGACGACGAACTGCTCTCCAACGGCGCCTTCGCACTCCTCCAGCAGGTCGGGACGCGGGTTCCCGCCACCATCCCGGCGCTGAACCGGGTCGCGTCTCGGGCGTTGTCCCCGCGCACCTTCGTCGACCGCAGTTACCGGGTGTTCGCCTCCACCCGCCGGGTGCGGTTCCGGGAGATGGAGTACGCGCTCCCCGCCGAGCACCTTCCAGCGGTTCTGCGCGAGATCGATGCGTGGCTGCAGCGCACGGACGTTCGTGTCGGTTTTCCGGTGGAGGTGCGGTTCGCGCAGGGCGACGATGTCTGGTTGTCCACGGCGCAGGGCCGCGATACCGCCTATGTGGCCGTGCACCAGTACCATCGGCGCGACCACACGCCCTACTTCGACGGTGTCGAGCCGATCCTGCGCGCCGCGCAGGGACGCCCGCACTGGGGCAAGCTCCATTCCCTGACCGCGGACGCTCTACGCGAGCTCTACCCTCGGTTCGACGACTTCCTCGCCGTGCGCGACCGCGTGGATCCGCACCGCACCTTCACGAACCCGTATCTGCGCCGCGTCCTGGGCGAATGACGCCCGAGCCGACTCACCCGGACGGACTCAGAGGAAGGCGGCGTCCCACGAATTGCGCCGGAGCACATCCCGTTCGGCATCGGTCAGACCGAGCTGATCCTTCAGCCCTGCGAGGTTGTCGTCGACGTAACCACCGAAATAGCCGGGATCGTCCGAGTGCACGCTCACCGACAGGCCCGCCTCGAGCATGCGGCGCAGCGGATGGTCGGCGAGCGTATCCACCACGCGGAGGCGGACATTCGAGAACGGGCAGACGGTGAGGGGAATGCTCTCGTCGACCAGGCGCGCGACGAGTTCGGGATCCTCGAGCGAGCGGATGCCGTGGTCGATGCGCTCGGCGCCGAGCAGATCGAGCGCCTGCCGAACATATTCCGGAGGTCCCTCCTCCCCCGCGTGCGCGGTGATGTGCAGCCCTTCGGCCCGCGCCCGCGCGAAGACGTCCTCGAACAGTGACGGCGGGTGACCGACCTCCGCCGAGTCCAGGCCGAGAGCGATGATCGGCGCACCGAGGCGCAGCAGTTCGCCGAACACCTCATGCGCTTCGGGCACGGGGCGATCGCGCACGATCGACGCGATCATCGCCGCATCGACCCCGAACTCCCGGTGTGCCCCGGCGACCGCGTCGGAGAGCCCGGCTACGACCTCTGGCAGCGGGACACCGCGCGAGGTGTGGGCCTGCGGATCGAAGAAGAACTCCGCGTGGGTGACACCCGCCCGCGCCGCACGAGCGAAATAGGCGCGGGCGAGGTCGGCGAAGTCCTGCGCGGTGCGCAGGACCTCCATGTTCGCGTAGTACAGGTCGAGGAACGACTGCAGGTCGGTGAACTCGTAGCGGCTGCGCAGATCGTCGAGATCGCGATAGGGCAACTCGATGCGGTTCCGCTCGGCGAGGGCGAGGATCAGCTCGGGTTCGAGCGTGCCCTCGATGTGTACGTGCAGTTCTGCGAATCCGTCGGTCACCTGATCCTCGTCATCTCTCGTTCGGTCTTTCAGCGACCCTTCCACACCGGAGCTCAGCGACCCTTCCACACCGGAGCTCAGCGACCCTTCCACACAGGGGGTCGCTTCTCGGCGAATGCGGTGGCGCCTTCACGCGCGTCCTCCGAGGTGAACACGGGCGCCATGATCTCCATCTGCTTCGCGAATGCTTCGTCGCTCGACCAGTCGGCCGAGCGGACGATGATCTCCTTGGTCGCCGCCACGGCGAGCGGTCCGTTCGCTGTGATGCGCTCGGCCAGTTCGAATGCACCCTCGAGTGCCCCACCGGGTTCGGTGAGACGATTGACGAAACCGTATCCGTAGCCTTCCTCGGCGGTGAACGCGTCCCCGGTGAGGGCGAGTTCGAGGGCCTTCTGGTAAGGGATACGCGACGGCAGGCGCAGCAGGCCACCGCCACCGGCGACGAGGCCGCGCTTGACCTCCGGGATGCCGAACTTCGCGTCCTTCGCGGCGACGACGAGGTCGGTGGCCAGGACGAGTTCGGTTCCGCCGGCGAGGGCGAATCCTTCGACGGCGGAGATGAGCGGCTTGCGCGGCGGCGCCTCCGTGAAGCCGAGACCCTTACCGGGCACGACCACGTTCTCGCCTGCGACGAACGCCTTGAGGTCCATGCCCGCGCAGAAGTTGCCGCCGGCGCCGGTGAGCACACCGACCGACAGGGAGTCGTCGCTGTCGAGCTGGTCGACCGCCTCGGCGAGCGCGTGGCTCACGGCGGCGTTGACGGCGTTGCGCGCCTCGGGCCGGTTGATGGTGATGACGAGAACGCGATCGCGTCGTTCGAGCAGGACTACGTCGGACATGGACACACCTCTCCACTACGAAAAATGCCGGTTCATCGGGTTACAGGCTGTATACCGGACGGGAACCCGTTGCAGGGTTCACGACACCCGGACGGCGATCTGATCGACGAAGCCCTCGTCGTCGATGCGCACCTGATCGCCCGTGCGGAACCAGCCGTCCTCCGTGAACGTCTCGTCCGTGGCGCACGGATCGCGCCAATAGCGGCGGGCCACGCTCGGTCCGCGACAGAGCAGTTCGCCGACACCGTGCTCGGCATCGGGCCCGAGCAGCGCGATCTCGATCCCTCCGAACGGCACTCCGACACTGCGGGGATGGCGGGAGCGGTGTTCCGAAGGCAGCAGCAGACCGATCCCTCCCGTCTCGGCGACTCCCCAGCCCCGCACACACCGCGAGGTGGGGAAAGCTGCGCGGAGGTGCCGCCACGGTGCGCGGATCACGCGCGATCCCGAGACCACGACGGTTCCCCCGGAGGCGAGGGTGGGCAGCAACTGGACGCTGCATCCGACCGCCGTGGACAGCGGCGCCGTCAGCACGGTCCGTACGCCGTCGCCGACGAGATCCATTGCGTGGGCGACGGCCTCGATCGTCGACAGCACGTTGGTGTTCGTCAGTTCGACGCCGCGCAGTCCACCACCGGCGACGCGCACGTAGTAGAGCACCGCGAGCTCGTCCGGTGACGCACCTCCGTCGAGGAAGGCGACACCGTCGGGCAGATCGGAGTCCAGGGTGAGAACCGCACCGCTGTGGACCCCGATCTCCGCCGTTTCCTCGGGGCTGCAGCTCGGGTCGGGGAGCACCGGAACACCTCCGGCAAGGACCACGCCCAGGAACCCGATCAGCCAACGGACCCCGTTCGGCTGACAGACGACCACCCGGTCGGTGGGGCCGACCCCCTGATCGAGGAGACCACCGGCGACGCGGGCGGCGGCGGCCCACAGTTCGCGGTAGGTGAGTGCGCGGCCGCATCGGTCGACCACCGCGACGCGGTTCGCGAAACGCAACGCACTCCGATCGAGCAGCTCGGCGATGCACGGCTCCAGGCAGTCGTACTGGAGGATGCCGCTGTCGCGGCGAGTGACCCGATCGTCGCGGAGCCAACGACTCCCTGCCGGAATTTCCACTACGGCCACCGACATGCCACCTCCCACCCGGCGTGCGTGCCTGCACTATATGGCGTGGATCACAGCCATGTGAGGAAACGGCGGGTCACGGACAACCGGGGAAGGTGCCGCAGGGTGGTCGCTGGAACGTCCGTCAGGCGCTCGCTGCCGCCGAACGCTCCTCGGCGGCACGCTGTTCCTTCTGGCTCGCGGGACGGTCGAAGGCGAGCGCGGCCACGAGCCCGATGAGCAGGATGCCGGCGGGAAGCCACAACGATTCGGCCATCGCCGCGGCGAACGGTTCGTGCAGGGGCTCCGGCAGGACGGAGCCGGACGTCTCCATCTCCGGCGCCCCTCCTCCCCCGCCGACACCGTTGGCGCTCAACCGCGCCGCCATGATCGCACCGAGAGCGGCACTCCCCATCACCGCGCCCACCTGACGCGTCGTGTTGTACACACCGGAACCCGCCCCGGCCCGGCTCGGTGCGAGACCGTTCGTCGCGGTGGCCGAGAGCGGCGACCAGATGCCCGCGTTCGCCACCCCGATCAGGGCGATCGGCAGCAGCAACTGCCAGATCTCCGCGTCGGGGGTCATCACCAGCGCGAGCCAACCCAGCCCGATCGTGAGCAGCGAGAAGCCGGTGCCGGCGATCAGCCGTGGATGGACCCGGTCGACGAGCCTGCCCACGAGCGGCGCGAGCACACCACTGAAGACCGCCATCGGCACCATGAGCATCGCGGCGCCGGTCGGGCTCAGACCGCGCACCGACTGGGCGTAGAACATGATCGGCAGCATGACGCCGGTGATGGCGAAACCCATCGTCGCGATACCGATGTTCGCCAACCCGAAGTTGCGGTCCCGGAACAGCGACAGCGGTACGAGCGGTTCACCGCGGTTGAGCGACTGCTGGACGACGAACACGACGAGCAACACGATGCCCAGTCCGATCAGCACCCACACGCGGGCGGTCCACTCGAACGAGTTGCCCTCCTGGATCCCGAACACGAGGCAGAACAGGCCGGCGCCGCTGAGCAGCATGCCGAGCACGTCGAACCGGTGCGGGCTCGTGGGCAGCACCGGCACGTACCGCACTGCGAGCGCGAACCCGACGATCCCGACGGGCACGTTCACGAAGAAGATCCATTCCCAGCCCAGCCCGTCGACCAGGACACCGCCGGCCAGCGGCCCGACGAGCGTCGCGACCCCGGCCACGGCGCCCCACAGGCCCATCGCGGTCCCGCGCCGCTCACGCGGGAAGATCCGGGTCACCACGGCCATGGTCTGCGGCGACATGAGCGCCGCGCCGAATCCCTGGAACACGCGGGCGACGATGAGCATCTCGATCGTCGACGAGAAACCGCACCACAACGACGCGATCGTGAACAGCACCAGCCCGCAGAGGTAGACCCGGCGCTGGCCGAAGCGGTCGCCGAGGCGGCCCGTCACGAGCAGCGGCACCGCGTAGGCGAGCAGATAGGCGCTCGTGACCCACACGACGGCGGCGATGTCGGCCCCGAAGGTCCGCATGATCGCCGGGTTGGCGACGGCGACGATCGTGCTGTCCACCAGGATCATGAAGAAGCCCAGGCACAGAGCGCCCAACGCCGCCCAGCGGGCACCGTCGGACATCTCCACCGCCACATCGGACCCGCGTTCGCGCGTGTCCACCCCGCTGTCGTCGCTCACCGGACCTCTCCCCTCGTCGGCGGTCTACGGTAGCGGGGTGGACCCGCACATCTCGAGCATCGCCGCCCTCGCGTGGTGTCGTGCACTGGGCCTACCCGACGGCGCACTCGTCGAACCCGGGTGCGTGACGCGTGTCGACGACTCGTTCCGCGACGTCCGACTGCTCGCCGTGGGGCGCGCCACCGCGATCGTCGGACCCGACTCCGCGGTCTCCCGCCTCGCGGCCGAACCCGACCCGGCCGAGATCGATGCCCCGAACGCCGAGCTCGTCGTCGCAGGCCACGCGGGTCGCACGGAGATCCTCGCCCTGTGCACCGACTGGATCGACGCGACACGCGTCGAGAACCCGCTCATCTCCGACGACCCCGAGGACCTCGCCGAACTGCTGCGGTGCTGCCCGCCCGACGACGTCACCGAGGCCGAACTGTCGCCGACCGGGCCGTCGCGCGTGTTCGTATTGCTCGACGACGATCACCGTCCCCTCGCCGGCGCGGCCTACAGCGAACTCGGGTCGTTGCTGGCCGATGTGCGGGTGCTGACGACACCGCCGGCGCGCCGGCTCGGGCTCGCCTCGACGGTCGCGACGCTGGCGACCCACGACGCGCTCGACGCCGGACTCGTCCCGCTGGCCCGCATGCGCCGCGACAACCGCGGTGCCCGGACGGTCGCGGCGGTGTCGGGATACGACATCTGGGGAACCCTCGTGACGGTTCGGGTTCCCCCCGGGAAGTGACGAGTGTGCACGGAAGGATGCGTAGGTGACCGAGAACAAGTACGTCGAGCCGGGTGCGGAGTTCGCCCGCGACACCAACTACATCCGAACCCGCATCACCGCGGACGGGCGCGACGGCTATCCCGTCGAGTCGGGGCGGTACCGGCTCGTCGCCGCCCGGGCGTGCCCGTGGGCCAACCGCACCCTCATCGTGCGGCGGCTGCTCGGTCTCGAGGACGCTCTGTCGCTGGGACTGTGCGGCCCGACGCACGACGAGCGCAGCTGGACGTTCGATCTCGACCCGGGCGGGGTCGACCCCGTCCTCGGCATCCCGCGACTGCAGGACGCGTACTTCGCGCGATTCCCCGGATACGACCGCGGCATCACCGTCCCGGCCGTCGTCGACGTGCCCACCGGGCAGGTCGTGACGAACGACTATCCGCAGATCACCCTCGACTTCTCCACCGAGTGGACGCAGTTCCACCGCGAGGGCGCCCCGGATCTGTATCCCGAGGAGCTACGAGGCGAGATCGACGAGGTGGCCGAGCTCGTCTACCAGGACGTCAACAACGGCGTGTACCGGTGCGGTTTCGCCGGTTCGCAGGAGTCCTACGACAAGGCCTTCGACCGTCTCTTCGCCCGCCTCGACTGGCTCGAGGAACGCCTCGGGGCGCAGCGCTATCTCGTGGGCGAGACCATCACCGAGGCCGACGTGCGCCTGTTCACCACGCTCGTCCGGTTCGATCCCGTCTACCACGGGCACTTCAAGTGCAACCGGAACCGGCTCGCGGACTTCCCGGCGCTGTGGGCCTACGCGCGCGATCTGTTCCAGACACCCGGCTTCGGCGACACCATCGACTTCGTTCAGATCAAGCAGCACTACTACCTCGTGCACACCGACGTCAATCCCACGGGCATCGTGCCGAAGGGACCGGACCTGTCGAACTGGCTCGATCCGCACGGCCGTGAGGCGCTCGGCGGGCGGCCGTTCGGGGACGGCACACCGCCGCCCCCGCCGCGTCCGAGCGAGGTGGTCCCCGAAGGGCACGGCACGGTCGCCCGCTGATCCCCTGCGACGCTGACCCCCTGCGACGGTTCCTACGGCCGGCGGGGCCGGTAGGTGCCGATCGTCCAGTACACACCGTGCGGGTCCCGGCAGGTGAACCCGTGCGATCCGTAGTCCTCGTCGCGGAGTTCGACGGTCACGGTCGCACGGACCGCCGGGTCCTCCGCCTGCGCCGAGGCGAGCACCCTCTCGTACAGGGCATCGACGGTGACGTCGTCGGGAAGCACGAGATAGGCGGCGCCCCTGTCGGCGTGCTGGTCGAGCGGCGACCCGCGACCGGTCGAGCCGAGCATGACCCCTCCGCCGTGCGGCCAGAGCAGGGCTGCGTGGTCGACGCGATCCCCTTCCCCGTAGACCTCCGCTTCGGCGAACCCGAGGGTGTCCACGAGGAAACGGATCGCGCCCCGGGCGTCGGTGTAGGCGAAGCACGGCCACACCGTGTCGACGGTGGGTGTGAGGGTGGTCGACTGCTGCGTGGAATTCGTTGTGTACGTCATGTCTCCGAGTGTCGGCCCGGAACCCCCCGGTCGTCTTGGACGAATGGGAACACCTCGTCCTCGAGCCACCGCGACGGCGGGACGCCCGCCAGATCGCGCCAGTCGCGGGCGAGATGCGCCTGGTCGTAGAAGCCGCACTCGGCGGCGACATCGGCGAGGCGGCGGCCGGGGTCGGCCCGCAGCATCCGTCGCGACCGGTCGAAGCGCGCCACCCGGGCCACGTCCTTCGGGGACAGTCCGAACTCGGCGGCGCACCGGTTCGCGAGGTGTCGCCTGCTCCATCCGAGTTCGTCCGCAACAGCGCGGACCGGGCGAGCCGGGTGCGTCACGAGCAGGTGCCAGGCGTGGACGAGGTGCCCGTCCGGACTCGTCGACCGTGCGGCGACCAGGCGGCGGGTGAGAATCCGGTCGAGGACGGCGAACCGCTCGTCCCACGATTCGACCGCGGAGATCCGGTCGAACAACTCCCGGCCGTCGGCGCCGATGACGTCCTCGAGATCGACGGCCCACGGCCCGAGCGCGGCGGCGGGCACACCCAGCAGGGCGCGCGCACCCGCGGGGGTGAGCGCGAGTTGGATCCCGTGCTGCCGGCCGTGGTGGACGATGGGCACCGGTTGCGTCGACAACCCTCCGGCGAGCGCGTCGAAACGTTCCGGGCACCGTCCGTCGCCCCGCGAGAGTTCGACGGGTTCGGAGATCGTGAGGATTACGGTGACCTCCGGAGAGGGCATACCCAGATGGGTCCCCGACGGGAAACCGTCGAGCCGATACCCCTCGTACGACCGTACGTAGGGTGTCAGCAGGGGTGTCGGACGCCGCCTGGCGCCGTCAGACTCACCGACTGCGGACCCGGTCATGGCACCAGCGTAGTGAGAGCAGTCCGGAAGACAAGAGCACCGGAGAACAGGGGCACGATGAGCAACAAGGCAGGCGTCGCAGAGGCCTTTATCGTCAAGATGCTGGACAACGGCGCGAGGCTGCAGGGCCCTGCGGTGGCCAAGTACGTCGATCTCATGCGGCGCTCGCACCCCGACGAGTCCCCGGCGCAGATCATCGAGCGGCTCGAGAAGCAGTTCCTGCTGACCGTCACCGGCAGCGGGTCCGCGGCGGGCGCGACCGCAGCCTTCCCCGGCATCGGGACACTCGCGGCCATCGGCGCGGTCGGCGCCGAGACGGCCTTCTTCTTCGAGGCGTCCGCGCTGCTCACCCTGGCCATCGCATCGGTGCACGGGATCGAACCCCACAACCACGAGCAGCGCCGCGCGCTGGTGCTCGCCGTCTCCCTCGGTGACGCCGGCCGGGAGATCGTCGCGACCGCGACCGGCGCGTCGCTGCGCAACTGGCCCAAGGCGCTGACCACCGGCGCGGGCGGCACCCAGCTGAAGACGCTGAACAATTCCCTGGTCAAGAAGTTCATCCGCCGGTACTTCGCCAAGCGCAGTCCGCTGCTGATCGGCAAGCTCGTCCCCGCTGGTATCGGCGCCGCGATCGGTGGCGTCGGCAACCGTGCGCTGGGCAAGCGCACGATCCAGAACGCCCGCGACGCCTTCGGTCCACCGCCGGCCGCGTGGCCCGTCGCACGTCCCGTCCTCCCGGCGAGCGGAGAGGCACCGGCGCTCGACACCGGTGTTCCGGTCCCGAAGGACTGACCGTGCCGGCCGACGGGAAGGTGTTCGTAAGGGAGTCCGGTGCGGGACCACGCACCGTCGTTCTGCTGCACGGCTTCTCCGATCACGGCGGTACGTGGTGCAAGGTCGCGCCCGCGATCGCCGAACGGCACCGGGTGCTCGCGGTCGACCTGCCCGGTTTCGGACGTAGCGCGCAGCACTGGGAGACCCCCGTGCTCGACCACTATGTCGACGTCCTGGACGAGCTCGTCGACGACGTTCCCGAACCGGTGTCGCTGGTCGGGAACTCGCTCGGTGCGGTCACCGCACTGGTGTTCGCGTCGGTCCACCCGTCCCGGGTCGACCGCGTGGTGCTCGCCGACATGCCGGGTCTCGCCGGGATCCCCCGGTGGTGGACGCAGGGTGCACGCATGCCGGTCGAACTGTCGCGCCTGCTGCCCGCTCCGGTGATACAGCAGGCCATGGGTGCCCTGTACGCGCGGGCCGCCGTGCACCGGCGCGGCACCTTCGACCGGGCGGCGCGCACGGCGTTCGCGGCGAACTACGCGACCCGCGAGCAGGTCGACACGCTGCTGACCGTGGGCCGGCACGCGATCGGTGAGCTCGGCCGACTGCCGATCCCGGAGATGGTGCACGCCCTCGACATGCCGGCCCTGCTGGTGTGGGGTGCACAAGACCGGTTGACGCCCGCTCACGCCGCACGACGGGTGCAGGCCGGCGGCCGGAGACGGGTGGTGATCATCCCCGATGCCGGGCACTGTCCTCAGCTCGACGCGCCCCGCGAGTTCCTCGACGCCGTCCTGCCCTTCCTCGACTGACCCGTAAGCTCACGGCGACCGCGGCACCAGCCGCACCCATATCTCGACGACGCGGGGGTCCGAATCCGTGACAGCACCGTCAACGCAACCGCCGTACGGCACACCCGATCCCCGGGTGCCCTCGGGGGCACCGGGCGCGGGGATCGCCGTCCACGGCCTGAACAGGACGTTCGGTGACCACACGGCCGTATCGAATCTGTGGTTCACGGTGCCGCCGGGCTCGATCACCGGCTTCCTCGGACCCAACGGATCGGGCAAGACCACCACCCTCGGCATGATGCTCGGCCTCGTCCGGCCGAGCGCCGGGAACGCCTTCGTCGACGGCGTGCCGTTCACCTCCCTGCAGCAGCCTGCACAGGTCGTCGGAGCGGTGCTCGACGCGCGCAGCGCCCACCCCAAACACCGGGCGCTGACACACCTGCAGATCTACTGTGCCGCGATCGGCGTGCCCGACGAACGGGCGAGGCAGATGCTCGACCTCGTCGGCCTGGGGTCGGTCGCGCGGCGTCGCATCGGGGAGTTCTCCCTCGGCATGCGGCAGCGACTCGCCCTGGCGACGGCCCTGCTCGGACAACCGCGTTATCTCGTGCTCGACGAACCGGCGAACGGACTCGACCCCGAGGGCATGGCCTGGCTGCGCGACTTCCTCCGCGCATTCGCCGCCAACGGCGGGACCGTGCTGATCTCGAGCCACATCTTGCGGGAGATCGAGCAGATGGCCGACCGCCTCGTGATCATCGCGAACGGTCACCTGGTCGCGGAGACCTCGATGACCGATCTGCGCGACGCCTACCGCTCGCGGGTGTTCGCCGCGGCCTCCGACCCGGCCCGCCTCGCGACCGCACTCGCCGCGGCCGGGCACACCGACGCGCAGGTGCAGCAGGACGGACGGCTCGCGGTCGTCGGTGTGACTTCCGACCGCATCGCCGAGATCGCCGCGACCGCGGAGGTGACGCTGTTCGGGACGAGTGTCGAGCACGTCGATCTCGAGCAGGTCTACCTGGCGATGACGGCCGGTCGCTACGCGGCCGCGCCGGTCGCGCAGTATCCGGGGCACGGAGCCCACCATCCGCCGGGCGGGCAGTATCCGCAGGGCCCGCAATACCCGAGTGCCCAGCAGCACCCGCAGGCCCAGCCGTATCCGAACGGCCAGCAGTATCCGAACGGCCAGCAGTATCAGCAGTACCCGACCGCACAGCAGTACCCGAACTCACAGCAGTACCCGCAGTCGCAGTGGGGACAGCCGAACCGACCGCCGACCGGGCAAGGAGGTCCCACCGCATGACCGCGCTTCTCACCGCCGAGTTCCGCAAGGTCCTGAGCCTGCGCTACTGGTGGATCCTCGGCATCGCACCGCTGCTGGTGGGACTGTTCTGCGGGGCGCTGACGCTGCCGGTCGCGCGGCAACTCGAACTCGGCTTCGGTGACGGTTTCGCCGAGGCCGTCGCCGCCGCGGTCGGCATCTCCCTCTCGTTGTCGCTGGTGTTCCTGTTCGCCGCGATCTTCGGCGCGGTGGCGACGGGCAGCGAGTTCGCGCACCGAACGATCGTGACGACCTTCCTCACCGCGCGGGGACGCGACCGGGTCGTCGGCGTGAAGTTCGCGACCGTCGCCGTGATCGGGCTGCTGTACTGCATCGTCACGGAAGTCGCGGCGGCCGCGACGCTCGTGTTGTTCGGTGGGGGCTTCGACGGTGCCGACCTCGGATCGGTCGCCAAGGTGATGGGCATCGGTCTGTTCTGCGCGCTGATGTGGTCGCTCATCGGAGCGGGGCTGGGTCTGCTCACACGGTCGACGACGGGCAGTGTGCTCGCGATCTGCGCGTGGGTGCCGTTCGGGGAGCTGATGGTCTCGGTCGTCCTGCACGGTCTCGGTCTCGGCGCGATCGCGTCGTACCTGCCGGCGCAGGTGACCTGGTACGTGCTGTTCTCCGCGGTGTCGATGCCCGAGGACGTGACACTCGAGATGACGTGGCCGGCGGCCCCGCTGCTCCTGCTCCTCTGGACCGTGGTGCTGGGCGGCCTCGGCTGGTGGCGCGCCCGCACCGCCGACGTCGTCTGACACGTTCGATCACCTGCGTCACCGGCCCTCCCCGAGCGGCTCCGACGTGCCCTGTCGTCGCTCGGCGCTAATGTCGGTTCGATGGCACACGACCCGATTCCGCGCTCGCCGGGATGGATTTCCCGGCTCGTCGCCGAATGCCTGAAACACCGCAGAACAGCCGTCGGGGCGCTGGCCGTCACCGTCGTCGCCGCCCTGATCGACATCGCCTTCCCACTGCTGACGAAGGTCGCGGTCGACAGCGCGACCGGGCAGGGCGACGTGCCCGCCGACGACCTGCGCCTGATCGGGCTGGCCGCGGCTGCGATCGCGGCAGGTGCGGTGATCCGGTTCGGCTGCCAGTACGGGCGCCGCATGCTCGCCGGACGCCTGTCGCTCGACGTGCAGCACGACCTGCGGTTGCGCCTGCTCGGCTCACTCCAACGTCTCGACGGCCACGGTCAGGACCGCATCCGCACGGGTCAGGTGGTCTCGCGGTCCATCACCGACCTGCAGCTCGTGCAAGGGCTGCTCGCGATGGTGCCGATGTCGGCGGGTGCGCTGCTGCAATTCGTGCTCGCGCTGGTGATCATGACGACCCTCTCGCCGCTGCTCACGCTGGTCGCGGTGGTCATCGTCCCGATCATCGCGGGTCTCGTGCGGGTCGTGCGCCCGAGGCTGTTCGCCGCGACCTGGTCGGCGCAGCAGCGCGCGGCCGATCTCGCCCAGCACGTCGAGGAGACGGTCACGGGCGTGCGGGTCGTGAAGGGATTCGGGCAGGAATCGCACGCGGTCGACCAACTCGAGGAGCACGGTCGCAGGCTGTACGCGGAGCGTCTGCGTGCCGCCCGAATCAACGCGTGGTTCTCGGCGCCGATGGGTGCGATCCCGCAGTTCGGGCTCGTCGCCACCATCGCTCTCGGCGGCTGGCTCGCCCTCGAGGGCGGAATCACCGTGGGCACCTTCGTGGCGTTCACCGCCTATGTGGCGACGATGACGGGGACGACCCGCACCCTCTCGCAGGTCGTGATCATGGCGCAGCTGTCCCGCGCCGCCGTCGAGCGGGTGTACGAGGTGATCGACACCGAACCCGACGTCGCCGATCCCCCGCATCCCGTCGAACTGCCCGACGGTCCGCTCGGGGTGCACCTGGAGGACGTGACGTTCGGCTTCGACGACGACCGGGACGTACTGCGCGGCCTCGACCTGGAGATCGCGCCCGGCGAGACCGTCGCGATCGTCGGCCCGGCCGGGTCGGGCAAGACCGTGCTGTCGCTGCTGCTCCCCCGCTTCTACGCGCCACACCGCGGGTCGGTGTGCCTGACCGCGGACGGCCGCGACATCGACGTCGCCACGCTCCGCGCCGACGATCTGCGCGGGGCGGTCGGCCTCGTCTTCGACGAGCCGTTCCTGTTCTCCGACACGGTCGCGTCCAACATCGCGCTCGGCCGGCCCGACGCGTCGGACGACGAGATCCGCACCGCGGCCGCGGCGGCACGCGCCGACGACTTCGTCGAGGCCCTCCCCGAGGGTTACGACACGGTCGTCGGTGAACGCGGCCTGACACTGTCCGGTGGGCAGCGGCAGCGGGTCGCGCTGGCGCGGGCACTGCTCGTCGATCCGCGGGTGCTGATCCTCGACGACGCGACCTCTGCGGTCGACGCCGAGACCGAGGCTGCGATCTACGGCGCGTTGCGGGCGGGTCGGCGCCGCACGACCCTCGTGCTCGCCCATCGGCGGTCGACGCTCGCACTCGCCGACCGGGTCGCCGTGCTCGACGAGGGACGCATCGTCGACATCGGGACGGTCGACGAACTCGAGGAGCGCAGTCCCGTCTTCCGGCGTCTGCTCTCGACCGACGACGACGCCGCACCGGCACCGGAACGCCCGGTTCCCGCCGGTGAGTTGTGGCCCGAGGAACCGGACGACGATGAGCCGTCCGGTACCGTCCGGAATCTTCCGGCGGTCGGTGGAGGTCGCGGCGGACCGGCGGGCAGTGGTGGCCGCGGCGGGCCGGTGTCCGGGGCNCCGGAACTGCGCGCGGCCGTCGACGCGCTTCCCCCGGCCACCGAGACCCCCGGACGCGATCCGGCCCTGCGGTCCGAGGCCCTGCGCCTGCCCGACCCGCAGTTCCGATTGTGGACGACGCTGCGCCCGGTGCGCGCACTGCTGGCGGTCGTCGTGCTGTGCCTGGCGGTGGAGTCGCTGACGAGCATCGCGTTCCCGTCGCTGGTGCGGTACGCCGTCGACCGCGGGGTGACCCCGGGCGATCCGTCCCGGCTGTGGCAGGCGACCGCCGCGGGTGTGGTGCTCGCGCTGCTCGGCTGGTTCGTGGTCGCGATCCTCACGGTGCTCACCGCGCGGGCGGGCGAACGGGTGTTGTTCGGGCTGCGCGTGCGCTCGTACGCGCACCTGCAACGGCTCGGGCTCGACTACTACGAACGCGAACTGTCGGGCCGGATCATGACGCGGATGACGACCGATGTGGACGCGCTGTCGCAGTTCATCCAGACCGGCCTGTCCACCGCGGTCGTGGCGGTGCTGACGCTCACCGGTATCTCGATCGCGCTGATCGCCACCGATCTGTCGCTGGCCCTGGTAGTGCTGGCGGTGCTGCCCGTGCTGGTCGGCGCGACC
The DNA here is from genome assembly GCF_000801125.1 of Rhodococcus sp. Chr-9. NCBI lineage: Bacteria > Bacillati > Actinomycetota > Actinomycetes > Mycobacteriales > Nocardiaceae > Rhodococcus > Rhodococcus sp. Chr-9. The sequence continues at coordinate 106,414 of NZ_JTIZ01000106.1, forward strand.
CTGTGGTTCCGGAAGGTCTCCGGGACGGCGTACGCGCAGTCCCGCGAACGCATCTCCCTGGTGAACGCGGATTTCCAGGAGAACGTCACGGGTCTGCGCGCCGCCCAGGCCTACCGCAGGGAGGAGACCGCGGCGCGGCGGTTCGCCGAGCGCGCGGAGGCCTATCGGCGCAGTCGCCTGCGGTCGCAGCGGGCCATCTCGCTGTACTTCCCCTTCATCACTTTCCTGTCCGATCTGGCGCTCGCGGCGGTCGTCTTCGTCGGCGCCCGCGAGGTGGCGTCGGGCGCGGTCGGCCCCGGTGTGCTGATCGCGTTCGTGCTGTATCTGAACCTGTTGTTCGCACCCATCCAGCAGTTGTCGCAGGTCTTCGACGGTTACCAGCAGGCGCGCGTCGGTCTGCGCCGGATCGGCGACCTGCTGCGGACCGAGAGCTCGCTCGAGTCTGCCGAGGAGGGCACGGTCGCCATCACCGGGCACCTCCGCGGCGACGTCGACCTGCGGCAGGTGGGCTTCCGGTACAGCGAGGCCGACCGTGACGCGTTGAGCGATGTGGACCTGTCGATCCCGGCCGGTTCGACGGTCGCCCTGGTGGGCCGCACCGGTGCCGGGAAGTCGACGGTCGTCAAACTGCTCGCCCGGTTCTACGACCCGACCTCCGGTTCGGTGCGGGTGGACGACACCGATCTGCGCAGTTACCGTCTGCGCGACTATCGGGGCCGGCTCGGGGTGGTGCCGCAGGAGGCGCACCTGTTCACGGGCACGGTGGCGACCAACATCGCCTACGGCCGACCCGAGGCGACGCGTGAGGAGATCGAATCGTCCGCGCGCGCCGTGGGGGCGCTGGACATGATCGCGGGACTCGCCGGCGGCATGAACCATCCGGTGGGTGAGCGCGGTCAGGGTCTGTCGGCAGGGCAGCGTCAGCTCATCGCACTCGCGCGCGCCGAACTGGTGGACCCCGATCTTCTGTTGCTCGACGAGGCCACCGCGACCCTCGATCCCGCCACCGAGAAGGCGGTGCTCGAGGCGGGTGCGCGGGTGGCCCGCTCGCGGACGGCCGTGGTGGTGGCGCACCGTCTCGCGACTGCCGCACGCGCCGATCTCGTGGTGGTCGTCGACGACGGCCGTATCGTCGAGTGCGGGCCCCACGACGAGCTCCGCCGAGCGGGAGGTCTGTACACCACTTTGTGGCAACTCGCTACCGGTGGTCTCGTTCCGGAGGAGCCCGAGATCCTGCTCACTTCGACGACGGAAGGATCGAACATGAGATCGTCCTCACGTTTGTAACGGGGTGCGCGCTGCGCCGATGCACCTTAGAGGGAATAATCGGCTCTCGAGAACCGTCATCGATGGAGACCCCATCGCACCAGATTGTGAGGTAGCCCACCGACATGCGCGGTCAGTTCGGATCGTCACATGCCACGGGCTAGCCTCATATTCACAGGCGCTCCGATCGGGTACCGAAGAAAGAAACGAGGCGAACAACTGCCGTGAGCAGCAGCTCTACATCACAGTTCGGACAGAACCAGTGGTTGGTTGACGAGATGTACCAGCGCTTCCAGGACGACCCTTCGTCCGTGGACGCGAGTTGGCACGAATTCCTCACCGACTATTCGCCGGAAGCCGCGGTGGCCGGAGGCACCAACGGCTCCGACACCGCCACGACCGAGAAGCCCGCGCCGAGCACAGCATCTGCGCCGAGTTCCTCCGCTTCGGCCCCCACCAAGCCTGCACCGAAAACCGAGACCGCGTCGGCGAAGCCCGCACCGCAGGCCGAGGCCGCGCCGGCCAAGCCTGCACCGAAGGCGGAGACCAAGCCTGCGACGCAGCCGAAGGCCCAGGCCGCGCCCGCGAAGCCGGCTCCCAAGCCCGCCGCGGCCCCGTCGGGCCAGGCCACCGAGGACAAGAAGGTTCTGCGCGGCGCCGCTGCTGCCGTTGCGAAGAACATGAACGCCTCGCTGTCGATCCCGACCGCCACCAGTGTTCGCGCGGTGCCCGCGAAGTTGATGTTCGACAACCGCATCGTCATCAACAACCACCTCGCCCGCACCCGGGGCGGCAAGGTCTCGTTCACCCACATCCTCGGTTACGCGATCGTCCAGGCGGTCAAGGCGTTCCCGAACATGAACAACCACTTCGCCGAGGTCGACGGCAAGCCGAACCTCGTCGTGCCCGCGCACACGAACCTCGGTCTCGCGATCGACCTGCCCGGCAAGAACGGCCAGCGTTCGCTGGTCGTGGCGGCCATCAAGAACTGCGAGACGATGAACTTCGCGCAGTTCTACTCGGCCTACGAGGACATCGTGCGCCGCGCCCGCGACGGCAAGCTCACCGGCGACGACTTCTCCGGCGTCACGATCTCGCTGACCAACCCGGGCGGTATCGGCACCGTGCACTCGGTCCCGCGTCTGATGCAGGGCCAGGGCGCGATCATCGGCGCCGGCGCCATGGAGTACCCGGCCGAGTTCCAGGGTGCGTCCGACGCGCGGCTCGCCGAGATCGGCATCGGCAAGCTGCTGACGCTCACCTCCACCTACGACCACCGCGTGATCCAGGGCGCGGAGTCGGGTGAGTTCCTGAAGAAGATCCACGAGCTGCTCATCAGCGACGACTTCTACGACGGCATCTTCCACACCCTGCACATCCCCTACGAGCCGGTCCGCTGGCGCAAGGACGTGCCGGAAGGTCTCGTCGACAAGCACACCCGTGTGCTCGAGCTCATCGCCGCCTACCGCAGCCGCGGCCACCTCATGGCCGACACCGATCCGCTGCAGTTCGTGCGCGACAAGTTCCGGTCGCATCCCGATCTCGACGTCACGACCCACGACCTGACGCTGTGGGATCTCGATCGCGAGTTCAATGTCGGTGGCTTCCACGGCCGCCCGAAGATGAAGCTGCGCGACGTGCTGTCGGTGCTGCGCGACGCGTACTGCCGCCACGTCGGTGTCGAGTACACCCACATCCTCGAGCCCGAGCAGCAGCAGTGGCTGCAGGAGCGGGTCGAGGCGCACCACGTCAAGCCGACGGTCGCCCAGCAGAAGTACATCCTGAGCCGCCTCAACGCCGCCGAGGCGTTCGAGACGTTCCTGCAGACCAAGTACGTCGGTCAGAAGCGCTTCTCGCTCGAGGGCGCCGAGTCCGTCATCCCGATGATGGACGCGATCATCGACCAGGCCGCCGAGCACACGCTCGACGAGGTCGCCATCGCGATGCCGCACCGCGGTCGCCTGAACGTGCTCGCGAACATCGTCGGCAAGCCGTACTCGCAGATCTTCTCGGAGTTCGAGGGCAACCTGAACCCGGCCGCTGCGCACGGTTCCGGCGACGTGAAGTACCACCTCGGCGCCGAGGGCACCTACATCCAGATGTTCGGCGACAACGACATCAAGGTCTCGCTCACCGCGAACCCCTCGCACCTCGAGGCGGTCAACCCGGTGCTCGAGGGCCTCGTCCGCGCCAAGCAGGACATCCTCGACAAGGGCGAGGACGGCTTCACCGTCCTGCCCTTGCTCCTGCACGGCGACGCTGCGTTCGCCGGTCAGGGCGTCGTCGCGGAGACCCTCAACCTCGCGCTGCTGCGCGGCTACCGCACCGGCGGCACCGTGCACATCGTCGTCAACAACCAGGTCGGCTTCACCACCGCGCCGGAGCACTCGCGTTCGTCCGAGTACTGCACCGACGTGGCGAAGATGATCGGCGCGCCGATCTTCCACGTCAACGGCGACGACCCCGAGGCCTGCGTGTGGGTCGCGAAGCTCGCCGTGGACTTCCGCGAGAAGTTCCACAAGGACGTCGTCATCGACATGATCTGCTACCGCCGCCGCGGTCACAACGAGGGCGACGACCCGTCGATGACCCAGCCGGCGATGTACGACGTGATCGATACCAAGCGCAGCGTCCGCAAGAGCTACACCGAGGCCCTGATCGGCCGCGGCGACATCTCGCTCAAGGAAGCGGAAGACGCCCTGCGCGACTACCAGGGACAGCTCGAACGGGTCTTCAACGAGGTCCGCGAACTCGAGAAGTACCCGCCGGAGCCGTCGGAGTCGGTCGAGCTCGACCAGACCCCGCCGAAGCGTCTCGACACCTCCGTCGACCGGCCGGTGCTCGAGCGGATCGGCGACGCCTTCGCCGAGGCGCCCGAGGGCTTCACCGTCCACCCGCGCGTCAAGCCGGTGCTCGAGAAGCGTCGTGAGATGTCACGCAACGGCAAGATCGACTGGGCGTTCGCCGAGCTGCTCGCGTTCGGTTCGCTGGCCGAGGAAGGTGCCCTGGTGCGCCTGGCCGGTCAGGACTCGCGTCGCGGCACGTTCACGCAGCGCCACTCGGTCATCATCGACCGCAAGACCGGCGACGAGTACAACCCGCTCGCCTCGCTGGCCAACCAGGCCGGCAACGGCGGCCGCTTCATGGTCTACGACTCGGCGCTGACCGAGTTCGCGGGTCTGGGCTTCGAGTACGGCTACTCGGTGGGCAACCCCGACGCGCTCGTGCTGTGGGAGGCGCAGTTCGGCGACTTCGTCAACGGCGCGCAGCCCATCATCGACGAGTTCATCTCGTCCGGTGAGGCCAAGTGGGGTCAGCTCTCCGACGTCGTGCTGCTGCTGCCGCACGGCCACGAGGGCCAGGGTCCCGACCACACCTCGGGCCGCATCGAGCGCTGGCTGCAGCTGTGCGCCGAGGGTTCGATGACGGTCGCGGTTCCGTCGACCCCGGCGAGCTACTTCCACCTGCTGCGCCGCCATCACCTCGACGGCATCCGCCGCCCGCTGGTGGTGTTCACGCCCAAGTCGATGCTGCGCAACAAGGCCGCGGTCAGCAACATCGAGGACTTCACGCAGGGCAAGTTCCGCTCGCTGCTCGAAGAGGTTCCTTACGAGGAGGGCACGGCCGACCGGTCGAAGGCCACTCGTGTGCTGCTCACCTCCGGCAAGATCTACTGGGAACTGCTGGCGAAGAAGCAGAAGGAAGGTCGTGACGACGTCGCGATCGTGCGCATCGAGCAGCTGTACCCGGTGCCGCGTCGCCGCATCGCCGAGACGCTCGAGCAGTACCCGAACGCCACCGAGTTCTTCTGGGTCCAGGAGGAGCCGGCGAACCAGGGTGCCTGGCCGTTCCTCGGCCTCGCGCTGCCGGAACTGCTGCCCGACAAGCTCAGCGGTATCAAGCGCGTGTCGCGTCGCGCGATGTCGGCACCGTCGTCCGGCTCGAGCAAGGTCCACGCTGTCGAGCAGCAGGAGATCATCGAGAAGGCCTTCGGTCGCTAGAAGCTCCGTTTCGGATCCTTCGGGTCCTTGACGGTTCTCATGTGAGCCGGGTCGGTTCGTCCCCGCGAGGGGCGATCGACCCGGCTCACGCCTTTTTCCGGTGTGTTTCGGACCGGGCACGACGGGCACCCTCCGGAGGACCCCCGATCGTGTCCTGCGAGGAGCTACCGATGGCAAATCCGACCGTGGCCGACTACCTGTTGCACCGCCTGCGCGCGTGGGGGGTGGACCACGTCTTCGGATATCCCGGCGACGGCATCAACGGGATCCTCGCCGCCTGGACGCGCACCGGCAACGATCCGGTCTTCGTGCAGTCCCGGCACGAGGAGATGAGCGCCTTCGAAGCCGTGGGCTATGCGAAGTTCACGGGCCGGCCCGGGGTGTGCATGGCGACCTCCGGCCCGGGCGCGATCCATCTGCTCAACGGCCTGTACGACGCGAAACTCGACCACGTTCCGGTGGTGGCGATCGTGGGCCAGACCGACCGTTCAGCGATGGGCGGGTCGTACCAGCAGGAAGTGGACCTGCACACGCTGTACAAGGATGTGGCGTCGGCGTTCGTGGAAACGGTGACGGTGCCCGAGCAGTTGCCGAACGTCCTCGACCGGGCGATGCGCACCGCCATCGCGTACCGCACTCCCACGGCAGTCATCATCCACGGCGACGTGCAGGAACTCGAGTACTCCCCGCCTGGCCACGAGTTCAAGATGGTGCCGTCGAGCGTCGGCTTCGACCGTCCCCGGATCACACCGGACGACGACGCGATCCGACGGGCCGCGGAGATCCTCAACGCCGGGGACAAGGTAGCGATGCTCGTCGGCAGCGGCGCCCGCGGTGCGCGGGTGCAACTCGAGCAGGTCGCGGATCTGCTCGGCGCCGGGGTGGCGAAAGCCCTGCTGGGCAAGGACGTGCTGTCGGACGAGTTGCCGTGGGTCACCGGATCGATCGGGTTGCTGGGCACGCGGCCCACCCACGAGATGATGACCGGCTGCGACACGCTGCTCATCGTCGGTTCGTCCCTCCCCTACAGCCAGTTCCTGCCCGAATACGGCCAGGCCCGCTGCGTGCAGATCGACATCGACCCGAACATGATCGGGATGCGCTATCCGAACGAGGTCAACCTCGTCGCGGATGCCGCCGCCGCGCTCGACGCGCTCGTCCCGCTGCTGCAGCGCAAGGAGGACCGGTCATGGCGTGAGGGCATCGAGCAGAACGTGCAGCGCTGGTGGCAGACCATGGGACAGCAGGCGGAGGTCGAGACGGAGTTCGTCAATCCGCTGCGGATGTTCGCCGAGGCCTCACCACGACTGCCGGACGATGCGATCATCACCGCCGACTCGGGTTCGGCCGCCAATTGGTATGCGCGCCAATTGCAGTTCCGCGGTGACATGCGCGGTTCGCTGTCGGGCACCCTCGCGACGATGGGTCCGGCGGTGCCGTACGGGATCGGCGCGAAGTTCGCGCATCCGGGTCGTCCGGTGGTCGCGTTCGCCGGCGACGGGGCGATGCAGATGAACGGCATGGCCGAGCTGATCACCATCCAGCGGTACTGGCAGCAGTGGACCGATCCGCGGCTCGTCGTCGCGATCATCCACAACAACGATCTCAACCAGGTCACCTGGGAGATGCGTGCGATGGGTGGGGCACCGAAATTCGCGGAGTCCCAGTCGCTTCCGGACGTGGACTACGCTGCCTTCGCGCGCAGTCTCGGGCTGGGCGGCGAAACCGTGAAGTCCTCGGACGAGATGGGCTCGGCCTGGGATCGCGCGCTGGCCGCGGACCGTCCGACGGTGCTCGACGTGTACACCGATCCGGACATGCCGCCGATCCCGCCGCACGCGACGTGGGAGCAGTTCACCGATGTCGCCAAGGCCGTGCTCGCCGGTGACGAGAACCGTTGGGGCTTCGTGAAACAGGGCGTCAAGACGAAGCTGCAGGAGTACCTTCCCGGAAACGATCGCTGAGAAACCCCCCGGCCGGAGCAGCGTCACCGGCCGATGAGTGGAGCGAATGTGCCGCCAGCGCAACGCCGGACAGCGCCGCGATGGCCAGTTCGACGAACTCGTCGCGGGTGAGTTCGGGATCGCGTAGCCACGCGATGGTCGTGTCCTCGACGAAGGCCACCCAGCCGCGCACGGCGAGCCGCACGGCGGGCGTCGGCTCGATCCCGATGGCGGGCAGGTGCGCGACGGTCCGGTCGACGAGCGCTGTGCGGGTGTCCTCGAAGGCCGCCCGCATGTCGGGGTCGCCGCTGGTGGCGCCGCGCAGGATCGAGACGTACATGTCGCGGCGCCGGGTGACGTAGTCGACGTACGCGACGAGCGTGCCGCGCAGCATCTCGATCGGTTCGAGACCTTCGTCCGGTGCGGTGTACTCGACGAGATCCTGGCCGACGCATCGCACGAGTTCGACGTGGTAGTCGTGCTTCGAGGCGAAGTAGTGGAACAGCAGCCCCTTCGAGACCCCGGCCCGGTCGGCGACCTCGTCGACGGAGATCTGTTCGAGGGGCCGGTCGGCGAGCAGTTCGAGACCCTGTTCGATCAGCTGGGCCCGGCGTTGGGCGGGACCGAGGCGGGTCCGGCGGGGTCCGGGACTGTCGTCTGTCACGTCCACCATGCAAACACCGTTATTGAATTATGGTCAACAAGTGTTGACCAGGTCACTGGAACGCTCTAACCTCAAGTACATGAGTCTTCCGGTTACATATACCGTCGCCGACGCGGAGATCCGTCAGGTCGACACGCTGATCATCGGCAGCGGGTTCGCCGGGCTCGGTGCGGCCATCCGACTGTCGCAGGCGGGCAAGGACTTCCTCGTGCTCGAACGCGCCTCCGAGGTGGGCGGCACCTGGCGCGACAACACCTACCCCGGCGCGGCGTGCGACGTGCCGTCGAACCTGTACTCCTACTCGTTCGCCCTCAACCCCGGCTGGACGCGCTCGTTCTCGCCGCAGCCGGAGATCCAGGAGTACATCCGCTCGGTCGCCGACCGGTACGACGTGCGGCGACGCACTGTCTTCGGGTGCGACGTGCAGACGGCCCGCTGGAACACCGCGACGCACCGCTGGGACGTGGCCACCACGCGCGGGAAGTACAGCGCCAAGGTCGTGATCTCCGCGGTGGGCGCCCTGTGCGAGCCGTCGCTCCCCGACATCGAGGGCATCTCCGGTTTCGAGGGCGAGATCTTCCACTCGGCACGGTGGAACCACGACGCCGACCTCGCCGGCAAGCGCGTCGCGGTCATCGGCACCGGCGCCTCCGCCATCCAGATCGTGCCGGCCATCGCCGGCACCGTGGGCCGTCTCGACGTCTACCAGCGCACGGCACCGTGGATCCTCCCCCGCTTCGATCGCGAGTACACCGCTCCCGAGCGGTTCGCCTTCCGGTTCATCCCCGGCTTCCAGCGCCTTTCACGCGCCCTGCAGTACACCGCCCGCGAGACGCAGGTCGTGGGTCTGGCCAAGGCGCAGGCCTTCATGAAGCCGCTCGAGCTCGCCGCGCGCATCCAGGTCTGGCGGCAGATCCGCGACAAGGAACTGCGCCGGAAGGTCACGCCGAACTACGGTATCGGCTGCAAGCGCATGCTGATCTCGAACAACTACTACCCCGCACTCGACCGGCCGAACGTCGACCTCGTCACTGACGGCATCGCCCGCGTCACCCCGCGCGGCATCGTCACGAAGGACGGCACCGAACGCGAGGTCGACGCGATCGTCGTCGCGACGGGCTTCCACGTCACCGACTCGCCGACCTTCGCCGGCATCTTCGGCAAGGAAGGCCGTTCGCTCGCCGAGGTCTTCGACGAGACCGGCATGCGGGGGTACAAGGGCAGCTCGGTCGCCGGATTCCCGAACCTGTTCTTCCTCGTCGGACCGAACACCGGACTCGGGCACACCTCGATGGTGTACATGATCGAGTCGCAGCTCGAATACGTCGTCGACGCCGTTCGCACGATCGATCGCAACCGCATCGGCACGGTCGAGGTCCGCGAGGACGTGCAGGACGAGTACAACCGCGACCTGCAGCGCGCGATGCGGTCGAGCGTGTGGAACAACGGCGGGTGCGCGAGCTGGTATCTCGACAAGCACGGCAACAACACCACGCTGTGGCCGGGATTCACCTTCGAATTCCGCCGTATCACCCGCAGATTCGACCTCGAGGCGTACCGTAGCGTCGCCGAATCGGATCTCCCCGTCGCCACCGACCGTCCCGCGCAGGAGCGCACGTCCCGAGAGGCAGCAGTTCGATGAGTGATGTCGCAGGCCGGGTCGTCGTCGTCACGGGCGCGGGTTCCGGGATCGGCCGGGCCCTCGTCCTCGCCCTCGCGGCCCGAGGCGCCCGCCTGGCGATCTCGGATGTCGACACCACAGGGCTCGAGGAGACCGCGCGTCGCGCACGGGAACTCGGCGCCGAGGTGAAGGCCGACCATCTCGACGTCACCCAGCGCGAGAAGGTCCTCGAGTACGCCGAGCAGGTCGCCGCCCACTTCGGCGCGGTCCACCAGGTGTACAACAACGCGGGCATCGCCTATCACGGCGACCTCGAGCGCACCGAGTTCAAGGACATCGAGCGCGTGATGGACGTCGACTTCTGGGGAGTCGTCAACGGCACCAAGGCTTTCCTGCCGTATCTCATCGCGTCGGGCGACGGCCACCTGATCAATGTCTCGAGCCTGTTCGGTCTGCTGAGCATCCCGGGTCAGGCGGCGTACAACTCGGCGAAGTTCGCCGTGCGCGGCTTCACCGAGGCGGTGCGGCAGGAGATGCTCGTCGCGCGGCATCCCGTGCAGGTCACGTGCGTGCATCCCGGTGGTATCAAAACCGCGATCGCGCGCAACGCCGCCGTCCCCGACGGCGACGACCAGGCGACCTTCGCGGAGTTCTTCGACCGCAAGCTCGCACGCACGACCCCCGAGGACGCGGCGAAGACCATCCTCACCGGTGTGCGGAAGAACAAGGCGCGTGTACTGATCGGCGCCGATGCGAAGCTGCTCGACGCCTTCGTCCGCGTTGCCGGACCGGCCTATCAGCGTGTCGTCGCCACCGTGACCTCCCGGGTCGTGCCGAGGGGATAGGCTGCGGCATGCCTCCGACACCGCAGTTGTCACCGCGGGTGGCGCGTACCGCCCTGCGTCCTCTCTTCCGTGCCCTGCTGTCGCCGCGCTGGTCGTTCGCCACGCAGCGCCGGTTGCTCGACCTCGCGGCGCCGTTGCAGTTCCTCCCGAAGGACACCGTGGTGCGCCCGATCCGTCTGGGAGGACGCCCCGCCGAGCGGATCACGGTGGGCGCCACCGAGCGGACCACGGCGATCCTGTACCTGCACGGCGGGGCATACACCGGCGGGTCGCTCGCCACGCACCGCTCGCTCGCGGCGCATCTCGCCGCCGCGTCCGGAGCGGCCGTGTACGTCCTCGACTACCGGCTCGCGCCCGAGCATCCCTATCCGGCGGCGTTGAACGACGCCGAGGCGGCCTATCTCGAACTCGTCAGCGAGCACGGCTTCGAGGTGTCGAGCATCGCGATCGCCGGCGACTCGGCCGGCGGTGGCCTCGCCGCGGCCACCACACACCGGCTCGTCGACCGTCACGGGATCACCCCGCCGGCGCTCGGATTGTTGTCGCCGTGGACCGATCCGGCCGCCCGCGACCTGCCCGACGTGAACGACGTCGTTCTGAACAAGGGCTGGGTGTATTCCTCGGCCGAGGCGTATCTCGCCGGAGGCGATCCCACCGATCCCGGTTACGCGCCCATCCACGCCGATCCCACGGGTCTGCCGCCGACGCTCATCCAGGTGGGCACCGCGGAGATGTTCCACCCACAGGTGCGGCAGTACGCCGAGAAGCTCCGGGCGGCGGGCGTCGAGGTCACCCTCGTCGAACAACCCGAGCTGTGGCACGTCGCGCCGTTGCAGGCGTCGCTCGTTCCCGAGGCCGCCGCGGCGATCTCCGACTTCGGTGTGTTCCTCCGCGACCGGATGGGCACCCGCGCGGGCTGAGTACTCGCGGGGTGCCGTTCACGCTCCGGCGTGTTCGTCGATCCATTCGCGGGCCACGGTCTCGGGATCGTCTCCCTCCTCGACACGCGCACGCAGTTCGGTGAGATCGCTCGTGGTCAGTTCACCCGCGATGGTCCGCAACGCGTCGAGTTGTGCCTCGTCGAGGGTGCCCTTGCGGAAGACCGGGACGACGTTCTGGGCCGGCAGGACCGGGGCGGGCGCATCGTCGGCGTTCGTGTCGTCCTGCGGGCTGCGGTCGGGTGCGTCGGGCACGGTGCTCACGGGCGAATCCGCGTCGATCTCCGCGAGGGCGGACGACGTCGTGGTGGTTCCGACGACCGTGTCGGGTTCCGACGCGACGGCGACGGACTGTGCATCCTCGATCCGTCGCACCTCGCGCGGGCGGCAGTCGGCGCGTTCGAGGGCGGTGAGTCCACCGGCGGTGTCGAAGTCCTCGGTCACCGCGAAGGTCAGGTCGGCGCAGCGGCCGGCGAGGTCGGCCACGCGGCTCACCGACCATTGCGTGAGCCGTTCGCGGTCGGCGAGCAGCACCGCGCGGTCCTGCGCCGAGGCGTAATCGGAGATGGTCAGTTCGTCGGGCAGTGCGCGCGCCAGCGCTTCGAAGACGTCCTCGGCGTCGGTCGCGTCGGCACCGGGATCGTAGGACGCGAGCAGCCGTCCCGTGTAGCCGGGGATCAGCGTGAGATCGGCGGCGTCGAGCGCTGGGGTCGGATCGGCGACACCGGAGCGGACCTGCACGTCGATCCCGCTACTGCGCAGCGCTCCCGCGTACAGCTGCGCGAGCAGTTCCTCGTCGGGCCGCTCCCCCGCCCCGACGATCACCGTCGTCGACGGTGCCGCCTCGTCGAGAACGGGCGACGCACACCCCTGGAGCACGGCCGCCGCCGCGCATGCGGTGAGCACCGTCGCCGCGACCGGCCGGATCCGTCTCGCTTCGTTCGCCACGGCGGTCATTGTCGCCCACCGGTGCGCCACGGTCCGCACGTGCCCGACCGTCCGGCCCGCCGAGACGCCGAACGCCCCGGTCCGGAACCCTTGTGCGGTTCGGATCGGGGCGTTCGGTGCGATCTCGCCGGGAGCGAATCCCTAGTCGGTGACGCCTTCGGCCTTCGCCGCGGCCGCGACGGCCTCGGCGACGGCGGGCGCCACGCGCGGATCGAGCGGGCTCGGGACGATCTTGTCCGCGGCCAGTTCGTCACCGACGACCGAGAGGATGGCCTCGGCGGCGGCGAGCTTCATGCCCTCGGTGATGCGGCGGGCACCTGCGTCGAGAGCGCCCTTGAACACACCGGGGAAGGCCAGCACGTTGTTGATCTGGTTCGGGAAGTCGCTGCGACCGGTCGCCACGATCGCGGCGTGCTTGTGGGCGATGTCGGGGTGGATCTCCGGATCCGGGTTCGACATCGCGAAGATGATGGCGTCGTCGGCCATCGTCGCGACGATCTCCTCGGGCACGGTGCCCGACGACACGCCGAGGTAGACGTCGGCGCCGTCGAGCGCCTCGGCGATGCCGCCCTTGCGGCCCTCCGGGTTGGTGCGGGAGGCCAGATCGGCCTTGATCTCACCGAGATCGGTGCGGCCGGAGGAGATGATGCCCTTCGAATCGAGCACCACCACATCGCGCGCACCGGCGGCGAGCAGGATGTTCGTGCACGCCACGCCGGCAGCTCCGGCGCCGGAGATCACGATGCGCAGGTCGGCGATGTCGCGGCCCTGCACCTTCACCGCACCCTTGAGGGCGGCCAGGGCGACGATGGCGGTGCCGTGCTGGTCGTCGTGCATGACCGGGCAGTCGAGCGCCTCGATGACGCGCTTCTCGATCTCGAAGCAGCGCGGAGCCGAGATGTCCTCGAGGTTGACGGCGCCGAAGGACGGACGCAGCCGGATGAGGGTCTCGACGATCGCGTCGGGATCGGTGGTGTCGAGCACCAGCGGGATGGAGTTCAGGCCCGCGAACTTCTTGAACAGCGCGGACTTGCCCTCCATCACCGGCAGCGAGGCACGTGCGCCGATGTTGCCGAGACCGAGGACCGCGGTGCCGTCGGAGACGACGACGACCAGGCGGTTGGTCCAGGTGTAACGGTCGACGAGGGTCTCGTCGGCGGCGATGGCCCGGCAGACCTGGGCGACACCGGGGGTGTATGCAATGGACAGATCGCGCTGGTTCTCGAGCGGCGCGGTCAGTTCGACCGACAGCTTGCCGTCGACGTGACTCGAGAAGATCTCCTCGTCCGTCAACTCGAGCTTCTGAGGGGTAGGTGCATCAGACACAATTGACACGATGACACTCCTGCGTGTTCCGAGTCGACCTCTGGACTCGGTTGCTGCGAAAACACCGCAGTTCGATGCATCTCACACACGTGCATGCATCGAGTTGCAGCGCTTCGCCAAGGACATTGGATTGAAGCTTCCGGGCGCGATCACGACTGCCGCTGTACAACGCTGTACGGCTTCCGGAACGTGATGGAGCCGGGGCGGGTGGCCCTGGCATCGAGCCCTGGGTGATCTAGCCCTGGGTGGGTCTGCCATCCTTCGTCCGATTCCGGGGTATTCCGGCTTTCGGATTGCCGCAAGTTTGCCACCTTCGCAGACGAACAATCAAATCGGCATCGATTGCGAAGGTCTCACGGTTTTGTCGCCTCACCTGTGAGTTTACGTGCCGTGAACACCGCGCCGCGGGCGCACCGCGATGAATTTCCGCAGTTACACGATGGCTACCGACGGGTAGCCGAGACGGCACTCGGGGCCGTCATCCCCACCACTGAGTGATCATCAGAATCGATGCAGTGAAGATCACCACAAGGCTCGACAGGAGTGCTGTGCCACCCGAGCGTCGATCCGCCGTCACCTGGGCGATCACGGCCACGAGCGCGGCGACGACGTGCGCGGCGACCGAGGTGGCGCCCGGGCCGGGGAAACCGCGGTCGCCGGCGAGGTACTGGGCCCCGCACACCACGAACGTCAGGACCAGCACCGCCCCGCACACCACACCGGAGAGAGCGCGGAGGGCGCGGACGGGCAGACTCGCGCGGCGCGATGCGGGTTCGTACGGATCGGCGTAGTACCCCTCGTCCGGGTAATACGGTTCGTTGTAGTACTCACTGTCGTAGTAGTTTTCGTCGTTCGGCGACCCGTACTCCTCGTCCGGATACCGCGCACCCCGTCGCCTCATCCCTCGAGCACCTCCACACCGGTCGCGCAGTCGAGCAACGCCTCGTACGCCGCCGGAGCCGTGGTGAAGCTGCCGAGCCTGATGGTCTTGTTGTCGCCGTGATAGTCGGACGATCCCGTGACGACGACCCCGAGCGACCGCGCGAGATCGCGCATCGTCCGCACATCCTGCTCGTCGTGATCGGGATGATCGGCCTCGACACCGCCGAGCCCGAGTTCGGCGAGTTCCTCGATGTGGTCGAGGGCGAGGAGCCGCCCACGCGCACGTGCCCGGGCGTGCGCCACCACCGGCACACCGCCCGCGGCCGTCACCATCTTCACGGCGTCGGCGAGCGGGGTATCAGCCTTCGGTACGTAGTAACGGCCGCGCGGCGACAGCAGCTCGGTGAAGGCGTCGGCCACCGTGGGCACCACACCGGCGGCGACGAGCGCCCGCGCCAGATGGGGCCGGCCCGCGGCGGGGCCCGCCTCGGCAAGCACTGCGTCGATGTCGATCGGCAGACCATCGTCCGCCATCCGCACACCCATCGCCCGGATCCGCGACACCCGTTCACCACGGAGCCGCTCGAGTTCGGCGACGAAGACCGGATCGTGCGGGTCGAACAGATAGGCCAGCAGGTGCACGGCGACCGGGGCGCCGTCCTCCCCGCGTCCCGTGCAGGACATCTCCATTCCCCGGACGAGACGCAGGCCCGTCGGCAAGGCCGCTGCGGCCTCGTCCCATCCCGCGGTCGTGTCGTGGTCGGTCAGGGCCACGACGTCGAGACCCGCCCGGGCAGCGGCACGGACCAGTTCCGCGGGACGGTCGGTGCCGTCCGATGCGGACGAGTGGGTGTGGAGATCGATACGCACGCCACCAGTCTGTCAGGTCGGCGGGCTAGCATGATTGGAGCTGCCCCGCCCGGTCCCCGTCGACGGGCGACCGCCGCGCCGCGGGCCTGCGACCGGGCCGCGTCCCAGCGGCATGCCGTGAGGAAGGACAACATGCCGCACCAGCCTTCTCGTGCCACCCGTCGCGGCCCCACTCCCCCGGTCCCCACCGAGCAAGCGGTGGTCGACTGCGCGGTCTACGTCGACGGGCACCGCCTGCCCGGCCGCTACAGCCACACCGAGGCGGTGGCAGAGGTACGTCGGCGCGGTACGGGATTCGTGTGGCTCGGGCTGCACCACCCCGACGAGAAGCAGATGACGAACGTCTCGCACACCTTCGGACTCCACGAGCTGATGGTCGAGGACGCCGTCCACGCCCACCAGCGCCCGAAGCTCGAGCGCTACGACGACGTGCTGTTCCTGGTGCTGCGCACCGTCAGTTACATCGAGCACGAGTCGGTGACGACCACCAAGGACATCGTCGAGACCGGCGAGATCATGTTGTTCACCGGCCCCGACTTCATCGTGAGCGTGCGGCACGGCGACCACTCCGAGCTCTCGCACGTGCGCAAGCGCCTCGAACGCGACCCCGATCATCTGTCCCGCGGTCCGGCGGCCGTGCTCCACGCGATCGCCGACCACGTGGTCGACTCCTATCTCGCCGTCACCACGGCCGTGCAACCCGACGTCGACGACATCGAGGAACTCGTGTTCACCCCCGACACGCGGATCGCGGTCGACCAGATCTACATGCTCAAGCGCGAGATCGTGCAGTTGCGCCGCGCCGTCGTGCCGCTCGCCGAACCACTGCAGCAACTCATCCGGGCGCCGGGCAACCCGATCCCGAAGGACGTCCGGCGCTACTTCCGCGACGTCGCCGACCACCACACCACGGTGTCCGACCGCATCGCGGCCTTCGACGAGACGCTCGGCACGCTGCTCGACGCGGCGATCGCGAAGGTCACCGTGCAGCAGAACACCGACATGCGCAAGATCTCCGCGTGGGTCGCGATCGCCGCCGTGCCGACGATGATCGCCGGGATCTACGGCATGAACTTCGATCGCATGCCCGAACTGCATTGGCAATACGGCTATTACGTCGTGCTCTCCGCGATCGTCGCGATCACCGTGGGACTGTTCGTCACCTTCAGGCGCAACAACTGGTTGTGACCACCGAACTCGACCGCCCCTCGACACGCGCTGCGCAGGCTGCGCGATCTCCTCGGCGCCACGTGCTCGCCGTCGCCCTCGCGCTGATCCTGCTGCAGACGATCCTCCGGACCGTGGTGGCCGCGACCGGCGAGTTCTACTGGGACGACCTGATCCTCGTCGGGCGCGCGGGGTCGTATCCGCTGCTGTCCGACGCCTTCCTGCGGTATGACCACGACGGTCACCTGATGCCCGCCGCCTTCCTCGTGGCGGGGATCGCCACGGCGATCGCGCCGCTGGAATGGTGGCCGGCGGCGGCCTCGCTCGTGATCGGTCAGTTGCTCGCCTCGCTGGCGGTGCTGCGGGTGCTCTGGTTGCTGCTCGGCCCGCGACGCGCTCTGTGGGGACCGTTGCTGTTCTATCTCCTCACGCCGCTGACGCTTCCGGCCTTCGCGTGGTGGTCGGCCGCGCTCAACGCGTTGCCGCTGCAGGCCGCACTGGCCTGGGTGGCGGGAGATGCGCTGCAGTACAGCAGGACCGGCCGGCGCCGTCATATCGTGAGCGCCCTCGTCGTCACCGCTGTGGCGCTGGTGTTCTTCGAGAAGTCGGTCCTCGTTCCGTTCGCCGCGTTCGCGACGGTCGCCCTCGCACACCACGTCGACGGACTCGTTCGGCCGATCCGCAGCACGTGGGCGCAGGCCCGGCCGTTGTGGCTCGGCTCGGCGGCCGTGCTGGTCGTGTGGGCGGTCTGTTACTCGACGATCGTCGAATCCCGGTTCGGGATCCCGCCGTGGTCGATGGTGGCCGGGTTGACCCATCACGGCATCTCCTACGGGCTGTTGCCGTCGCTGCTCGGGGGTCCCTGGGAATGGGAGCGGTGGAATCCGAGCCCGCCCTGGGCCGATCCCCCGCTCGTGCTCGTCGTGGTCGCGTGGCTCGCTGTCGCGGGCGCCGCAGCGTGGACGGTGCGCCGGCGACGGCGGACGGGGCCCGTGTGGTTCGCTGTGATCGCCTACATCCTGGCCTCGCTCGCGGCGATGATCAGCACCCGCTTCGGTCCGGAGACCACCTACGAACTCGCGCGCACTCTGCGCTACTTCGCCGACTCCGCCGTGGTCGTAGCGATCGCCGCGGCGCTGATCCTGCGCGCCCCGCGACGAGGCACGACGTCCCGTCCTCGTGCCGTGCGTGCGGCCGCCTGGACCTGCGCGGCCGTGTTCACCGTCGGCTCCCTGTGGTCGACCGTGACGTTCGCGCGCAGCTGGTCGGACAATCCGACGGGCGATTATCTCGGGGCGGCGAAGGCGGCGCTCACGGCCCGGCCCGACGAGCCCGTGCTCGATCACCCGGTGTCGGTATGGATCCTGCTGCCCGTCACCTACCCGCACAACCTGGTGGGGTCCGTCTTCTCCGCGCTGCCCGTCCGGTCCGACATCCGCGACCACGCGACCGACCTGTGGGTCCTCGACGATCTCGGTCACCGCACTCCTGCCGACCTGCTGCCGCTGCGCCTCGTCCCGCCCGGCCCCGAGCCCGACTGTGGCCATCGCGTCACCACCGACGCCGTCACGGCCGTGCCGCTCGATTCCCCCGCGGGTGACTGGGAGTGGACCGTGCAGGTGAACTACCGGGCCTCCGCCGACGGCACGATCGACCTCGGCTTCCCCGGCCGCGCATCCGTTCCGGTCCCCGTCACCGAAGGACTCGGGACGGTGTACGTCCGCGTCTCCGGGGACGGGTCGGCGTTGCAGGCGCGCTCGTCCACCCCCGGCACGACCGTGTGCCTCGGTGCCGGATCGCTCGGAGTGGTCGTGCCGCGGGGGTGACGGCGGGCCAGCGTGGCGCGTCCGAGCGCGCGGTCCGTGAGAACCGGGACGGTCACAGACGTGCTTGCGCCCGGCGCGGGTCGCTCAGGTCGATGCCCGCTTCCTCCCACGCCTCGCGCAGCGCCTCGGTTCCCTTCAGCCGCTTCCAGGCCGCCTCGGTACCGGTGATCGGGCGGGCCTCGAAGAAGTGGACCGGATCGGAGGGCTCGGGCAACTCCAGCGACGGCACGTCGGCCGTCTCGAGCAACACCGCGGTGAACGGAGCGCCCGGCCACAGCGGCTCCCCGAGATCGAGCAGGGCGTCGTCGGTGAGGACCACGCCCTCCACGGCGGGCAGCGCAGCGAGCACCGCGAGGGTGCGGTGGACACCGGCGGTGACGCCCTCGTTGTCGCGCAGGCTGAGGACCAGTTCGGCCCGCGGCCCGCGCGTCGGGTCGGCCACCATGTCGGTCGGATCGCCCATCGGATGCCGTGAGCACCCCAGAGTGGCGTACCGCAGGAGCTCTGCACCACGGAAGCGGAGGACCTCGATCGGTTCGAGACCGAGGAAGGTCACCGACGCCGATTCCGGCTCAGGATCCCCCGGCACGGTCAGATGCTCGGTGAGGTGGCTGCGGACGGTGGCGAGAACTGCGTCGGTCACCCCTGCAATGTAGTCCCCGTCCCCGCACATGCGGTTCACACCCGGACCTGTGCACCGCGCGGTACCGTCGAAGCGTGGCTCGCGACACCGGTTTTCCGGTCTCCGATGCCGGCGACGATTTCGCCCGGCAACGCCGGCGCGCCGAGTACGCCCGGCTGATCGCATGGCTGCGCCGCGAACCGGCCGACGTCAACACGGTGCTGCCCTTCGACGACGTCGTCGCAGCCCTCGGACGCCTCGGTGAACGGCGACTCGGGTTGCAGATCATCGAGGTCGCCTCGATCGTCGGCAGCGTCGACCGTGCCGACGACTTCGACCGCCGTTTCCGCCCCACCTCGGCACGCCTGCGCGCCAGGTGGGAACGCATCGCGGCCGCGCGGCGGCGCGGCGAGGCCATGCCCCCGATCTCCGTGTACCGGGTGGGACCGATGCATTTCGTGCAGGACGGGCACCACCGTGTGTCCATCGCCTACGCGCAGGGCGACCGCACCATCGACGCCTACGTCACCGAGATCACCACGAAGGTGCCCGCGGAGGGCATCACCGCCCGTCCCGATCTCGTGCGCAAGGACCACTTCAGGATGTTTCTCGGCCGCGTTCCCCTGCACGGCGCGGCCCAGGACACGATCCGCGTGTCCGACCCGTGGGGATACGCCGAACTGGCCGAGGCCGTCGAGGCGTGGGGTTTCCGCTTGATGCAGGATCTCGGCGAGTACCTCACCCGCGAGGAGGTCGCGCGGCGCTGGTACGAGGAGGAATTCGTCCCCGTCGTCGCGATGGCCCGGGAAGCGGGGATGTTGCGCTCACGCACCGACGCCGAGGTGTATCTGTGGATCGCGAGCGAGCGGTACCGGCTCGTGCGGCGGCACGTGTGGAGCGAAGAGATCGTCGACGAGCTCCGTAGCCGCGCACCCCGCTGACGGCTTCGGTGGATCCGGACCCGTTTTCCGGGGTCGGATCCACCGAAGCCGGTTTGTCAGAGGGTGACGTTCGCGCCGGTCTCCTGATCGAACAAGGCGATCTTCGCCCTGTCGAACCACAACTGCACGGTCCCGCCCTTGGTGGCCTGCGATTCCACCGACAATCGCGCGACCAGCGATTCGGCCGACATGTCGGCGCCGGCGTCGGCGGCGAGTTCGTCGAGGTCCTTCGAGTGCACGCCCGGCCCCTCGGCCGTGAAGTACGCGAACTTGTCGGAGCCCATCGACTCGAGCACGTCGACCTCGGCGGAGAAGGTCACGCCCGTCTCCCGTTGGGTCGGGTCGAGCAGGTCGGTGTCCTCGAAGTGCTCCGGACGGATACCGACGACCACCTCGCGCGACGGATTGTTGCGACGCACGGTCTCCCACCGCTCGTCGGGCAACCGGAACTCGCCGAACGAGGTGCGGATCGAACCGTTCTCGATCTGCCCCGGAACGAAGTTCATCGACGGCGATCCGATGAAGCCGGCGACGAACAGGTTCCGCGGATGGTCGTACAACTCCTGCGGCGCCCCGACCTGCTGCACGATCCCACCGCGCATCACGACGACGCGGTCGCCGAGCGTCATCGCCTCGGTCTGGTCGTGCGTGACGTACACCGTCGTGGTCCCGAGACGCTTCTGCAGGCGCGCGATCTCGGTGCGCATCTGCACGCGCAGCTTCGCGTCGAGATTCGACAGCGGCTCGTCCATGAGGAACGCCTTGGGGCTGCGCACGATCGCACGACCCATGGCCACGCGTTGCCGCTGACCGCCCGACAGGTTGGCGGGCTTGCGGTCGAGATGCTGTGTGAGATCGAGGATCCGGGCCGCCTCGTCGACCTTGCGGCCGATCTCGTCCTTGGACACCTTCGCGAGGGTGAGCGGGAACGCGATGTTGTCGCGCACCGACATGTGCGGGTACAGCGCGTAGGACTGGAAGACCATCGCGATGTCGCGGTCCTTCGGTGCCCGCTCGTTGACACGCTCACCCGCGATGCGCAGCTCGCCGTCGGAGATGTCCTCGAGACCGGCGATCATGTTGAGCGTCGTGGATTTTCCGCACCCGGACGGGCCGACGAGGATGATGAACTCGCCGTCGGCGATCTCGAGATCCACGTCGCTGACGGCCTTCGCTCCGTCCGGATATTCCTTCGTCACCTTGTCGAGCACGATCTCGGCCACGATAGTTATCCCTTCACTGCGCCGGAGGTCAGTCCGGCGACGATTCGACGTTGGAAGATCAGGACGAACACGATGATCGGGATCGTGATGACGACGGCCGCCGCCGCGATCGAGCCGGTCGGTTCCTCGAACTGCGATGCACCCGTGAAGTTCGCGATCGCGGCGGGTGCGGTGATGGACCGCTCGGTGGAGGTCAGCGAGATCGCGAACAGCAGGTCGTTCCAGCAGAAGATGAACACCAGGATCGCCGCCGTGATGATGCCGGGAGCGGCGAGTGGGGCCACGACCTTCCGGAACGCCTGACCCGGTGTCGCGCCGTCCATCTTCGCGGCCTTCTCGAGTTCCCACGGGATCTCCTTGAAGAAGGCCGACAGGGTGTAGATCGCGAGCGGTAGCGAGAAGGTGATGTACGGCAGGATCAGCGCCGCCCACGTGTCGAACAGTCCGAGGCCACGCATGATCTCGAACAGCGGGCTGACGAGGGAGATCTGGGGGAACATCGCGATGAGCAGCGCCACGCCCACCAGAATCTTCTTACCGGGGAAGTCGAGCCGGGCGATCGCGTAGGCGGCCATCGTCCCGAGGATCACCGCGATGACCGTGGCGATCAGGCCGATGCCGATGGAGTTGATCAGCGCGCTCGTGAACGCGTCGGTGCGGAAGATGCCGCGGTAGTTGTCGAGCGTCCACTGCTGCGGGATGAACCGGCCGTCCTGGATGGTGCCGGGCGGCTTGAACGACAGGCTCGCGATCCACAGCACCGGGACGAGTGCGTAGAGCAGGACGATCAGGTTCACCGCCGACCACGACAGGGTCCGTTTCCTGGTCTCGGCCATCATCGGCCCCCTTCGTCCGAGCCGGGCGCGGATGCACCGAACAACTTGATGAACACGAACGCGATGATCGCGACGCACAGGAAGATCAGGACGCTGATCGCCGACCCGATGCCGAGGTTGAAGGCCCGGAACAGATTGTCGTAACCGAGGATCGACACCGATCCGGTGCCGTTGGCACCGCGGGTGAGGACATAGATGTAGTCGAAGATGCGGAAGGCGTCGAGCGTGCGGAAGAGCAGGGCGACGAGGATCGCCGGTTTCATCAGCGGCACGATGATCCGCACCAGACGTGTCCACGCTCCGGCGCCGTCGACCTGCGCCGCCTTGAGCAGATCGTCGGGGACGAGTGCGAGGCCGGCGAGGAGCAGCAGTGCCATGAACGGCGTGGTCTTCCACACCTCGGCGAGCACGATAATCGCCAGGGACGGGATCTGGTCGGTGAGCGGGGCGCTGCCGTCGGGCAGCAGGTTCGCGAGATAGCCCGTGCCCGGGGTCCACGCGTAGTACCAGCTGTAGGCGGCGGCGACGGTGACGATGCCGTACGGGATCAGCACCACCGTGCGCACGATGCCCTTGCCGACGATGGTGCGGTGCATGACGAGTGCGATCGCGAGGCCGAGCACGAACTCGATCGCGACGGAGACCAGGGTGACGAGCGAGGTGACCATGAAGGCCTGCCACCAGAATCCGTCGCTGAGCACCGCGATATAGTTCGACAGTCCGACGAAGCGCCGTTCGTCGGGGAAGCGCAGATCGTAACGCTGCAGACTGAGCCAGACGGCGTATCCCACCGGATAGGCCGTGACGGCGAGCATCACGATCGCGGCGGGTGCGACGAGCAGCAGACCGAGTCGCCGTTCGGCCTTCTTCCCCTCGGACAGCGCTGCTTTCGTCTTCGTCGACGGTCCCTTCGGGGTCTCGTCGGTCGGTGTCGATTCGACGGCGGTCACGGGATCAGTCCTTCCGAATTGACCGCCTTGCGCACCTGCTCGGCGAGTTCCTCGACGGTGCGGGGCGGATCGATCTGGTCGACCGGGTTGAGGGTGGCCGTCACCAGTGTCGAAATGCTCTGGTAGGCCGGTGAAGCGGGACGCACCGCGGCGTTCTCGAGACCGGCGCGGACCTCACGCCAGGCCGGATAGGCCTCCTGGAAATCGGGGTCGTCGTACAGCGCCGCGAGCGTCGGCGGCACGCCGCCACCGATGGCGTTGTTGCGCTGGTTCTCCTCGTTGCGCAGGCACTGCATCGCTTCGAACGCGAGATCCGGGTGGGTACTCGTGCGGGCGACGGCGATGTTGAACCCGCCGATGGTGACCTGGGCGGGCTCGCCGGGGGTCACCGAGGGGTACGGCGCGGGAAGGAAATTCTGCTCACCGTCGACGGTGAGGACCGTGTTGCCGGTGTTCTCCGAGGTGACATTGCCGTTCTCGTCGATGAAGGGCAGGGCCCCCTCGTTCTCCATGATGCCCGGCAGGACGAACGGCCAGTTGACCTGGAACGCGGTGCGCCCGCTCTCCATACCGAGACGGACGGCCGCCTCGTCGGCCTGGTTCAGGGAGGGATCGGCGCCGGGCGCGGTCGCAACGCGCTTCATGATGTCGAGCGCGGTCACCGCCGCGTCGTTGTCGGTGAGGGTGACGGTGACACCGTCCTCCCCCACCACCGAGCCTCCGGCGCTCGAGAGCAAGGTGTTGAACCACACCATCAGCCCCTCGTACTGCCGGCCCTGCACACCGATCCACGACGGCCGGCCCTCCTCGGCGAGGCCGCTCGCAATCTCGATCATCTCGTCCCAGGTCTCCGGAGGTTGCCCGTCCGGCATGAGATCCTTTCGGTACCAGAGCAACTGGGTGTTGGTGTTGAGCGGTGCGGCGTACAGCCGGTCCTGCCAGGTCGCCGATTCGAGGGGACCTTCGAGGGTGCCCTCGGAGACCGCGGCTGCAACATCGTCGGGCAGCGGCAGCGCCCACCCGGCCTCGGCGAACTCGGCCGTCCACACGACGTCGAGGGTCATGAGGTCGAGCCCCGGGTCGTTACCCGTCAGCCGCCGCGCCAACTGCAGTCGCTGGTCGTCGGCGTTCTTCGGAAGTGTCCTCTGCTGCACGCGATATCGGCCGCCCGCCTCCGCGGTGCACACCTCCGCGGCCTGCGCGTACTGCTCGGCACCGTCGGCGGCCGTGTAGAAGGACAGGACGACACCCTCGTCGTCGCTGCCGCACGCGACCAGCCCCGATGCCAGGAGCACAGCAGCCGCGGAAGCTGTGACCGCTCGGCTCGTCCGCCGACTCTTGCCCGACCGTCTCATGCGCGACTCCGCTCGCATCGGGGACCTCGTGATCCGACGATAACGCCCGTACCGGCCAGCCGTAGCAAAACGAGCAGGGCGTACATCCGGAACGGAATCGGCACGACGACGAGGTCAGAAGGAGGTCCCCGAGAAGGGTGCCTGGGGCCAGGAGAACAGCAGGTCAGCGGTGTCGACGGCCTCGGGCCGGTGCACCCGGGCGCGCCCCGCGTCGACCATCCGGTGCCAGCCCTGCCGGCCGAGCAGGAGCGCACCGAGGTCGGCGATGTCGATCGTCAGGTCGGCCGGTCCCGCGGTGCGCGCCACGCCGTCGGCGGAGATCTCGAAGACACCGGCGTTGTCGGTCAGCACCGGATCGGTCACCTCCACGGTCACCGAGCCGAAGCCTCGGTAACTCCGCGCCGACAGCGCCCGATCGAGGTCGAGGATGCGCAACCACGTCTCGTCCGAGACCGAGCGGAAGTGCACGGCACGCGCGTCGCCGAGCATGAGCGGGAGTTGATCGTCCTGCGGAAGTGCCGCGAACCGCAAGGTGTCGACCAGGTCGAGGTCGAGCAGGAACCGGATCAGGCCGGCGTACGCCGCGGGCGAGGGGGCGAAGAAGTCGTCGACCACGACGGTGCGGTTGCGACTGGTGAACCACCCCTGCGTGTCGACGGGGTGGTACCGGACGAAACCGTCCTCCTGTCCCGGTTCGCCGTGCACCGCCACGTACATCGGATCGGTGAGCGAGTCGGCCCGCCACCGGCGCGAGTTCCACCAGTACTCCGACCGATCGATCATGCCGGGGCGCGGCGGCAGATGACGGGAATGGATCTGCGCCAGCACGTCCCACGCCTCCGGATAGGTCAGCAGACGCACCGCTCCGGACTCGGGCACGTCGGGACGCAGTGCGGCACCACGCACGTCGACGTCGACGGACACCGAAGTCGAGGCGACGCCGTAGCCGAACCGGCCGTAGATGGTCGCTTCGGAGGCACGCAGCGTCGCGAGGATCTCACCGCGGTCGCGCGCGTCGCTCAACTGCCGGTGCACGAGTCCGGAGATCACGCCGCGACGCGTGTGGGTGGGCAGCACACCGATGTGGGTGACCGCCGCGTGCGGCACCCGGGCGCCGCCGGGCAGGGTGAGATTTCCGCTCGTGGCGTCGACTGTCCCGACGAGCATGCCGTCGAGGAAAGCACCCCACGTGCGGCCGGCCTCGAGGTAGCGGCTCACCGTCCCGTCGGGAACCTCGGGCCACGAGGGCAGACCCACCATCGCCGTGCGGAACAGCGCGGACGCCTCCCGCAGTTCGGCTTCCGACTCCAGAACTCTGATCTCCGGTTCCGTTCGCTCACCCATGGAACGACACTATCGACCGCGAACTTGCACCGCGGGTGAACGGCCGTGACGTTCGGTACACCGGCTCCGGGCGGGTAGGTTTCCAGCGTGCGACGCGAGTGGGATCCAGCAGACACCGGGGTGCTGCAGCTGCCCTCCGGCCGACTCGTGCGGGGACGCGGGATGCGCAGACCGGTGTTCGGCGAGCCGTTTCCCGACTTCGGGGTGTATCTCCTCGGCCGCCCCCCGGCAGCACCGTTCGAATGGGAGTCGCGGTGGATCCACTGGCCCGACTTCCGCACGCCACGCGACCCGGAGGACGCTCTCGCCATCCTGTACGAGGCGTGGATCCGCGCGGGAAGACAGCGGGTGGAGATCGCGTGCGGGCGTGGACGCGGCCGCACCGGCACCGCACTGGCGTGCCTCGCCGTCCTCGACGGGCTCTCCCCGGAGGAGGCGGTCGACTTCGTTCGGCGGCACTACCATCCGCGCGCGGTCGAGACGCCCTGGCAGCGTAAATTCGTCGCGCACGCGAAGGCGCATACCTGACAGCTCAGTTCTTCGTCCGGGCGAGGTCGACCTCGGCGGCCGAGACGGCACGTTCGGCGGCGACCACCCGCTTCTTCGCCTCGGCGGCGGCGCGGCGCGCGAAGGTGCGTTGCTGCTCTGCGTGTTCGAGCTTCGCCCGCAGCTCGGCGACCTCCTCCTCGTGACGGGCCAGCTCCTGCTCTGCCGCCGACGCGGCTTCGCGCGCTTCCTCGGCCGCGTTGTGCGCCGAGTCGAGAGCGGCAGCGGCCTCGTCGATCTCCGCCTCACGAGCCGCCTGCTCCGCCTTCTCACGCTCCGTGGGTTCGCGCTCGCCCTTGCTCTTGCGTGCAGACTTGCCCGCTGCCGTCCGGTCGTCCTCGTCGTCCTCCTCCGACCCTCCGCGGACGACGGTGAGCGGCATCGCCGACAGGTCGCCGAAACCGTCGGACTCGACGATCGCGTCGAGCCGGCCCTGCCGGACCTGCTCCCCGATGCCGGGATCCGACAACGCGGCGTTGAGGGTGCGCCCCACCTCACGCAGTGCGCTCTCCGAGACGGTGCGGCCGCGGTCGGCGGCGAGCCGACCCGCGTCGCGCTCGAGCGCGGCGACCACCCGGCGACGCTGCTCCGACAGTTTCCGCATCTCGCTGCCGGACAGTCGTCGTTGCGCGGTGCGCAGGGCGGATCCGATGTCGAGCAACGCCGCGAGTTCGTCGGCCCGTTCGCGGGCGAGCAGGTTGACCATCCAGGCCGCGACCGTCGGTTTGCGCAGTCTGCCGATGGCCGCCGTCAGCTCGCGGTCGCCCGCTTCGCGTGCCTGCGCCGCGAATTCGGAGCGGGCCGCCACGAAGTCTCCTGGGTCGAGGCCGTAGAGGGCATCGGCCACCGAATCGAGGTCGGGCATGGGATCGACAGTAGTGGCGCGAGGCCGATCACGACGAGTGCCGTTCTCGGCGAACGCGCGACCGCGAGACGATCAGATGGCGAGCTTGGCGAGGATGTCGCGCGCCTTCTCGGCGGTGGGCGGCTGGCACAGCACGTCGTAGCGGCCGGCGACGAGCTGCATGGTGGACGAGAAGTCGCGCTGACCGCGGGTCGCGGCGTACGGGATGCTCGCCGAGATGAGGCCGAAGATGATGCCGCCGACGAGGCCGACGAGCAGCGGGCCGAGGAAGTCGGTGGAGAAGATGCCGAGCAGGAGACCGAAGAACACGCCGAGCCATGCGCCCGAGACGATGCCGCCGCCGATCACCTTCGGCCACGTGAGCCGACCGGTGACCCGTTCGACCTGCATGAGATCGACACCGACGATGGTGACGTCCTCGACGGAGAAGTTCTGATCGGCCAGGTGGTCGACCGCCCGTTGCGCCTCGGCATAGGTCGGGTACGAACCGACGGGCCAGCCCGTGGGAGGTGTCGGCAGACCGGGTACCTGGCGACCGGGTCCGAGGGGATTCGTCATGTCGTTTCGGCTCCTTCGCGATGCGCGCCGACGGTCGCGGCGCCGGTCTCCATTCTGCCTCGACGGGGACCGGCACGCCGCGATGGTTCGCCCGATATGTTCTTTTTCCTGGTCGTTCCCGTCAGGAGGCCGGCGGCTCGAACTTCTGGGTGCGCTGCAACCCCGCGGCCCGGCCCTTCGCGGAGATCACGAGGGCCATCTTCCGGCTCGCCTCGTCGATCATCTCGTCACCGAGCATCGCGGCACCGCGGGCGCCGCCCTCGGCCGAGGTGTGCCACTCGTAGGCGTCGAGGATCATCTCGGCCTTGTCGTAGTCCTCCTGCCGGGGGCTGAAGACCTCGTTGGCCGCGTCGATCTGGCTCGGGTGCAGCACCCACTTGCCGTCGAAGCCCAGGGCGGCGGTGCGCTGCGCCGACCGGCGGAAGGCGTCGACGTCGCGGATCTGGAGGTAGGGGCCGTCGATGGCCTGCAGCCCGTGCGCACGCGCGGCCATGAGGATCGTCATGAGGATGTGGTGGTAGGCGTCGCCGACGTCGTAACCCTCGGGCTGCTCACCGACGACGAGGGTGCGCATGTTGATGCTCGCCATGAAGTCTGCCGGACCGAACACGAGTGTCTGCACGCGCGGGCTCGCCGTCGCGATCTCGTTGATGTTCGTCAACCCGATGGCGTTCTCGATCTGCGGTTCGATACCGATCCGTCCCGCCTCGAGACCGTGGGCCTTCTCGACCTGCGTGAGGAGCAGGTCGAGCGCCTTCACGTGGCTCGCGTCGGGCACCTTCGGCAGCAGGATCGCGTCGAGATTCGCGCCGGCACCACCGACGACCGTCGCGACGTCGAGATAGGTCGCGTCCGTGGTCCAGTCGTTGACGCGCACGACCTTGATCTGGTCGCCCCAGCCGTCCTCGTTCAGAGCTTCGACGATGGTGCTGCGGGCCTGCTCCTTGGCCAGCGGCGACACCGCGTCCTCGAGATCGAGGAAGATCTCGTCGGCGGGAAGGCCCTTGGCCTTGTCGATCATCTTCCGGCTGCTGCCGGGAACCGCGAGTACCGATCTTCGGGGCCTGAACGAAAACGACATGACCTGACCAGACCTCCGAGTTCCGGGAACAGCGTGGGCACGCTCTAGCCTGGCAATCATGGCAGCAGTGAGCAAGGTCTTCGTCGCGCGGCTGGCCGGACTGGTCGTTCTCGGCCCCGACGGCGAGTCCATCGGCCGCGTCCGCGATGTCGTGCTGACCATACGAGTGGGGCGTCAGCCTCCTCGTGCGCTGGGGCTCGTCGTCGAACTGCCCACCCGCAAGCGGATCTTCGTCCCGATGCTGCGCGTGACCGCGATCGAACCCGGTGCGGTCACCCTCGTCACCGGCAACGTCAGTCTGCGCCGGTTCACCCAGCGGCCCTCGGAAGTGCTCGCCCTCGGTCAGGTCCTCGATTCGCGTGTGCGCGTCGACGACCCGGAGCTGCCGGACCTGATGGGTGTCGACGCCGTCGTGGTGGATCTGGGGCTCGAGCTCATGCGCACCCGCGACTGGGTCGTCGCCCGCGTGGCGGTGCGTCGCCATCGCGGCCGGCTCGCGCGCCGCTCCCCCATCCACATCGTGGAATGGCCGCACGTGCACGGACTCACCCAGCAGGCACTGTCGATGCCTGGACAGGGTGTCGCGCAGTTGCTCCTGCAGTTCGAGGACATGCGCCCGCCGGACGTCGCGAACGCCCTGCGCGACCTGCCGATCAAGAGACGCACCGAGGTCGCCGCGGCGCTCGACGACGAACGCCTCGCCGACATCGTGCAGGAGCTACCCTCCGACGATCAGACCGACCTGCTCACCCAGCTCGGCCTCGACCGGGCGGTCGCGGTGCTCGAGGCGATGGATCCCGACGACGTCGCCGACCTCCTCGGTGAGCTGCCCGCAACGGACGCCGAGTCGTTCCTGCAACGCATGGACCCCGAGGACTCCGAGCCGGTGCGCCGCCTGCTCGAGCACTCCCCCGACACCGCCGGTGGTCTGATGACCCCCGAGCCGGTCGTGCTGACGCCGGCGACCACGGTGGCCGAAGCGCTCGCCCGCGCCCGTAATCCGGATCTGAGTCCCGCCCTGGCGTCGATGGTCTTCGTCGTGCGGCCGCCCACCGCGACGCCCACCGGCAAGTACCTCGGCTGTGTCCATCTGCAACGATTGCTCCGGGAACCGCCTGCGAGCCTGGTGGGAGGGGTCGTCGACGACGACCTGCCGCGCCTGGCCCCCGACGACGCCCTGACCACCGTCACCCGGTACTTCGCGACGTACAACCTGGTCTGCGGTCCGGTGGTGGACGACGAGGGGCACCTGCTCGGCGCGGTGAGCGTCGACGACGTGCTCGACCATCTGCTGCCGGAGGACTGGCGCGAGGAGGACATCGAGGATGAGTGACCGCAGCACGCAGGGCCGCTCGCGCCTCGAGACCCCACAGGCGTCGAGGTTCCGCTTCAACTTCGACGCCGAGGCGGTGGGCCGGGTCAGCGAGTCGATCGCCCGGTTCCTCGGAACGGGCCGTTATCTCGCCATCCAGACGATCGTCGTCATCGTGTGGATCGCCCTCAACATCGCCGCGGTCGGACTGCAGTGGGATCCCTATCCCTTCATCCTTCTCAACCTGGCCTTCTCGACGCAGGCCGCCTATGCGGCGCCGTTGATCCTGCTGGCGCAGAACCGGCAGGAGAACCGCGACCGCGTATCTCTCGAGGAGGATCGCGCCCGCGCCGAGCAGACCAAGGCCGACACCGAGTTCCTGGCACGCGAACTCGCGGCTCTGCGACTCGCGGTGGGTGAGGTCGCGACCCGCGACTATCTGCGTCGCGAACTCGACGATCTGCGCGCCCTGCTGATCGACGACGAGAACGAGGACGACGCCGGCACTCCACGCACCCGCGGGCCCCGTCACTGAGGGACCCCGTCCTGTTGTCCGGCACGCCCCGTTGCACACAACCCGACACCCTTCTGTAACCTTCGTCACATCAGTCGGACGGACGATCGGAGGAGGGTGATCGCGTGCGGTGGAAGGTCGCGCTGGCGATGCCGGTGATCGTCGCTGCCGGACTCGCGGCGACAGCGTCGTCGGCGACGGTGGTGGCGGAGACGACGTCCGCCGAGACCGAGCCGAGCGCCGCTCCGGCGGTGGGCGTGCTCCCCGGCGAGGTGCGCGAGGCGCAACCGCTGCGCAGCCCGAGCGACCCGCTCACCCAGCTTCCGCCCGAAGCCGTGGCCGCGGCAGGGGGTGCGGCGGCCCTCGGCGACGGGCCGCTCGCGATACCCGAACTCGTCTTCTACGCCTATCGCGCGGCCGAGATGCAGCTGGCCATCGACTCTCCCGACTGCGGCCTGCCGTGGAATCTGCTCGCCGCCGTCGGGCGCCTGAACTCCGGACACGCGGACGGGGGACGCACCGACATCCTGGGCACGCTGACCGCGCCGGTCGTCACCCCGGAGGGGCTGCTCGGGCCGATGCGCCTGGCCCCCGCGGTGTGGGAGCAGTACTCGGCCGACGGCAACGCGGACGGCACCGCCGATCCACAGAACATCTTCGACGCGACCCTGGCCGCCGGTGCCCGGATGTGCGCGGAGGGCGGAAACCTGCGCGAGCCGGACGGGGAGGCGCGGGCGGTGGCGTCGGTCGATCCGTCACCGGACTATCTGGCGAACGTCCGGCACTGGTCCGGTGCGTATTCGAAGGCCGCCGAGGTGGCTCCCGCCGATCTCGCTCCGATCCCGGCGCGGCCCGTTCCGAACGCCGCGGATGTCGCGGCCCCCGCGCCGGCTCCGGCGGTCACCGCGCCCGCTCCGGAGGCGACACCTCAGCCGCCCCAGCAAGCGCCCGCCGACACTCCGGCTCAGCAGGCACCCGAACAGAACATCCCGGCTCCGCCGCCGATGCCGGAGTTGCCCGAACTCCCCTGCCTGGTGCCCGCCTTCTGCGAATAACTCCCGGCACACACGTGAGGTGACGCCACGCGCGACACGCGTGTCGTCATCTTTTTCTTTCACCCCACCCGACCTACCGGACCAGCACGGACGGGCCACAGCAGTACGCATACACCCCCGTTACATCACGTTTGAGTAACGGAAAGGCATCGAATGCTGTAGCCTCGGCCCGGCACGTAACGAAGGTGTCTCGTTCCGAGGCACCCGAGGGAGGGTTATCCATTGGGCCGCCACGCCAAACCGTCGGATTCGAAGCTTCGGCGAAATTCCGTCATCGCGATGACCGGACTCGTTCCGGTCGGACTGGTCGCCGCAGCCGCGACCACCGCGGGTGCGTCGCCGCGAGCGCTGATGGGTGCAGCTCACCACGAGACCGAGCCGACGGCGTCGTCGACCGACTCGGCCGACCTCGCGAACGCGATTCCCGAAGCGGTCGCCGCCGTGCAGACGATCATGCTCGAGCCCGAACCGGCACCCGTGCGCACCTTCAAGGCCGCCCCCCAGCCGGAACCCGAGCCCGAGGTCCTCCACGAGGGCCCCCTCGGCATCCCCGGCATCAACTACGCCGCCTACCGCAACGCCGAGCGCATCCTCGCCGAGGAGAATCCCGCCTGCGGCATGCACTGGACGCTCCTCGCCGGCATCGGCCGCGTCGAGTCCGGACACGCCAACGGTGGTCATGCCGACGCCAAGGGCAACCTGCTCGAGCCCGTCATCGGACTGCCGCTCAACGGCAGCCTGCCCGGCCAGGCCGTCATCCACGACACCGACGGCGGCGCCCTCGACGGCGACACCGTCTACGACCGCGCGGTCGGGCCGATGCAATTCATCCCCACCACGTGGAACCAGTACGCGGGCGACGGCAACGGCGACGGAGTCTCCGATCCCCAGAACCTGTACGATTCGACACTCACCACCGCGAAGTACCTGTGCGACGGTGGCCTCGACATGCGCAACCTCGCGCACTCGACGAAGGCGATCCACCGCTACAACAACTCGATGGCCTACGTGGCGAACGTGCTCGCCTGGTCGACGGCCTACTCCACCGGCATCGACCCGAGCCCCGCGGATCTCCCCCGCATCCACTGAGGTCCGGAGAGGGTCGTCGGGTCACCCCGGACCGAAGGCGGTCGTCGGGTCACCGTCGACCCGTATCCGGTCGCGAGCGGCGTGCCGCCTACCATGGGCGTCATGGCAGTCAGTGAGTCCGACGTCCGCAGTGCGCTCGCACGGGTCCAGGACCCGGAGATCCGCAAGCCCATCACCGATCTCGGAATGGTCAAGAGCATCGAGATCGGCGCCGACAGCAGCGTCGATGTGGCGATCTATCTGACCACCGCCGGGTGCCCCATGCGCACCGAGATCTCGGAGCGCGTCACCAAGGCCGTCGCCGACGTCGCCGGCGTGGGCGAGGTCCGGGTGACCCTCGACGTGATGAGCGACGAGCAGCGCACCGAGCTCCGCAAGTCGCTGCGCGGCGACTCCACGGAGCCCGTCATCCCGTTCGCCCAGCCCGGTTCGCTCACGCGCGTCTACGCGGTGGCCTCCGGCAAGGGTGGTGTCGGCAAGTCGTCGGTCACCGTCAATCTCGCCGCGGCGATGGCCGCGCGCGGACTGTCGGTGGGTGTGCTCGACGCCGACATCTACGGTCACTCGATC
Organism: Rhodococcus sp. Chr-9; assembly: GCF_000801125.1. Classification (NCBI taxonomy): domain Bacteria; kingdom Bacillati; phylum Actinomycetota; class Actinomycetes; order Mycobacteriales; family Nocardiaceae; genus Rhodococcus; species Rhodococcus sp. Chr-9. The sequence goes on from NZ_JTIZ01000106.1 coordinate 139,572, forward strand.
CCCCGCATGCTCGGCACGTCCGCCAAGCCCACGCAGGTCGAGCGGATGATCATGCCGCCGATCGCGCACGACGTGAAGACGATCTCCATCGCCCAGTTCACCGAGGGCAACACCCCGGTGGTGTGGCGTGGCCCGATGCTGCACCGCGCGCTGCAGCAGTTCCTCGCCGACGTCTTCTGGGGCGACCTCGACGTCCTGCTCCTCGACCTGCCGCCCGGCACGGGTGACGTCGCCATCTCCGTCGCGCAGCTGATCCCCAACGCCGAGATCCTCGTCGTGACGACGCCGCAGCAGGCAGCCGCCGAGGTCGCCGAGCGCGCCGGTTCCATCGCGCTGCAGACGCGTCAGCGCATCGCCGGCGTGGTGGAGAACATGTCGTGGCTCGAGCTGCCCGACGGCACCCGAATGGACGTCTTCGGCAGCGGCGGCGGTCAGGCCGTCGCCGAGCGGCTCACCCGCGCGGTGGGCGCGACGGTGCCGCTGCTCGGCCAGATCCCGCTCGACCCGGCAGTGCGCGAGGCCGGCGACTCCGGTACCCCGATCGTCCTCGCGGCGCCCGACTCGGCGCCCGCGGTGGCGCTCGAGGAGATCTCCGACAAGCTCGCCGTGCGCAGGCGCGGACTGGCCGGCATGTCGCTGGGAATCGACACCACGCGTCACCTGTAAGAACCCGATATCGATCGAGCCCCCGCCGTGCTTCACGGCGGGGGNCAGGTGGCGTCGGGATCGATCGGCGGCTTCTCGTCCGGAGCGAGCGGCTTCGACAGGTTCGGCCGGGCCGCGCCGTTGGTGGGCGTTCCCGGAGCCGCCGAGGACGGCTTGTCGAAATTGCCGGTGAGAATCGAGTCGTCGCCGTCGAGCAGATGCTTCGTGATCACGGCCCGCGGTGTCATGCCGCGCAGCTGGTTCAGCTCGGACAGCGGTTGCCGCAGGTCGTCGAACTCCGGTCCGAATTCCTGCTCGAGCTGGTCGCGCGCACCCGTGGCGTAGTCGCGTACCTGACGCAGCGACTTGGCCACCCACGAGACGGCGCCGGGGAGGCGCTCCGGGCCGAGGACCACGAGGGCCGCCACGATGAGTACCAGGAACTCGCCCCAACCGATGTTGCCGAACACGCATCCAGGGTACGTGGTCTCGTCCGGATCGCAGCACCTACGTGGAAGGTCACATCACACGGCTGGGACGTTCTGTCCGAGACAGGGGCCGCTCAGTCGGAGACTGGGGTGACCTCGACGTCGACGAGACGGCCGTTGCGCACGAGCTGGACGGTGATCGGTTCGTCGATCTCCTGCTGCTGGACCGCCACGACGAGCTCGTCGGCGCTGGTGACTTCGCGGTCGCCGACCTTGACGATGACGTCGCCCTCGACGATGCCGGCGCGCTGGGCCGGGCTGTCCTGACGGACGTTGGCGACCTCCGCGCCGCTCGCGACGTCGTTGACCACCGAGCGTGCGTTCACGCCGATGTCGGGGTGCCGCATCTCGCCGGTGCGGATCAGCTCCTGCGCCACCTCGGTGACGTCGTCGATGGGGATCGCGAAGCCCAGGCCCACCGAACCGCCGGTCTCCGACTTGATCGCGGAATTGATACCGATCACGCGACCCTCCATGTCGATGAGGGGGCCGCCGGAGTTGCCGGGGTTGATCGAAGCGTCGGTCTGGACGGCGTCGATCACCGCGTCGGTGTCGGTGCCCTGCCCGCTGAGCCGCATGGGCCGGTGCAGCGCGCTGACGATGCCGCGGGTGACGGTCTTGCTCAGGCCGAGCGGCGAACCGACCGCGACGACGTCCTCGCCCACCTGGACGTCCTCGGAGCGGCCCAGCTCGGCGACGACCAGGTTGTCGACGTTCTCGACGGCGAGCACGGCCAAGTCGGTCTTGATGTCGCGTCCGACGATCGAGGCGGGCACCTTCGTGCCGTCATCGAAGGTGACCTGTACCTTCGCATCGGGATTGCCGGCGGCCATCGAAACGACGTGGTTGTTGGTGACGATGTAACCGGCACCGTCGATCACCACGCCCGAGCCGGTGCCGGCGTCGCCGCCGACGGTGGTCTGGATGGAGACGACCGCGGGCAGCACGGTGTCGGCGACACGCGCGACCGCGCCGGTGGGCAGTTCCTCGTCGGGACCCGACTGGCTCAGCGTCACTCCGCGACTGGTCAGCGAACCGTTGTCGGCGGTCGCGAGCGCGACGACGAGTCCGCCGACCATGCCGATCACGACAGCCACAGCGGCCAGGGTCGCGAGTGCGCGGGGTTGGACGCGGCGGTCGAACAACACCTCACGCAGGGTCAGTCCGGGAGCCGGAGGAAGTTCCTTCTCCTCGGTCTGCCCGGCCAGGGGCGGACCGAGCCGCACCGCTGAGTCGGGGTCGCGCCAGGGATCGGGTTCGGTGTCGTCCTCGGTCTCGGCCGCGGGCTGCGAAGGGGGACGCTGGAGCGTCTCGTCGACGTCGGACGGCCGTCCGTAGGCCTCGGCCAGGATCGCATCGGTCGGAGGTGCCTGCTGGACGCGCGGGTCGACGACGCGGGGATGGGCCGAGGAGTCGAACGATCCCTCGGCGCCGGCCGGGCGCCCGAAGACACGGGCCGATGCCGGGTCGACGGTGGGCCGGTAGACGGGCCGCGGTTCGAGACGGGGAGCGTCGTCGGGGCGCGCGATCGCTCCGTCGGGGAGACCCGACGAGGCGTTGCCGGACGAGCCTCTGCCGGACGAGTCTCCGCCCGAGGAGTCCTTACCCGACGAGGCATGGGGCAGCTCGTCGTCGCGACGACGATCGTCGCCGCCCCGCCGTCCGGTGTGCTGCGCAGATTCGGCCGTCACGCGTGCCCGTCTCCCCCGTCTAGGTCCGTCACGCAGCCCAGTATCACCGATGGCATCGGATCACCTGTTACCGCCCGTCCGGTCACCGGCGCCGGAGAATCGACCAGCGGCGCGCGGCGAAGCCTTCCTCCGCCTGAGGGCGCGGGGTCGGGTCGCACAGGTGGGACGGGATGTTGCTGAGCGTACCGCGCAGTGAACTCGGCATACGCGGTATGTGATCGGCAGCGGACCGCAGCGCGTGGCGGGCCTGCTGCTGGGCTTCGACCTCGGCGGCACACTCCGGACACATCGACAGATGCTGGGCGGCCCGCATGTAGGCCGCCATGCGCAGTTCGCCGTCGACGAATGCGGCAATTGCCTCGCTGGCGAGGTGTTCCGTGGAGCCGAACCTGCGAGGTGGTTGCACCATCGTCATCACTACCTCCCGGCGGCTACCCCGCATCGACGCGACCGTTTTCGACCTTTCCATGCTCGCGCAGGTACTCGCGGAGTGCCTGGCGGCCTCGGTGGATACGACTACGCACCGTACCGAGTTTCACCCCCAGTGTGGCACCGATCTCCTCGTAGGACAGACCTTCGATGTCACAGAGCACCACCGCGGCACGGTACTCGGGTCCGAGCGAGTCCAGAGCGGACTGCAGGTCGGCGCCGAGACGCGCGTCGTGGTAGATCTCCTCGGGGTTCGGCCCTGCGGCCGGTACACGATCGTAGTCCTCCGGGAGCGCTTCCATCCGGATGCGGTTCCGGCGGCGCACCATGTCCAGGAAGAGGTTCGTGGTGATGCGATGCAACCAACCCTCGAAAGTGCCGGGCTGGTAGTTCTGCAACGACCGGAAGACGCGGATGAAGGTCTCCTGCGTGAGATCCTCGGCGTCCTGGGCGTTGCCGGAAAGACGGTAGGCGAGGCGGTAGACGCGGTCGCCGTGCTCACGAACGAGTTCGTCCCACGACGGCATGGCCGCGTGGTCCCCGGTGGCGTCGAACGCCGCGGTGCCGCTCAGGTCCGCCTCGAGCGCCGAGGCGTCGTTCTCGGGAACAGTGTGGGCTCGGGTCATGTGGATCGGTGGATCCTCCTCGTCGGGACCGCAGTGGTACTTGCTTCAGGGCCTATCAACACTCGATCTGCAGGGAATATTCCTTCACAGGAGCGTTCCCCGAGAGCGGTGCGTCCTCGAAGTCGTGAACCGGTGCGATCGTCCGGTTCGCCGATTGTCAGTTTTCCTCGCGGCGATGTGGCCGCCGTATGAGTAACCTGAAACGTCCCTGAGAAAATCGGTTCGGGCGTGGTCATCCGCCTGAATCACACAACTGGCGGCACCACTCCGTGCGCGCCTGCCTGCGCGAACGAATCGCCGAGGATAGCCTCAGTGAGGTGCAGACCAACGCCGATCGCATCCTGACCCACGCCGAGAACATCGTCGTCGAGGACGACGAGCTCGCCGCGGCGCGTGACCGTGCCGAAGATCTGGGCGCCGACCCGGTGTCCCCCTCCGTCGGAGCCGCCCTCGCGATGTTCGCCCGCATGCTCGACGCCAGGACGGTAGTGGAGATCGGGACCGGTGCGGGTGTGAGCGGACTGTGGTTGCTGCACGGCCTCCGCGAGGACGGCGTGCTCACCACCATCGACAGCGAGCCGGAGCATCAGCGGGCCGCGAAGATCGCCTTCCGCGAGGCGGGTGTCGTGGCGTCGCGCACCCGGCTCATCAACGGCCGCGCGCTGGACGTGCTGCCGCGACTCGCCGACTCCGGCTACGACATGGTCTTCGTCGATGCGACCCCGGCCGACCATCCGCACTTCGTGCGCGAAGGGGTGCGTCTGCTCCGGCCGGGTGGGGTGATCGTGCTGCACAACGCCCTGCTCGACGGACGCGTCGCCGACCCCGCTGCCCGCGACGCAACGGTGCTCGCGGTGCGCGAGGCGACCCGCGCGGTGTCCGACGACGAGCGTCTCGCTCCGGTGGTCCTGCCGCTCGGCGACGGCCTGCTCTGCGCGGTGCGCCTCAGCTGATCCGCGCAGCCGCCTCCGGGCGGGCAGCACGCTCTCAGATCCAGATGCCCTTGCCGATGGCGACGACACCGCCGTTGCTCACCGCGAACCGCTGACGGTCGCGCTCGAGGTCGACGCCGATGATCTCGCCGTCGCCGACGACGACGTTCTTGTCGAGGATCGCTCGTCGCACGACCGCACCCTTGCCGATGCGCACACCGGGCATGAGCACGCTGCCCTCGACGGTCGCGCCGTCGTCGACCATGACGTTCGAGCTGAGCACCGAGTTGCGGACCGTGGCGGCCGACAGGATGCTGCCGGCGCCGACGATCGACTCCTGCGCCAGACCGCCCTGCACGAACTTCGCGGGCGGCAGGTTCTCGGCGGCACCGCGGATGGGCCAGCGCCGGTTGTAGAGATTGAAGATCGGGTGGACCGACACGAGGTCCATGTGAGCGTCGTAGAAGGCGTCGAGCGTACCGACGTCGCGCCAGTAGGCACGATCGCGTTCGGTCGCGCCCGGGACGACGTTGTCGTTGAAGTCGTAGACGTGAGCTTCGCCCCGCTCGACGAGCGCGGGGATGATGTCGCCCCCCATGTCGTGGTCGGAGTCGGGATTCTCCGAGTCGGCCCGCAGCGCCTCGACGAGGACCTTCGTGGTGAAGACGTAGTTACCCATGGACGCGAACGTGACGTTGGGGTCGTCGGGTGTCCCGGGCGGATGAGCGGGCTTCTCGAGGAACTGGGTGATCCTGCCGCTCTCGTCGCTGTCGATGCAGCCGAACGCGAATGCCTCGCTGCGCGGGACGCGGATACCGGCGACGGTGACACCGGCGCCCGACTCGATGTGCTGGCGCACCATCTGCTCGGGGTCCATCCGGTACACGTGGTCGGCGCCGAAGACCACGATGTACTCGGGATCCTCGTCGTAGACCAGGTTGAGCGACTGCAGGATCGCGTCGGCGCTGCCGGTGTACCAGCGTGGACCGAGCCGCTGCTGGGCCGGCACCGGGGTGATGTACTCACCGGTGAAGCCGGAGAGGCGCCAGGTCTGCGAGATGTGCCGGTCGAGGGAGTGCGACTTGTACTGCGTGAGAACGCAGATGCGCAGGTAACCGGCATTCACGAGATTGCTGAGCACGAAATCGATGAGGCGGTATGCGCCCCCGAACGGCACTGCCGGCTTGGCTCTGTCCGCGGTCAGCGGATACAGACGTTTGCCCTCGCCGCCGGCGAGAACGATTCCAAGCACATGGGGCTGGCTCCTCACACGCTTCAACCTATCCCCCGACCCAGGCCGCCGCCAGCGAAGCGCGATCTCGACGCCCTTCGGAGTGTCGGGGCCGGGTGGCCGGAACCTGCGCGGCCCGCTACTTTGAGGCGGTGAGGGTGGCAATGATGACGCGGGAGTATCCGCCTGAGGTGTACGGCGGGGCCGGGGTCCACGTCACCGAACTCGTCGAACAACTGCGTCGACTGGTCGAGGTCGACGTGCACTGCACGGGCGCACCGCGCGATACCGCGTTCGTGCACTCCCCCGACCCGGCACTGCGCGATGCCAATCCTGCCCTGACGACCCTGTCGGCCGGGTTGCGCATGGCGCACGCCGCGGCCGGAGTCGACGTGGTGCACTCGCACACCTGGTACACCGGGCTGGCCGGTCATCTGGCCGCCGAACTCCACGACGTCCCGCACATCCTCACCGCGCACTCCCTCGAGCCCCGACGGCCGTGGAAGGCCGAGCAACTCGGGGGCGGTTATCGCATCTCCTCCTGGTCCGAGCGCAACGCCGTCCGGTACGCCGACGCGATCATCGCGGTCAGCGACGGGATGCGCCTCGACGTGCTCGACGCCTATCCGTTCGTCGATCCCGCTCGGGTCCACGTGGTGCGCAACGGGATCGACACCACCGTCTGGCATCCGGGCCCGGCCGAGCCCGGCCACGAGTCCGTCGTCACCCGCATCGGTCTCGATCCGGATCGTCCGATCGTCGTGTTCGTCGGCCGCATCACCCGGCAGAAGGGCGTCGGGCACCTGATCGCCGCGGCGCACCATCTCGACCCCGACATCCAGCTCGTCCTGTGTGCCGGCGCGCCCGACACCCCCGAGATCGCCGCGGAGACCGAACGGGCGGTGACCGCCCTGCAGGACGCCCGTGACGGGGTGCACTGGGTACGCGAGATGCTGCCCACCGAATCGGTCCGCGAACTACTCTCGATTGCAACGGTTTTCGTCTGTCCGTCGGTGTACGAGCCGCTGGGGATCGTCAACCTCGAGGCGATGGCCTGCGAGACCGCCGTGGTGGCGTCCGACGTCGGAGGCATCCCGGAGGTCGTGCAGGACGGGGTCACCGGGCGACTGGTGCACTACGACGCCTTCGACATCGAGACCTACGAGCGTGCGCTCGCCGATGCGATCGACGACGTCGCGCGCGACCGCGACCGTGCCGCCCGGTGGGGCCGGGCCGGACGCGACCGCGCTGTCAACGAGTTCTCGTGGGCGCAGATCGCCCGCCAGACCGTCGCCGTCTACCAGCAGGTGCTCACGACGCGCTAGGTTCGTCGGCCGTCTCGACCCGTCGCCACGAGGTGACGGTGACCGAGACCGTCACCTCGAACGGATCGGGCAGGGAGGCCAGCAACTCCGCACGCCGGTCGGACGTCACATGATGGGCGGACGGTCCCATCCCCGCGACGAGACCGAGCGCCTCGCACGGGAGTGCGGCCGTGAAGCGCACGTCCGTCCGTCCCGTTCGCTCGAAACGTCCCGACAGCGCGGACGAGAGCCGCTCCGTCTTCCGGTCGTCCACACTCACCATGCCGGGCAACGCGACCAGTTCGCGCAGATGCTCCGAGGTGGGTGTAGCAACGACGAGCGTGCCTCCGGGGACGAGCACGCGATGACTCTCGGCGGCGTTGCGGGGCGCGAACACCGACAGCACGTGGGTGAGCGATGCCGACTTCACAGGCAGTCGTTGCCACGCATCGGCGAGGATCGCTCCGGTCCGGGGATGACTGCGGGCGATGCGCCGCACCGCGGGCTTGGAGACGTCGAGCCCGATGCCGCGCGCCGCCGGCAGGGCGTCGAGCACGGACGCGAGGTACTGCCCCGTACCGGCCCCGACCTCGAGGATCGCAGCGCCGGCGGCTGCGACTACCGCATCGGTGTCCACCGTATCGGCGGTGTCGAGGCATGCGTCGGCCACCGCGCGCCGGATCGGGTCGTAGTGCCCGGCACCGAGGAAATCGGCGCGGGCCGCGATCATGTCGGCGGTGTCGCCGGTGAACGGCGTCGAACCGCCGGCGAGCAGCGACACGTAGCCCTGGCGTGCGACGTCGAAGCTGTGCCCGCGATCGCACACCACGACGTTGTCGTCGAGGTCGAGCGCGGACTCGCAGTGAGGGCACGCGAGAAGATCGATCACGTCGGCGAGCATCGCGCCTCCGATCCTGCTCTCAGGACGACACCGGGCCCCGCGCGCCGAGGAGCGCGGGGCCCGGAGTGCCCTGAGAGGGGCCGATCAGCTGGTGACACTCTTGAGTTCGTCGCCGAGTGCCGCAGCCTCTTCCGGCGTGAGCTCGACGACCAGACGTCCGCCGCCCTCGAGTGGAACCCTCATGACGATTCCTCGTCCCTCTTTGGTTGCTTCGAGGGGACCGTCCCCGGTCCGGGGCTTCATGGCCGCCATCCTCTGCTCCCTCCAAATCTGCACCCGACCGCCGGGCGCGTGGGTTACCGTGTGGTTGCATCGCCGGTCGCGGCGACGCGCACCTTCTCATTCTTCCCTATCCGGAATACGTGCGCGTAGCTGACTCCTGGGTAAGACACTCCTCCGGGTTCTACGAGTCGAGTGACACCCAGCACGATTCGAGGTGATCGTCGACCATTCCGGTAGCTTGCATCAGCGCATACGCAGTGGTAGGGCCCACAAAACGGAAGCCGTGGCGCTTCAGCTCACGGGCCATCGCCGTGGACTCCGGCGTCACCGCCGGAATCTCCTCGACCGTTACCGAACGTCGCGCGCGTCGCGGCGGTGCGAACGACCACAGCAGCTCGTCGAGATCGGTGGACAGTTCGAGCACGGCCCGCGCGTTGGCGATCACCGCCTCGATCTTGCGGCGGTTGCGCACGATGCCGGAGTCGGCAAGCAACCTCTCGACGTCGGCCTCCGTGAAGTGGGCGACCGCCTCGACGTCGAAGCCGTGGAAAGCCGCGCGGAAGGCCTCCCGCTTGCGCAGGATCGTCAGCCACGACAGTCCCGACTGGAATGCCTCGAGGGAGAGCCGCTCGAACATCTCGTCGCGGCCGTGGAGCGGCCGACCCCACTCGTAGTCGTGATAGTCGCGGTAGAGCGACGAACCGGGACCGTCGACGGCCCACGGGCACCGCACGCGGTCGTCGGTATCGGTTACGGGCCCCTGCCCGTCGGTATCGGTTACGGGACCCTGCCCGTCGGTATCGACCACGGGACCCTGCCCGTCGGTATCGACCACGGGACCCTGCCCGTCTGCCGTCATCGTGACTCCCCCGTCGACTCCGACGAAGCCCGCTCGGCGACGTTCTCCCCATCGACGTCGGCTGCTCCGACGTCCTCTGCTCCGACGTCCTCTGCTCCGCCGCACTTTCCGGTGCCGTCGCCCTTTCCGGTGCCGTCGACCGGCTGCTCCTCTGCGCGGGCCTCGGCGTCGGCGAGGCGGACCCGCAGATCGTCGACCTCGCGGGCGAGACGATCGAGCGCCCAGTCGACCTCGCTCATCTTGTAACCCCGCACAGTCTGTTGGAACCGCAGGTCGCGGATGTCGGTGCCGGTGACGTCGGTGGCCGGCAACACCGTGACGGTGGTGCCCGGAGGCAGCGGCGCCAACGTCTCGCCCCGGCCGAAGACGGCGCTCGCGACGAAGAACAGCACCGCGGCGACGCCCGCCATCACGAGCACGTACAGCAGAACCGTGAGCATGCTCCGATCTTGGCACGAGCGGCCGACACCGGCCGGGACCGGTGCCGGACGGTCGGGTCAGCCGGTGACCGTCGCCATCGGGGGGCGGTCGGTGAGATCGACGGAGGTGTCGAACGGCACGAACGCATCGCCCTCCACCAGGAACTGGGTGAGCGGCGCACCCGAATCGGGGATCCCGCAGCGCGCGAGCATCGTGCCCACGATCTGCCGGCTCATCGCCCCGAGTTCGGACAGCGGCCGGTTGCGGTGCTTGCGGACCCCGAGGTTGACCTGCGCGATCGCGTGGAGACCGAACCGGTCGTAGGTGTCGAGCAGCAACCCGATCTCCACCCCGTAACCCGGTGCGAACGGGACCGACTCGAGCAGTTCCCTCGTCCCCGCGTACTCACCGCCGAGCGGTTGCAGCACGCAGGTCAGCTCCGGTCGCAGTGCCGCGAGCAGCGGCCGTGCGACAAGCTCGGTGACGCGGCCACCGCCGTGGGCGTCCTCGCCCCCACCGGTGCGCAGCGGGCGCCGATAGTACCCCTTGACGAGGTGCACACCGTCGCCGAGCAGCAGGGGTCCGAGCAGTTTCGGCACGAAGGCCGGATCGGGATCGATCAGATCGGAGTCGACGAAGGCGATGATGTCGCCGGAGGTCGCCGCGAGCGACCGCCACAGCACCTCCCCCTTGCCGGGGACCGGTTCGATGCCCGGCACCGCTTCCTCCCTGGACATGACACGGGCACCCGCCGCCCGCGCCCGGGTGGCGGTCTCGTCGGTGGAACCCGAATCGAGGACCACCAGTTCGTCCACGAGACCACCGAGCAGCGGGTGGATCGTGTCGATCACACTCGCGACGGTCTCCTCCTCGTTGAGGGCGGGCAGCACCACGGTCACTGTGCGGCCGGCCTTGGCCGCGATCAGCTCGTCGATCGCCCAGGCGGGCCGATCCCAGCTGTTGGCTTCGTTCCACGTGCGTGCAGGTGCACTCATGCCAACCCCCTCACCGTGCGCGCCGGCGGGCGTGTACCCGTGATCGCCGCGACCATGTCGACCACCCGACGTGTGGCTGCCACCTCGTGTACCCGGAACATTCGTGCGCCGGCCGCTGCCGCCAGAGCTGTCGCTGCCAATGTGCCCTCCAACCGGTCGGCGAGTTCGACTCCCAGAGTCTCCCCCACGAAGTCCTTGTTGCTCAGCGCCATAAGCACAGGCCACCCGGTTTTTACAAGAACGTCCACGTGCCGCAACAGAGCGAGTCCGTGATGGGTGTTCTTTCCGAAATCGTGGGTCGGGTCGATGAGGATCGAGTCGCTCGCGACGCCGGCGCGGGCGGCGGCATCCGCGGCCGCGACGACCTCCCGCACCACCTCCCCGACGACGTCGGTGTACCGCACACGGTGCGGGCGGGTGCGCGGGACGGCGCCGCCCGTGTGGGAGCAGACGATGCCGGCCCCGAGTTCCGCGGCGACCGCGACGAGCTCGGGATCGGCACCGGCCCACGTGTCGTTGATCAGATCGGCGCCTTCGCCCACAGCGCGACGCGCGACCTCGCTGCGCCAGGTGTCGACGCTGATGAGCACATCCGGATAGCGCTCGCGGATCGCGGCGACGAACGGCACGACGCGCCGGATCTCCTCGTCGCTGTCGACGACCTCACCCGGCCCGGCCTTCACCCCGCCGATGTCGACGAGGTCGGCACCCTCGGCCACTGCGCGGTCGACGGCCGCGAGCGCCATGTCGTCCTCGAAGGTCGCTCCCCGGTCGTAGAACGAGTCCGGGGTGCGGTTGACGATCGCCATGACGAGCGCCCTGTCGGTGGCGACGGGGCGCCCGCACAGGGTGGACGGTGCCGGACCGGGACGGGTCACGGGGGTCTGCTCGTCGACATCGGTCGCGGGGCCGCTCATGATCCCATCCTGACATGCTCAGCGACCGGGCAATTCTCCTCGCGCGACGCCGTCGACGAAGCCGTCGAAGATCGGCCGGTAACCCTCGCTGCGACTCGCGAGGACGTACACCTCGTCCTCACCGGTCTCGCTGTAGCCCTGCTTGCGCAGATCGACCTTCCTGCTCTTGAAGGTCGTCGTGTACTCGAGTTCGTCGACGATGCGGACGAACAGCGGAACCGCGTAGTCCGGCAACGCGCCGTGCAGCGACTTCGCGAGCGCCGCTCCGTCGAGCTCGGCGCCCTCCTTCAAGGTGATCGCGGCCATCCCGGTGCGGCCGTCGGCCCCGTCGACCTCGACGCCGTAGACGACGGCCTCGGCGATCGTCTCGTGCGACGACACCGCGGCTTCGACCTGCGTGGTCGCGACGTTCTCGCCCTTCCACCGGAAGGTGTCGCCGAGCCGGTCGACGAACGCGACGTGCATCCAGCCCTGGTTGCGGACGAGGTCGCCGGTGTCGAACCAGACGTCGCCGTCGGAGAACGCGTCGCGGAGCAGCTTCTTCTCGGTGGCCTCGGGATCGGTGTACCCGTCGAAGGGTGCGCGGGAGGTGACCTTCGCGAGGAGCAGTCCGACCTCGCCCTTGCCGACCTTCTTCAACCGGCCGTCGTCGCCGCGACGTGCCTGGCCCGAATCGGGGTCGTACTCGACGACGGCGTAGGGCAGCGGGCAGATGCCGGCGGTGCGCTTCTGGTCGAGCGCGTTGATGAAGGCGATGTTGCATTCGCTCGCACCGTAGAACTCCGCGACGCGGTCGATACCGAAGCGTTCGGTGAACTCGTCCCACAGTTCTGCGCGCAGACCGTTGCCGACGGCGAGGCGGATCCCGTGGTCGGCGTCGTCCTCCCGCGGCGGCTGGTTGAGCAGGTAGCGGCAGATCTCGCCGATGTAGATGAAGGCCGTGGCGCCGTTGTGCTCCGCGTCGTTCCAGAAGTTGGACGCCGAGAACTTCCGGCCGAGCCCGAGCGTGGCGCCGGCGGCGAGCACCGAGGACAACGCGACCGTGAGGGCATTGTTGTGATAGAGCGGCAGGCAGGAGTACAGGACGTCGGTCCGGCGCAGGCGCACGCCGAGGCTGCCCAGGCCCGACATCGACTTCAGCCACCGGAAGTGCGTCATGCGGCTGGCCTTCGGCAGTCCTGTCGTGCCGGAGGTGAAGATGTAGTAGGCCGTCTCGGACGCTTGCAGCTCCTCGGTGACTGCGGGATTCGACGCGTCGGCGTCGCGGGCGGCGGTGTCGAGATCGTCGAAGCGCAGCACGGTGCGGGCCTGCGGCTCGCCACCGAGAGAGTCGACGGCCTCCTCGCACTCCTCCCCGATCACGAGGGCGGCGCTGTCGAGCAGCGACAGGCTGTGCTCGAGCACCTCACCACGCTGGTTGATGTTGAGCATGCCGGCGGCCGCACCGAGCTTGACCGCGGCCAGCGCGACCAGCAGGGTCTCGGGCCGGTTGCCCATGAGGATGCCCACGACGTCGCCCATGCCGACACCGCGATCGGCGAGCACCGCTGCGTACCGGTTGACCTGCGCGTTGGCCTCGCCGTACCCGATGGAGGCTCCCTCGAACCGGATGAAGGGCCGCTCCGGGTGACGCTCGGCGAGCTTCTGGAAGACCGACCCGATCGTCTCGCGGGCGGTCGGCTTCCGGGTCATCCCGGCTGCTCCGCGCAGCACGATGGGGAGATCGGTAGCCATCCGGGGCAGTTTCGAGACGAGTCCGGGCAGGGACACGACGGGGACATTGCCTCGATCGGATCGAGTGGTCACGACAGATTTCCTCACGGCGACGTTGGGGACGGGCGGGCTCGCTCGGGCGACACCCACGGCGTTCCCCCGAACTTACCGAAGAGTAGATAAGCGCGCGGCGAAGTGGAACACCTCAGACCGTCGCGTACGGCGCAGCGCAACGGTCGAGCGCGTCGGCGAGGTCGGTGGTGACCGCGAGACCGTCGAGTGCGCGTTGCGCGACGAAGCCGGTGTCGACCATCGACCCGAGCCAGCCGAGCAGGCCGTCGAAGTGGCCCGTGGGATCGAGCAGGACGACCGGCTTGTCATGCATACCGAGATACCCCGCGGTCCACGTCTCGAACAGTTCCTCGAGGGTTCCGATGCCGCCGGGCAGGGTCAGGAAGGCGTTGGCGCGGTCCTCCATGATGCGTTTGCGCTCGCGCATCGTCTCGGTGACGATCAACTCGTCGGCGTCGACGTCCGCGACCTCGCGGTGCACGAGTGCCTTCGGAATGACCCCGATCGTGTGCGCGCCGGCCGCGCGGGCCGCGTCGGCGACCGCGCCCATCATCGATACGTTGCCGCCGCCGGAGACCAGCTGCCAGCCCCGTCGGCCTATCTCGGTGCCGACAGCGGCGGCGAGTTCGAGGAACTTCTGGTCAACAGGGCCCGACGCGCAGTACACACAGACCGACAGAGCTTCGGTTACCATCCACTCCCGTTTCCGTACAGTTCGTTCTCGTCCTCGCCGCGATGCGCCTCGAGGATGATGTCCACCGTCTCCTCGACGCTGTCGGTGACGAAGAGCAGGTCGAGGTCGGCGGGCGAGATCTTGCCGCCGCGGACCAGGGTCTCGCGCAGCCAGCCCACCAGACCGTTCCAGTACTCCGAACCGAACAGCACGATCGGGAACTGCGTGATCTTGCGGGTCTGCACGAGGGTCAGTGCCTCGAACAGCTCGTCGAGCGTCCCGAAACCCCCGGGCAGGCACACGAACGCCTGCGAGTACTTCACGAACATCGTCTTGCGCGCGAAGAAGTACCGGAAGTTCAGGCCGAGATCGACCCACTCGTTGAGGCCCTGTTCGAAGGGCAGCTCGATCCCCAGTCCGATCGACAGTCCCCCGGCCTCGCTGGCACCGCGGTTGGCCGCCTCCATCGCGCCCGGACCGCCACCGGTGACGACGGCGTATCCGGCGTGGACGAGTGCGGCGCCGAGCTCGCGGCCGATCTCGTACTCCTCGTGACCGGCCGGGGTGCGCGCCGATCCGAAGACGGTGACGGCGCGGGGCACCTCGGCGAGCGCACCGAAGCCTTCGACGAACTCGCTCTGGATCCGCAGCACACGCCACGGATCGGTGTGCACCCAGTCGGACGGGCCGCGGCGATCGAGCAGCCGCTGGTCCATCGTCGTCGCCTCGCGGGCGAGAGAGCCGCGCAGTTGCACCGGGCCCTGGTGCACGACCTCGCGCCGGGAGCCGCGTTCGGAGGAGGAGTTGTCGCCGGACATGGCGGCCACGTTATCGGGTGAGATAGGAGCGCAGAACGGAGGTCACCTCGGTGATCCGCCCGACCTCGACGTGCTCGTCGCGCTTGTGCGCGAGGTTCGGGTCGCCCGGCCCGTAGTTGACAGCCGGAATCCCCAGCGCGGCGAACCGCGAGACGTCGGTCCAACCGTACTTGGCCCGGAACTTCCCGCCCGCGGCCTCGACGAGCGCCGCCGCGGCCGGGTTCGACAGTCCGGGCAGCGCGCCGGGTGACATGTCGGTGAGTTCCATCGAGATCGCGAGACCGTCGAAGACCTCGCGGACGTGCGCGAGTGCGTCGTCGGGGCTGCGATCCGGGGCGAACCGGAAGTTCACGTCGAGCGCAGCGGCGTCGGGCACCACGTTGCCGGCGACACCGCCCTCGATGTGCACGGCCGACAGTCCTTCCCGGTACACACAACCGTCGATGTCGACCGACCGTGCCTCGTAGCGGGCCAGACGGTCGAGCACGGGAGCGAGCTTGTGGATCGCGTTGTCGCCGAGCCAGGAGCGCGCCGAATGCGCCCGCACACCGTCAGTCGTGATGCGCACCCGCAGGGTGCCCTGGCAACCGGCCTCGATCTCACCCGAGGTGGGTTCGCCGAGGATCGCGACGTCCGCGTCGAGCCAGTCGCGCAGTTCGGTCTCGATCCGTCCGAGCCCGTTGTACGCGGCCGCGATCTCCTCGCAGTCGTACATCACGATCGTCAGGTCGTGAGCGAGATCGGTGACGGTCGCCGCGAGGTGCAGGAAGACGGCATCGCCGGCCTTCATGTCGGAGGTGCCGCAGCCCCACATCAGGTCGCCGTCGCGCCGCGACGGCACGTTGTCGGCGATCGGGACGGTGTCGAGGTGGCCGGCGAGCATCACACGGCTGCCGAGTCCGCGGTTCGTCCGCGCCAGGACACAGTTGCCGTTGCGCACGACCTCGAAGCCGTCGGTCTGCTCGCGCAGGGCCGTCTCCACGGCGTCGGCGATGAGCGTCTCGTTCTGCGACACGCTCGGGATGTCGACGAGCGCGGCGGTCAGTTCGACGGGGTCGGCGTGCAGGTCCAGCTGCGGTACGGGCATACCTGCACGATACGAAACGCGCCTGCTCCTCAGACCCCGCACACGATTCTCTCAGGGGGGACACAGGCGCAGGACCGCCTCGCGTACGCTTCTCACCCGTGAGTGCACACGGAGCATCAGCAGTAGGCATCGCGAACATCACGGAGGACGGGACCGTCCTCGACACGTGGTACCCGGCACCCGCCCTCGGCGAGCCGAGCGAAACCGGAACGACGCGACTCGAGGGCACGGACATCCCGTCCGATCTCGCCCTGCTCGCCGGTCACGACGAGGCGCGCGAGGTCCAGCAGGTCGTGGTGCGCACCGACATCGCGGACCTGTCGAAGCCGCCCGTCGACACTCACGACGTCTACCTGCGCCTGCACCTGCTGTCGCACCGTCTCGTCCAGCCGCACGGGCTCAGCCTCGACGGCATCTTCGGCATGCTCGCGAACGTCGTGTGGACCAACTACGGCCCGTGCTCGCTCGAGAACTTCGAGACCGTGCGCTCCCGTCTGCGCATCCGCGGACCGGTGACGGTCTTCGGTGTCGACAAGTTCCCCCGCATGGTCGACTACGTCGTTCCGGCCGGTGTCCGCATCGCCGACGCCGACCGCGTCCGCCTCGGTGCGCACCTCGCGTCCGGCACCACCGTGATGCACGAGGGCTTCGTCAACTTCAACGCCGGCACGCTCGGCAACTCGATGGTCGAGGGCCGCATCTCCGCGGGTGTCGTCGTCGACGACGGTTCCGACGTCGGTGGAGGCGCCTCGATCATGGGCACCCTCTCCGGTGGCGGCAAGGAGGTCATCTCCGTCGGCAAGCGCTGCCTGCTCGGTGCGAACGCGGGCGTGGGCATCTCGCTCGGCGACGACTGCATCGTCGAGGCCGGCCTGTACGTCACCGCCGGTACCAAGGTCACCGGCCCTGACGGCACCGTCGTCAAGGCCGCGACCCTCAGCGGCGCGTCCAACCTCCTGCTGCGACGCAACTCGGTGAGCGGCGCGGTCGAGGTCGTGCCGAACAAGGGCAGCGGAGTCGAACTGAACGCGGCTCTGCACGCCAACGACTGACTCTGCACCCACAACAGATTCGGAACCGAGAAACTGTGAGTGAAACCCAGCGGCCCGCGTCCGAGGCCGAACATCTCGGGAGCGGCCTGAAGGTCCGCCATCTGACCATGATGGGACTCGGCTCCGCCATCGGCGCGGGCCTGTTCCTCGGTTCCGGAGTGGGTATCGCCGCAGCCGGTCCGGCCATCATCGTCTCGTACCTGCTCGCCGGCGTGATGATCATCTTCGTGATGCGCATGCTCGGCGAGATGGGTGCCGCGCTGCCGGTGAGCGGTTCGTTCTCGCACTACGCGCGCATCGGAATCGGCCGCTGGGCCGGATTCAGCATGGGGTGGCTGTACTGGTTCATGCTGATCATGGTGCTCGGTGTCGAGATCACCGGTGCCTCCGCGATCGTGCAGTCGTGGCTGCCGGGCGTACCCCAATGGGTGGTCGCGCTGGTGTTCGTCACCTTCTTCGCGGTGGTCAATCTGGCGAGGGTCGCCAACTTCGGTGAGTTCGAGTTCTGGTTCGCGGCACTGAAGGTCGCGGTCATCCTCGGGTTCCTGGTGATCGGCATCCTGCTCGTGTTCGGTCTGCTTCCGGGCACCGAACCCGTCGGCACCACGCACCTGCTCGGCGACGGCGACGGTTTCGCGCCCAACGGGATCGCCGGTGTCGCGGCCGGTCTGCTCGCGGTGGCCTTCGCGTTCGGCGGCATCGAGATCGTCACGATCGCCGCGGCCGAATCGAAGGATCCGGAACGGTCCATCGCGACGGCCGTGCGCAGTGTCGTCTGGCGGATCTCGGTCTTCTACCTCGGGTCGATCTCGATCATGGTGCTCGTGCTGCCGTGGACCGCGGCGAGCGGTGAGACCTCCCCGTTCGTCTCGGTGCTCGACATCGCCGGCATCCCCTACGTGTCCGGCTTCATGGAACTCGTCGTGGTGATCGCGCTGCTGTCGGCGTTCAACGCCAACGTCTACGGCACCTCCCGCATGGCCTACTCGCTGGCACGCGGCGGCGACGGACCGGCCTGGCTCAGTAAGCTCACCCACCACGGAGTGCCCCGCAACGCGGTGCTCGTCTCGGTGTTCTTCGGCTTCGTCAGCGTGTGGCTCAACTGGCTGCTGCCCGACACCATCCTCGGGATCCTGCTCAACGCGGTCGGATCGGCGCTCATCGCGATCTGGTTGTTCATCGTCGTCTCGCATCTGCGGCTGCGCCGCAAGTTCGAGCGCGAAGGCACCATCCGCCTGCGCATGTGGCTGTTCCCCTATCTCAGCTGGTTCACGCTCGCGATGCTCATCGGCTTCATCGTGCTGATGCTGTCCGACAGCGCGGCCCGGGTCCAGCTCGCGTCGACCTTCGTGCTGTTCCTGATCATCACGGCGCTCGGCTTGCTCTGGCACCGCACCCACGACGACAAGACGGTCAGCCACCCGTCCGATCGGCCAGCGCAGTGAGCACGAGCTCGGTGATGTCGAGCGGATCGCTCGTCCGGTAGCTCACCCCTCCGGTCGCCGCGGCGATCTGCTCGAGGGTTGCGGTGTCCACGTCCTCACCGAGTCCGATCGTCACGATCCGTACCGGCCTGGACGGATCGTTCTCGTTCGAGAGGACCGCGAGCAGTTCGTCCTTCGACATCGCGGAACCGTTGTCGGCGCCGTCGGTCACCACGACGACACTGTTGGCCGCGCGCGGATCGTAGCTGTCCTGCACGTACCGGAAGGCCGCGAGGATCGTGTCGTAGAGCGCGGTGGTCTCGTCGGCCGTACCGGCCATCTGCGCGACGAGCGAGGTGAGCAGGTCGCGTTGGGTACCGTCGTCCACCACCGCATCGAAGCGCCGGATCGGTGCCGCCACGATGTAGTCCCCCGTTGCCTCGGCGCGGTCGTTCGGCAATGTGGCGTAGTCGCTCACTCCCCCACCGAAGAACCACAGGCCCGCTGAGACGTTCCCGGGCAGGACCTCGTTGGCGGCGGTCGCGGCGCGCCGGACCAGTTCGATCCGACTCTCGTCGCCGAGATCACGGTTCATCGACGCGGAGACGTCCACCGCGAACACGGTGCGCACGGGAAGCGCCTGCAACGCCCACACGTTCATCGCCTCCTCGGCGACGGTCTCGTCGTCGAGTTCGAGCACCGGCACCGCTCCCGCACCGCGGCCGTCGGGCAGGGGTCGTCCGCCTCCGTCCCGGAAGCCGTGACGGGTCAGCCTGTCGAGTCCTTCGGACGTGTGCAGCGCGTCGGTCAGCGCCGTGGCGGCCGCCGCCGCGGCGTCGTGCCGTTCTCCGCGCGCCGTCACGACCACCGGATAGTCCACGAGCAGCGTCCCGGTGACGGGTACCTCGATGCCCAGTTCGCGCTTGTGGACGCTGCGATAGGTCTCGACCTGCTGTTCGGTGCTCACCACCGTCCCACCATCGGCGACGGTCTCCTCGAGCAAGGTCGATCCGGTAGGTACCTCCTCGTCGCGAACCCCCTCCCGCTCGGCGAGCGGCGCCATGACGGGACGGACCGTGCCCATCGCGACGGGATCGTCGGCGGCCTCGGCCAGCACGGCGCGGATGGCACCTGCCGCGGGACCGGAGCGCAATGGATTGCCGAAGACGAGACCGGGATCGGACAGGGCCTCCTGCCAGTCGGCCGCCGGTTCGACGGTGCCCGGCGCACCCGCGATCACGAGCGGCGTGGTGGCCAGCGGTGTCGACACCGTGCGCACCGGGCCCGTGGCGGTCTCACCCGCCCACGACGCCCACCAACCGCCCGCCGGGAGCCACAGGTCGGGAACGTCGTCGGTCGCCAGTCGCGCCGACACCTCCCCCGGTTCCTGTTCGACGACCTCGAACTCCGTACATCCGGATACCGAGGTCCCCTCGATCACCGGTGCGAGGTCGGCGGTGACCGCCACGGTGTAGCGCTCGGAGTCGTCGCACCCACTCCGTCGCTCCACGAACAGGAAGGCGACGGATCCGGCCGCGAGGACGAGGATCACGGCGACGACGAACCAGCGCGCCCGACCCTCGCCCGGCCGTGCATCCCCACTCACGCCGCCACGACGGCTCGGCGGATCCGACTCGGACGGTCCGGACTCCCCCGCCATGCGTCGGCCCCCTCGTGCTCACTCCGGGTGACGACCCTCGGTCGCCCGAGACCGATGATATAGACCGGCACGCCTCGGGAAGCCGAATCCGACGCGATATCAGCCCTGTTCGGAGCTCTCCAGTTCGAGTCGTCGAGCGATCAGCGCCGCCTGCAGCTGGCGCAGTCCGGAGGGCCGGGTGGGATCGAATCCGGTGAGTTGCGCGACCCGCTTGAGGCGGTAGTCGACAGTGTTCGCGTGGACGTGCAGGGTCTTGGCCGTGAGCTGGCGGCTCAGGTCGTGGGCGATGTGCGTTTCCAGCGTCTCGACGAGTTCGGGTGATTCGTCGAGCGGGTCGAGGACGCGTGCGAGGTGACGGCGCGCCGGTCCGGGCCGCGTGAGCTGGTATTCGAGGGCCAGATCCTGCATACCGTAGGCCCCGACCGCACGGCCGAGCCGTCGCACCAGATCGAGCAGTTCGTGGGCCTGCTTCGCCGCGGTGGGCACCTCCCGTACGGGGGCGTGGACGAGAGCGATCGTGACGGACACGCCCGCGACGGTCTCGATGCGCTGCCGGAATTCCTCGATCGCCTCGGTCGAGGGCGATTCGGGGAGCAGGACGGTGCCGCCCTCGGGGCCGAGCATCGCGAGGTGGCGGCCCTCGCAGATCGCCTCGAGTTCGGTCTCGACCCGGCGCAGGGTGCGCCGCGCGACGACCTCCGGCCGCACGTGCGGATTGCGTTCGTCGGGATGTCGGGTGAGCGAGACCGCGAGCACGGTGTAGGTGTCGGCGAGCACCAGCCCGGAGCGTTGCGCCACGGCCGCGGCGTCCTGCCCGCTCAGCAGCGCGGCGACCAGTTCCTGCGCGGCGACGTCGCGTTCACGGCGGATGGCGTCGAGTTCGGCGACGAAACCGGTGGTCGCGGCGACGGTGACCTTCTCGAGCAGCGCCATCCACAGGCGGGACGCGTCGGCGACGGAGGAGACATCGCCCTCCCGGGCCCGATCGGTGACCAGCTCCCACCCGAGACGGATGCCTTCGTGATAGATCCGGAGCATGTATTCGAGCCGGAAGCCGGCGCGGGCCCACTGGGCTGCGCTGCTGCGCAGGTCGGCGAGTTCCGCGTCGGAGGGTAGTTCTCCGGAGTCGAGGAGATGGATCGCGATGCGCAGGCAGCGCACGGTGACCTCGGTGACGTCACCGCGCAGCGATTCGCCCGGTCGCAGCGAACACGGCGCCACGTTGTCGGCGAAGTGCGCCACGAGTTTGCGAGCCACGGCGGGCAGATCGCGCAGCGGAACGGACGCGGGCTTCCCGTCCACCAGGAAGAGCGGAGCGTTGTCACCGTCCCCCCGACGATCGTGCCCGGTCACCCGGACCTGATCCGTTACAGACATCCCTCGAACCCCCATCGAAGTGAGTAGATCTACATACGGTGCAGTAGAGAATCCGCCTCGCAGTGTGACACATGCAACCCCTGTGACCGATTTTCCACGAAGTTCCGGTGACAGGAACCTGCCCGCGGGCGCCCCCCACCGACCCTGTCAGCCCAGTTTCTTCTTCTGCACCTTGCCCATCGCATTGCGTGGAAGGTCACCCACCACACGCACCTCCCGGGGCCGCTTGTGCACGGAAAGCTGTTGTGCGACAAGGTCGATCAGTTCCGACCCGTCGACTTGGGGGCCGTCGGCGGCGGGCACCACGAACGCGACGATCCGCTGACCGAGGTCGTCGTCGGGCAGGCCCACCACGGCCACCTCCCGCACCGCGGGATGACCGAGCAGAACGGTCTCGATCTCCCCCGCACCCACCCGGAACCCACCGGTCTTGATCAGATCGGTCGACTCGCGACCCACGATGCGGTGGAATCCACCCTCGTCGACGGCCGCCACGTCGCCGGTGACGAACCATCCATCCTCGGTCCACGCGGCCGCGGTGGCCTCCGGCCTGTTCAGGTAGCCGTCGAAGAGCATCGGTCCACGCACCTGCAAGACGCCGATGCTCTCCCCGTCGTGGGGCACGTCGCGGCCCTGCTCGTCGCGCAGGCGCGTCTCGACCCGGGCCACCGGCGTGCCCACCCAGCCGGGACGGCGCTCGCCGTCGACGCGCGTGCTGAGCGTCAGCATCGTCTCGCTCATGCCGTAGCGCTCGATCGGAACCAGTCCCGTGAGCTCACGCAGTCGTTCGAAGACCGGCACCGGCAGCGGCGCGCTGCCGGAGACGAGCAGTCGCGCGCCGCTGAGCGCGCGGGCGGAGTCCTCGTCCTCGACGACGCGTGTCCACACCGTCGGCACCCCGAAGTAGAGGGATCCCTGCGCTTCGGCGTAGGCCTGCGGAGTGGGCTTCCCGGTGTGGATCAGCCGGCTGCCCACCCGCAGGGCTCCGACCACACCGAGCACGAGTCCGTGCACGTGGAACAGCGGCAGCCCGTGGACGAGCGTGTCGCGCTCGGTCCAGGCCCACGCCTCGGCGAGCGCGTCGATGCCCGCGGCGATCGCCCGGCGGCTCAGCAGCACACCCTTCGGAGCGCCGGTGGTCCCGGAGGTGTAGAGCACGAACGCGATTCGCGCCGGGTTCGGCTCGGGCAGGTGGTGCCAGTCGCGGGCGTGCAGGCGGACCGGCAGGCTCGGCAACTGCGGAACGTCGGGATGCTGCACCTCCGGCGCCGGACCGAGCCAGGCCTGCGCGTCCGAGTCCGTCAGGATGTGGGCGAGTTCGGCGGGCCCCGAGTCCGGTGGCACCGGCACCACGGTCGTCCCGGCGAGCAGGGCACCGGTCACGGCGACGACGGTGGTCGCGCTCGGAGTCGCGAGCACGGCCACCCGATCGGCGCGCGCCACCCGCGCCGCGACGGCGGTGGCCGCGCCGAGCAGACCGCTGCGGGAGAAGGTGTGGCCGTCGATACGGACGACGTCCGGGAGATCGTCGCCGCGCGCGACGGCCAGCGGATTCAGCGAACGAAGCAGTGCAGACACGACAGCCACGATTCCATATCGATGCCGCAGCCTCGCGGGGGCGGTCGGGTGTGGCGGTCAGGTGTGGATGTCGCCGCGCGCCGCGGACATCGATGTCCGCGCCAGATGTGCCGGGGGAAGCACGGTGGCCAGGACCGCGCCCAGCAGCATTCCGATGAGGACGGCCACGCCGTGCGCATCGCCCGCGATCACGAGGACCACACCGAGAAGGAAGGTCGCCGCGGAGGCGACGAGCAGCGAGCGTGTCGCTCCGACGACCGGCCACAGTCCCGCGAGAGTCGCGGCCGCCGCGAGCGTCGCGCCGGTTGTTCCCGCGCCGTCGGACGGGAAGACGAAGGTGGTGAACAACCCCCACAGCACCTGGCCGACCAGGAACAACCCGAGTGCGCGGTACCACCCCCACACCCGCACGATCGCGATGGCGACCACCGCGAGCAACAGCAGGTTCACGACGGTGAGGAGCACGCCGCCGTCCTCGATCAGACCTGCGGTGAGGACACGCCACCACTCCCCCGAGTCCCGGGTGCGGACCGGCTGCCGCCGGAAGACGTCGAGCAGTCCCGGGAAGACCAGTCGCGCGAGCGAGGCCACCGCGACCACCGACCACAGGATCGTCGCCGCGACCGGCGGAGGCCACCAGAACGATCGCGTCGTCGCGTGCGCGGAACTTCCCGCATGGGAGCGTGACGCGCTCACCGCAGCGATGGCCACCACGGCGACGTAGAGCACCCACAGCAGCGGATCCTCACCGGACGAACTCACGGGGCCAATCTACCGGCGAGCTGCTCGCTGAGCGGTGCGTCGGCGCGCTCTATCGGCGCAGTCGGGCAGCGGCGGCGTCGATGGCGTCGTCGGTCGCGGTGAGCGCGATCCGGACGTGCAGGACACCTCCGGGACCGTAGAACTCGCCGGGTGCGACGAGGATGCCGCGGTCGGCGAACCAGTCGACGGTCGCGCGGCATCCCTCACCGCGGGTCGCCCACAGGTACAGGCCCGCCTCCGAATGGTCGACGGTGAAGCCGGCGCCGCGCACGGCCTCGAGGAGCACCTCGCGACGCTTGCGGTACTTCTCGCGCTGCGCGTTCTCGTGTTCGTCGTCGTTCAGTGCCGCGGTCATCGCGGCCTGGATCGGCAGCGGCAGCATCATGCCGGAGTGCTTACGGACCTCGAGCAGGTCGGCGACGAGGTCGGCGTCGCCGGTGACGAAACCGGCCCGGTAGCTCGCGAGATTGGAGGTCTTCGACAGCGAGTGCACCGCGAGGAGGTTGGTGTGGTCGCCCCCGCACACGTTCGGGTGCAGGATCGACAGGGCCTCACACTCCCAGGTGAGCCCGAGATAACACTCGTCGGAGACGACGATCGCGTTGCGGCTGCGCGCCCAGTCGACGACCTTGCGCAGGTGGTCGGGTCCGAGCACCTTGCCGGTGGGGTTCGACGGCGAGTTCACGAAGACCAGCGACGCGACCTCGGGGCCGAGGCGGGTCAGCCCGTCGGCGCGGATGATGCGGGCACCGGCGAGCAGCCCGCCCACCTCGTAGGTCGGGTACGCCAGTTCGGGGATCACGACGAGATCGTCGGCACCGAGGCCGAGCAGCGACGGCAGCCAGGCGATCATCTCCTTGGTGCCGATCGCCGGCAGGATCGCCGAGTCGTCGAGACCGGTGATGCCGTAGCGACGTTCGAGCGCACCCACGGCCGCCCGCCGCAGTTCGGCGGTGCCGTGCGTGGTCGGGTAGCCCGGCTCCTCCGCGACGGAGACGAGCGCCTCCCGGATCACGGGGGCGACCGGGTCGACCGGTGTGCCCACCGACAGGTTGACGATGCCGTCGGGATGCGCCGCTGCCTTCGTTCTCGCGTCGGTCAGGGAATCCCAGGGGAAGTCCGGCAGGCTCTTCGCCACCGAACGGCGGACACGCGTGCTCACGAAAGTTCCACCGGTCCGTTCGTCACTCTTCGCCCATGGGAGGGAGATTCTTGACGAACGGCGGGTCGTAGTCGACCTTGCCGAGCTTCGCGGCGCCACCGGGCGAGCCGAGATCGTTGAAGAAGTCGACGTTGGCCTTGACGTACTCGGACCACTCGTCCGGGACGTCGTCCTCGTAGAAGATCGCTTCGACGGGGCACACGGGCTCGCACGCACCGCAGTCGACGCACTCGTCGGGGTGGATGTACAGCATGCGACCGCCCTCGTAGATGCAGTCGACGGGGCACTCCTCGATGCATGCCTTGTCCAACACGTCCACGCACGGTTCCGCAATCGTGTACGTCACTGCTGTTCTCCCTGCCTCTCTGTAAGCCCGCCGACCTGCGCGGTCTCGCCCGAGCGGGCACCCTCGGCGCCCACGGTCCTCCAGTATCCCCCGTGCCCGTGCCACACACCGGAGTAAGGGTCCCCTACTTCAGAGTGCAGACCGTCGAGGCGGGTCAGCCCGCGGTGACCGGGAGCTCGATCGGCGTGTACGCGGTGGTCCGTTGGCGCGCCGGCCGCCCGATGCCCTCGGCGATCGCGACCAGTTCGGCGACGGTTTTCTCCGAACCGTGCTGCGAGCCCGCCATGCGCGAGATCGTCTCCTCCATGAGCGTGCCGCCGAGATCGTTCGCCCCGCCCTCGAGCATGGCCTGCGTCCCGGCGACACCCAGCTTGACCCAGCTGGTCTGGATATTGTCGATCCGGCCGTGCAGCATGACCCGGGCGAGGGCGTGCGCGGCACGGTTGTCGCGCATGGTCGGGCCGGGACGCGACGCGCCGGCCAGATACAGCGGCGACGACTGGTGCACGAAGGGCAACAGCACGAACTCGGTGAATCCGCCCGTGCGGTCCTGGATCCCGCGGATCACCTCGAGGTGGCCGACCCAGTGGTGCGGCTGGTCGACGTGCCCGTACATCATCGTCGAGCTCGATCGCAGGCCCACCTCGTGCGCGGTGGTCACCACCTCGATCCACTCGGCGGTCGGGAGCTTGCCCTTCGTGAGCACCCACCGCACCTCGTCGTCGAGGATCTCCGCGGCGGTGCCCGGGATGGTGTCGAGCCCGGCCTGACGCAGTTCGGTGAGCCAGTCCCGGATCGACGTGCCGCTGCGCGCGACACCGTTGACGATCTCCATCGGCGAGAACGCGTGGACGTGCATCGACGGCACCCGCGCCTTGACGGCGCGGACGAGATCGGCGTAGCCGGTCACCGGCAGTTCCGGATCGATACCGCCCTGCATGCACACCTCGGTGGCGCCGGCGACGTGCGCCTCCCACGCCCGGTCGGCGACCTCGCTCGCCGAGAGGGTGAACGCGTCGGCGTCGCCCTTGCGCTGCGCGAAGGCGCAGAACCGGCAGCCGGTGTAGCAGATGTTGGTGAAGTTGATGTTCCGGTTGACGACATAGGTGACGTCGTCGCCGACGGTGTCGCGGCGCAGCTGGTCGGCGAGCGCCACGAGTGCTTCGAGACCGGCGCCGTCGGCGTTGGCGAGGGCGATGTACTCCGCTTCGGTGCAACCGCCCGGATCCCGTTCGGCGGAGCGCAGCGCCGAGAGCACGTCGCTGTCGAGCCGCACCGGTGCTGAGGCGCCCAGCTGGAGCACCTGTTCGCGGACGGTCTCCCAGTCGCCGAAAGCGCTCCCGAGATCGGACCGGTGCTCGGTGTTGCGTCCGGTCACGTCGATCTCGGAGTTCAGATCGACGCGACCCGACGACTCCCAGTCGATGTCGGGTTCCTGCCAGGGCAGTCCGGACGGGATCACCTCGCGCGCGAGGCCCGTGGCCGGATCGGCGAGGGCGTGCACGTGCGCGGTGATGCGCGGATCGATCCACGGCTGCCCGGCGAGCACGTACTTCGGCTGCGCGGCGATCCGCTCGGTGAGCTCGAAGCCGGCCTCGGAGCTCAGGCGCGCCAGGGTGTCGAGATTCGGCCAGGGCCGTTCGGGGTTGACGTGATCGGGCG
Source organism: Rhodococcus sp. Chr-9 (assembly GCF_000801125.1). Classification (NCBI taxonomy): domain Bacteria; kingdom Bacillati; phylum Actinomycetota; class Actinomycetes; order Mycobacteriales; family Nocardiaceae; genus Rhodococcus; species Rhodococcus sp. Chr-9. The sequence goes on from NZ_JTIZ01000106.1 coordinate 166,618, forward strand.
TCAACGGCGAGACACCACCCCAGTCGTCGACACCCGCCCCGAGCAGCGCGCGGCACTCGTCGAGCGAGACGAGATTCGGCGGGGCCTGGATGCGCATTCCCGGCCCGAGGACGAGCCGCGCGACGGCGATCGCGGCGAGGAACTCGTCGAGATCGGCGTCGTCGTGCTCGCGCATCGCGGTGTCGTCCTTGGCGCGGAAGTTCTGGACGATTACTTCCTGGATATGACCGAATGCCTTGTGCGACTTACGGATCGCGTGGATCGATTCGGCACGCTCGGTGAAGTCCTCACCGATGCCGACGAGGATGCCGGTGGTGAACGGCACCGCGAGTCGGCCCGCATCGGTGAGCACCCGCAGCCGCACCGCCGGATCCTTGTCGGGGCTGCCGTAGTGGCACTGCCCCTTCTCGGTGAACAACCGTTCCGAGGTGGTCTCGAGCATCATGCCCATCGACGGGGCGACCGGCTTCAGCCGCGAGATCTCGGCCCAGCTCATCACCCCGGGATTGAGGTGCGGCAGCAGACCGGTCTCCTCGAGGACGCGGATCGCCATCGCTCGCACGTAGTCGAGGGTGGAATCGTAGCCGCGCTCGTCGAGCCACTGCTTCGCTTCGGGCCACCGGTCCTCGGGCCGGTCGCCGAGTGTGAACAAGGCTTCCTTGCAACCCAGTTCGGCTCCCTGACGGGCGATCTCGAGGATCTCGTCGGGTTCGAGATACATGCCGTGACCCTCGGCGCGGAGCTTGCCGGGGACGGTGACGAAGGTGCAGTAGTGGCATCGGTCCCGGCACAGCCGGGTGATGGGGACGAAGACCTTGCGCGAATAGGTGACCGTGCCGGGTCGACCCTCCGCGAGAAGGCCGGCATCGCGCACCCGCGCCGCCGACGCACAGAGATCCTCGAGATCGGCACCCCGGGCCTGCAGCAGGACCGCCGCTTCGTCGACGTTCAGTGCGACCCCGTCGCGAGCCCGACGCAACGCTCGACGCATTCCCGAGGGAGTCGCCGTGGATCGGTGCGCAGCGCCGGGACGCACGGTGGGGGTCGGGAGCATCGCGGACTGCGGGGTGTCGTCTGCGGAATCGGTCATGGGCCCGATCATGCGCCTACGAGCACCCCCATGCCACTTCGGGGTCTATCCGCGCGGGTAGTCGTCGTCCGCCGGGACTTCGCGGGACTGCTCGTAGGTGTCTGCCGGGTCGGCTTCGAGGGGCACGTCCGAAGGCAGGTCGTCGGCAGGATCGTCGTAGACGGGAATGGCCTGCTCGAGCCGGTCGGCCTCGGAATCGTTGTCGGACTGGATCTCGATGCCGAGCGCATTCGACTCCGTCATTGCGATCTCCTCCTGATAGGGCCCGATCGTGAGATCGGATCGGGCGAGTCCGGCCGGGTTCTACGGATCCCAGCCTAGCGTGGAACCGGACACGGGGCCCGATGGAGCAGGAGGTGCGGGTGGAGGACGACGAGAGTTCGCCGGCGGGGTCGGCCGACAACACGGCAGCGACGAGCGTGGTGATGAGGGAACCGTCGTGGCGGCCGAGCCCGAAGGCGCGTGTGCTGTGGGCCGTGAGTGCAGCGCTGATGTGGTTGCCGCTGGTCGTCGCGCAGGTCGTGTGGGTGCTCGTCACGCCGGTGGGCGCCGGGTGGCACGTCGCCGCCGCGGCCGCGACCGTCGTCCTCGGTGGACTGCACGTCGCGGTGGTGCCGGTCTGGCGATACCGCGTCCATCGCTGGGAGATGGACGAGACCGCGGTCTACACGCGTTCGGGTTGGTGGACGCAGGAGCACCGCATCGCACCGATCTCCCGGATCCAGACCGTCGACACCGAGCGTGGACCGCTCGACCGGTGGCTCGGCCTGACCACCGTCACCGTCACCACCGCCTCGGCGGCGGGTGCGGTGGAGATCGTCGGGCTCGACAGCCGGGTCGCCGACGAGACCGTCGCTCGCCTGACCGCACTCGCGGCGAGCTCGGAGACGGACGCGACATGAACGACGCCCTCGTGGCCGGGACGGACGAGGAGGTGCCGTGGTCGCGTCTCGATCGCCGGATGCTGCTGATCCACCCGATCGAGGAGATCCTGCGCCTGCTGCCCGTCCTCGCAGGCTCGTTCGTCATCGGGTCCACCAGCGGCAATCCCGTGTGGGGCCTCGCAGCGACGGGCGTGCTCGTGCTGGTCGGTCTGCTGCGCTGGTTCACCACCACCTACCGCGTAGGACCAGAGCACGTCGAACTCCGCCGCGGCCTGCTGCAACGACGCGAGTTGTCGATCCCCCGCAGCCGCATCCGGTCGGTGGACGTCGAGCAACGCCTCCTGCATCGCGTGCTGGGCCTCGCGGTCGTGAAGATCGGCACGGGTCAGAGCGGGGGCGCCGATCGCAACCGGTTCGAACTCAACGGCCTTCCGATCGCAGCAGTCCCCGAGCTCCGTGCCGTTCTCCTGAGGGGTGGGCAACAGGACGACGTGCCGGTCGAGACGACCTCGACCGCTGCCGTCACCGAGCGTCAGCTGGCGCGATTCGACCCGGCCTGGGTGCGCTACGCGCCGTTCTCCACGACGGGACTGCTCGCCGTCGCGGCCGTCGCCGGTGCCGCCTTCCAGTTCGGGCTCGGCCGGTCGATCGCCGAATCGCAGGTCGTCCGCCGCGCGGTGGAGACCGCGGAAGACCTCGGCCTGGTGGTCGCGCTCGTGATCCTCGTGCTGGTCGTCGTGCTCGTCGCCAGCCCGGCCGCGTGCGTGCGGTACCTGCTGCTCTACGGCGATCTGCGGGTGACCGACGACCAACGGGTCCTGCGCATCGCGCACGGCCTGCTCACGACCCGTCACACCACCCTCGACCGGGCGCGGCTGCGCGGGATCGCGCTGCACGAACCGCTGGCGCTGCGGCTCGTCGGCGCCGCACGGCTCGACGCCGTCATGACGGGCAGAACCGCGCAACAGGGCGGTTCGTCACTGGTCCTGCCGTCGGCGCCCGACGGGGAGGTCCGGCGGGTCGCGGCCGAGGTGCTCACCGGGGGGCTGCCGCTCGACGTTCCGCTGCGCAGTCACGGTCCCCGTGCCCGGCGTCGCCGCTACACGCGGACGCTGTGGCCGGTGGCCGTCGTGGTCGCCGCCGGGCTCGTCGCCCTGAGCGTCACCGACCGGCACGTGCCGTTCGCCGTGATCGCCACGGTGGTCGTGGTGCTGGTCGCGGGGGCGTGCGCGCTGGCGCAGGACCGCTACCGGGGTCTCGGCCACGCCGTCGTCGACGGACATCTCGTCGCCCGCAGCGGTTCGATCGACCGGCAGCGCATCTGTCTCGATGCGGACGGTGTGATCGGCTGGACGGTGCGGCAGACCCTCTTCCAGCGCCGTGCCGGTCTCGCGACCGTCGTCGCGGCGACGCCGGCGGGTGCGGGACGCTACGAGGTGATCGACATCCCCGTGGACGAGGCGTGGGCGCTTGTCCAGGAGGTCACACCGGGTATGGGAGAAGCATGGATCGACCGATGAAGCCGACATCCGGCAAAGGCCCCCTGCACGGCACTCCCCCGGCGACGCTGGCCGAGCTCGACGACGCGCTCGTCGACTGCCACGCGTGTCCGCGGCTGGTCGCATGGCGTGAGCAGGTCGCGCGGGAGAAACGGGCGGCCTTCCGCGACGAGGAGTACTGGGGCCGGCCCGTCCCGGGCTTCGGCCCGGCCGATGCGTCCCTGCTGATCGTCGGGCTGGCGCCCGCCGCGCACGGCGGGAACCGCACAGGACGGATGTTCACGGGCGACCGGTCGGGCGACGTGCTGTACGCGGCCCTGTACGACGCGGGACTGGCGTCGCAACCGACCGCGACGCACATCGGCGACGGCCTCGAACTGTTCGGCACGCGCATCACGTCGCCGGTGCACTGCGCGCCACCGGCCAATCGCCCCACGGTCGTCGAACGCGACACCTGCCGGCACTGGCTCGAACAGGAACTCGACCTGCTCTCCCCCACGCTGAGGTCGGTCGTCGTGCTCGGCGGGTTCGGGTGGCAGGCATTACTGCCGGTCCTGTCGGCGGCGGGGTGGACGATTCCGGTTCCCCGCCCCAAGTTCGGGCACGGCGCACATGTGCTGCTCGCTGCCACCGAGGCGCGGGAGCACCCGTTGCACCTGTTCGGTTGCTATCACGTCAGCCAGCAGAACACCTTCACCGGCCGGTTGACGAAGGAGATGGTGACCGAGGTGCTCAGGGACGCGGCGCGGGCTGCGTCCCTCCCACTGCCTGGGTGATCTCCCTGATGCGGGCCGAGAACAGGTAGCCGCCGGCGGGGGCGAGCGCGGCCACGGGCAGCAGCAGGGTCCGCCAGTCGCCGAGCGCGAGCTGGTCGCCGCCCGGACCGCCCACGAGGCAGACGAGGAAGACGACGGCCCAGGCCAGCAGCGGCAGGGTCGCGCTGCGCAGGGATCCGGTCTCGGCGCGGAGGGCCATCACCAGCAGCAGGTTGACGAGGCCGGCCAGCAGGATGGTGATCGGGAAGGGCACTCCGGCGATGTACACGCCGAGATAGAAGACCGACAACAGGGCGCACAGCGCACCGTCGAGCACGAGCAGCGCGACGAGCCCCCGGCGGGGTTGGACGTCCACCGGTGACGCGAGGGGTGCAGCGGTTGCTGGATCGACCGTCATGCTTCGATGGTGCGCTACCGGACGCGCCCGAGCACAACCGGGGTCCGCGGAACCATCCGCGACCCACGCACGGGACGTCAGGGAACCGGCGGGTATCCGAGCATGGTGAGCAGCGCGCTCTGCTGGTCGGCGAAGGAGTACAGAGCGTGCCAGTAGTCGGCCCGGATCTCGTCGGCGTACGGCCTCAACGACTCCACGAACGCGACGATCTGGTTCTGGACGGACCAGTTGTACATCGACAACCCCCTGACGGTGTGCCTGCGTGGTACGCGAGGCCGGGTGACGCGAACCACCCACAGCCTCGTTGATGACTCGGGTCACACTAGCCGATGCCGGAGAAGAGGTCGTCCTCTCGTCCCGTGGAGTCGGTCAGGCCGAGCTGCCCGCGCACGAGCACGAAGTGCTCCTGGTCGAAGACGGGCTGGGCGACGAGGTTGGAGAGCACGAACTGCTCGCCGTCCTCCGCGACCAGCACCTGGGTCGTGTGCGCGGTCATCGCGGTCCGCTTCGCGTCGAGAACCGAGCGGACGTCGACGACGGTGGTGACCTCGTCGTCGGGCACGCTCGGCAGTTCGCCGGCCTCCGGTCGGCGCCAGCCGTCGGGCAGCGTGCCCATGGCGGCGATGCCGCGTTCGAGCGCGGACCGTTCGGCGACGGTCCAGTACACCTTCGCGGGGGTCCACGCCGCCCCGGCGGACGGATAGTCCTCGGTGCCGGCCGCTTCGACGGCCGCGGTCACCCGTTCGTGCACCGCGATGTGGTCGGGATGCCCGTAGCCACCGAACGGGTCGTAGGTGACGACCACGTGCGGACGCGTCTCGCGGATCACGGCGACGAGCGCCTCGATCGCCTCGTCGCGGTCGGCGTTGACCCAGGCGCGAGGATTGTCGGCGGACGGGGTGCCCGCCATCCCGGAGTCGCGCCAGTGCCCGGCACCGCCGAGAAAACGCGGTCGCTCGACGCCGAGCGCGTCGAGCGCCCGGGTGAGTTCGAGGATGCGGTATCCGCCGAGCTGATCGGCGCGGTCGGCGGTGAGCTGGGCCCACTCGTCGCCGATCACTTCGCCCTCCTCACCGAGCGTGCAGGTCACGACGGTGACCTCGGCGCCCTCGGCGACGTACCGGGCGATGGTGCCGCCGGTGGTGAGGGTTTCGTCGTCGGGATGGGCGTGGACGAGCAGAAGTCGTCGATCCGCAACGTCGGGGAGAGCTCCCGGAGCATCGGTCACGGTGTGGTCCTTCCCCACAGATGGGCGTCGCCGAGAATACCGGTGGCGACGGCGGCTGTCAGCGAGACGTTCTCGACGCCCGGACCGGCGGCGACAACGGCCCGGTCCTGCAGGATCGGCAGATTCACCGCGAGATCCCACAGCCTGGCCTGCGCGTCGGCGACGACCTTCGCCGGGTCGGTGGTGCCGTTCAGTGCAGCGAGCAGATCGGGTTCGAGACCGGGATCGCACGCACCCGAGAGGTTGCTCGGAGCCTCGAGCTGCGCTGCGAGCGCATCCTCACGTTCCTCGACGTCGTCCTCGTCGAGCGTGGTGGTCGCGGGGTCCGACGACTGTGCCGCCTCCGCCGTCCCGGGGGCGTCGGGCTGCGCCGGGAGGTCGGACTCGGGCACGGTCGACAGGTCCTCCCCCGCCACGGTGGGTGCTGCGGCCACCGGGACGCATCCGAATCGGGACAGCGCGGCGGTGGCAAGGTCTCCACCGGCACGCATCCAGCCGACGACCGCGTGCACGGTGCCCTCGACGAGGGCTTCGCCGTACAGCTTGTCGGGGGGAAGTTCGTCGACCGATGCGTCGATCCCGGCGCCACGCCACAGGTCGACGGCGGTGCGTGCGACGGCGCGGGCGGTCTCGTCACCCTCCGGCACGCCCACGACCAGCGTCAACGGCACGCCGGCCCGGGCCAGGGTGCCCTCGGGCAGGGCCGGCCCGTCGGGGGTTCTCGGTCCGGGAGTCGCGCTCGTCGGCGCCGCCGTCTCGGATGCCGCCGTCTCGGATGCCGCCGTCTCGGATGCCCCCGTCTCCGGTGCAGCGGCCTCCGGCGCTTCGGGGCCGGGTGCGTCGGGGTCCGTCGGCACCGGGGGCACGGCAGGCGGGACGGGTAGATATCCGGCCTCGGCGAGACGTCCGAGGGCCTGCTCCCGGGACAGACGCGCCGGCATCGTGTCGGTGTATCCCGGATCGGACGGCGCGAGCACCTGGGCCCGCGCCCGCACGACCCCGGTGCTGTTGGCCGTGGCGACAAGTCCGAGCAGCTCGGGGTCGAGCAGGTCGAGCATGCCTCGCCGGACGACCGGGTCGGCGAGTTCGGCGGTGCGCGTGTTGAGGGTCAGATCGAGGGTGCGCGGCTGGAGCTGGACGCCGGTCCGCACACCCGGCACGGCGGCGAGCTGCGCCTCGAGAGCGACACCGCCCGCGCTCTGGACCACTTGGGCGTCGTCGCTGCGCACCGATTCGGTCACCTGGGCGTCGGTGCCGGCGCGGCGCATGATCAGTTCGTCGGGTCCGGCCGGGGTGCCCCAGAACCGGTCGTTGCGTTCGAGCAGCACCTCGGCGCGCCCCCGATCGACGTTGTCGACGTGGAATCGCGCTCCGGACACGGGAATCGTCTCGGACAGGCCGGTGGAAAAGCCACCCGGAGTGTCCTTGACCAGGTGGGCGGGCAAGAGATTCGTGAACAGTTCGCGCCAGGCCGGATACGGCTCGCGCAGGGTGACGGTGACAATCTTGCCTCCGCCCGACGATCGGATGTCGTCGATGAGGCGGTAGCCGGCAGGATCGACGACGCCGGGCTGGGTGATCATCTGCCGCCACAGATACCGGAAGTCCTCGGCAACGATCGGCGCTCCGTCCGACCACTGGGCCTCGTCGCGCAGGCGGTAGGTGATGGTGAACGGCGCCTCGTCGGTGACCTCCGCGGACAGCAGCAGCGAGTCGTCCGGAACCCACAGTGCTGCAGCGGGATTCTCCGGATCGGGCACGGCCCGGAAGGCACTCGGGAGCACGAGTTCGGCAACGGCGTTCGCGACGGGCGACTGGTCTGCGAGCAGGTGGGGGTTGAAGCCCGAACCGACCTCGTCGATCGCGACCACCACCGTGCTGCGCTTCGGAGCGGGAGCCGGGGTCGTGGTCGGCTCCGTCTGCTCGATGGGCGGCGGCGGGTCGGCGGTGCAACCGGTGAGGACCAGCGCAGCCACGGCCAGGCCGGCCGTCGCCCCGATCAGTCGGCGACGAGCGCGCGTACGCGACACTCGGGCTCCTTCCGTGAGGCAGGTGGTACGTGGGTGGCCCCGGCCAGCATGCGCTCGCCGGGGCCACCCCACACCTGGACTACTTGTTACGGGCCTTCTCCCGCGACCGCGCACGCGCACGGTCGGTCTGCGAGAGGTGCAGCTTGCGCACGCGCACGTCCTCCGGCGTGACCTCGACGCACTCGTCCGCAGCACAGAACTCGAGCGCTGCCTCGAGGGTCAGCTCGATCGGCTTGGCGAGGGTCTCCATCACGTCGGCGGTCGAAGAGCGCATGTTGGTGAGCTTCTTCTCGCGGGTGACGTTGATGTCGAGGTCCTCGGCGCGCGGGTTGATGCCCACGACGTGGCCCTCGTAGGTGTCGCTGCCCGGTTCGACGAAGAAGGTGCCGCGGTCGGCGAGCTGGATCATCGCGAACGGGGTGACCGAGCCTGCACGGTCGGAGACGAGCGAACCCGTGTGGCGGGCGCGGATCTCGCCGGCCCACGGCGCGTAACCGTGGAAGATGGCGTTGGAAATGCCGGTGCCGCGGGTCTCCGTGAGGAAGTCGGTACGGAAACCGATCAGACCACGCGACGGGATGATGAACTCCATACGAACCCAGCCGGTGCCCTGGTTGGTCATCTGGACCATCTTGCCCTTGCGGTTCGCGAGCAGCTGGGTGATGGCGCCGAGGTGCTCCTCGGGGCTGTCGATGGTCAGCTCCTCGTAGGGCTCGTGGAGCTTGCCGTCGATGGTGCGGGTGACCACCTGCGGCTTGCCGACGGTCAGCTCGAAGCCTTCACGGCGCATCTGCTCGACGAGAATGGCGAGGGCGAGTTCGCCTCGGCCCTGCACCTCCCACGCGTCGGGGCGTCCGATGTCGAGGACGCGCAGCGAGACGTTGCCGACGAGCTCGGAGTCGAGCCGCGTCTTCACCATGCGAGCGGTGAGCTTGTGGCCCTTGACCCGGCCGACGAGCGGCGAGGTGTTGGTGCCGATGACCATCGAGATGGCCGGCTCGTCGACGGTGATGCGCGGCAGCGCCACCGGGTTCTCCGGATCGGCGAGCGTGTCGCCGATCATGATCTCCGGGATGCCGGCCACGGCGACGATATCGCCGGCGACCGCGACCTCGCCCGGCTGCCGCTCGACACCGACGGTCTTGAGCAGCTCGGTGATCTTGACGTTCTTGACGCCGTCGGCGTGCATCCACGCGACGGTCTGGCCCTTGCGCAGCTCACCCTGGTGGATGCGCAGCAGCGCGAGACGACCGAGGAACTCGGAGGCGTCGAGGTTGGTGACGTGTGCCTGCAGCGGCGCCGACGGATCACCCTTGGGTGCGGGGATGCACTCCATGAGGACCTCGAAGAGCTCGTCGAGGTTCTCGGCGTCGGGGACCTGGCCGTTCTCGGGCTGCTTCTTCGAGGCCTTGCCCTCACGACCGGAGGCGTAGAGGACGGGCAGCTCGAGGGCGAGCTCGGCGGCTTCGGCGGCCTCGTCGTCGAGGTCGGACGCGAGGTCGAGCAGCAGGGTCTGGCTCTCCTCGACGACCTCGGCGATGCGGGCGTCCGGGCGGTCGGTCTTGTTGACCACGAGGATCACCGGCAGCGACGCGGCGAGCGCCTTGCGGAGCACGAAGCGGGTCTGCGGCAGCGGGCCCTCGGAGGAGTCGACCAGCAGGACGACGCCGTCGACCATGGACAGGCCGCGCTCGACCTCACCGCCGAAGTCGGCGTGGCCGGGGGTGTCGATGACGTTGATGACAGTGACGGTGCCGTCCGGGTGGTGACGGTGCACCGCGGTGTTCTTCGCGAGAATGGTGATGCCCTTCTCGCGCTCGAGGTCGCCCGAGTCCATGACCCGGTCGACGAGTTCCGCACGTTCGGCGAACGCGCCCGACTGGCGCAACATGGCGTCGACGAGAGTGGTCTTTCCATGGTCGACGTGCGCCACGATGGCGACGTTCCGAAAATCAGCGGTGCTCACGCGATAGCTCTCCTGGCTGTAGTCCGGCCACACGGCACTGGACCCGGTCGGCACCTCGCCCGTACGGCGTTCGTCTCGATGGCCGCGACGCGAGATTGCGAGCTACCTGCCCCGTCCGATTCTCGGCGTGCAGGCACTGCGGCCGTCAATACACTTTACAGGCCGTTCGTCGGTCGCCGCTTCTACCTCATCAGATACCCGCAGGTCGGCGACGATCGGGGTGACGCTCGACACTCCCCCAGGAGACGTAACCGCCGAATCCGGCACCACATGCACCCCTGGGTCCGTGAGTAAGGGGATGCTAACCTTCGCCCGCCGGTGATTCGCCGCGCGCAGGACCGTGGAAGGCAGGCGGGACGTATGGGGAAGGTGAAGGCGAGCAAGGTCGCAGGCCTGAAGCCGAAGAAGAAGTGCTGCCGCAAGAAGACGCGGTGCCTCAAATGCCCCGTCGTCGTCATGCGCATGAAGAAGGTCGAGAACGACGGGCTCAGCAAGAAGGAACTGCGCAAGTATCTCGACAAGGCCCGCGCCGCCTGACCACCAGGCATGCGCCGTATGACCTCAGCGCCGCAGATGTTCGCGTAGATCGGGAATCCACGCACGATCGGCCGGGACGAGATCGACCTCCCCGAGTTCGTCCGCGTCGACCCACCGCAACGCCGCGTGGTCCAGCGGCTCGGGATCACCCGAGACGAGTTCGACCCTGTAGGCACACAACTCGCGACCTCCGGCCAACGGCACCGCGACCCCCAGTCGCTCCGCACCGCGCACCTCGACACCGAGTTCTTCCCTCAGCTCCCGCACGAGCGCCGCCTCCACGCTCTCCCCCGGTTCCGCCTTGCCTCCGGGCAACTCCCACAGGCCCGCGAGGTCGACGGGCCGCGTGCGCTGGGCGAGCAGCACGCGTCCGTCCCGGATGACGGCGCCGGCCACGACGTGCCCGTCGGGCGCCGGTGTACTCGCGGACGATGTGCTTGCAGACATGACGTGCATCGTCCCAGAATGAGTCATGTCCCAGCTGCTGACGGACGGAGAGATCGACGCCGCGCTGGCCGAGTTGCCGCACTGGCACCGCGCGGGACAGTCGCTGGTCCGCACCATCGAGGCGCCCACCTTCCCCGACGCGATCGCACTCGTCGACCGGGTGGCCGTCGTCGCCGAGGAGGCGAATCACCATCCGGACATCGACATCAGGTGGCGGAAGGTGACCTTCGCGTTGAGCACGCATTCCGCCGGTGGCATCACGGAGTCGGATCCGGCTCTTGCGCGTCGGATCGACGAGGAGGCACGGCGCTCGGGTCTGTAGTCACCCGTTCGTCCTGCCCCTCACGTCCCCGGGCCGCGAGGATCACGACGACGTAGACGGCGAGGACACCGACCACGTTGACGGCGCCGAGCCAGGCGAGCGGAGCGGGACGTTCGACATCCCAGATCGAGTTCTGCGCCGTACTCAGTACCCACGGAACGCCGATCAGCGTGACCGCGGCCCAGCACGCGGCGACGATGCGGGCTCCGAGCGACCGCGCCAAGGGTCCGTAGAGAAGCCACAGCAGCAAAGGGACCACCCACACCCAGTGGTGGACCCACGAGATGGGCGAGACGAGCAGACCGAACAGCTGCACGATCAGCAGCGTGCCGAGACGGTCGCGCGTTCCGTCGGGCAGCGGTTCCAGCGACCGCCACGCCGCGAACGCGAGGACCGCGCAGACCACGACGCCGACCAGCCACACCGGCCCGAGTCCGACGTCCTCACCCGCGAGACGACCCAGCGCTCCGCGCAGCGACTGGTTCCACACCGACACGACCGGCCCGATCCGATCCGCGTCGCCGAAGAGGGACCCGAAATAGGTGGCGGCTTGGGAGCCGAGCACGAGCAGGCTCACCAGGACGGTCCCCACGAAGACGACCGCGGAGAACACCGCCTCGCGCCAGCGTCGCTGCGCGAGGAAGTACAGGCCGGTGATGGCAGGCGTGAGCTTGATCCCGGCGAGCACGCCGACGAGCCCACCCGACAGCCACCACCGGGAACTGCGGGCCGCGAGCATCACGCCGAGGACGAGAAAGACGTTGATCTGGCCGTAGTCGAGGGTCGTGCGTACCGGCTCGGTCCATATGCCCGCAGCCGTCCACAGCATCGCGACACCGACCCACGACCGGCTCCGTGCCCGCGCGTCCACGACGAGTTCGAGCGAGATCCACACGACGGCGAACAGCGCCGCGACCGTCAGCAGCTGCCAGGCCACGCCCAGGATTCCGAACGGGATCAGGTGCAGGGGCAGGAAGACGAGCGCGGCGAAGGGCGGATAGGTGAACGGCAGGGGGAAGTCGGGGGTGTCCTCCGAATAGGTGAACCCGTAGAGGTCGCCCTGCAGCAGAGCGGCCGATCCGTCGACGTAGACGTGCAGGTCGACGAGGTTCATGCCGTTGGGAGTGATGAATCCCCAGGCGATCCGGACGACGACGGACAGCGCCAGTAACGCCGCGCACCACCACATCCGGTGCGAAGGAAACCCTCGTGGCACTGCGGTGCGGCCTCTCCCGTCGAACGTCCGTCCGGTGAACCGGACCCGGCGAAGGAGATTACCGTTCCGATAGGCATGCAAACGAACCGGAGTTCACTCCCGTAACGATTTCATCTACAGTCACAATCTTCTCAGGTCGAACGCGTTATGTTCGACAGGATCCGAGGGACGGAACACCCCGTGGTTAGAATCCCGAACCAGCGATGGGCGCGCCGTTCCGAAACGGCAGGCTTGTCCCGTGTGCGGGGGGTCCATAGAGTGTCTCCTCGAGCCGTCAGCATCCGGTCGTTCGTCCCGAACAACCGGATGCTTCAACGACAAGGATGGGGAACAGTGCTTCGTACTCGAGGAATGCGACGGGCGCTCACGCTGTGCGCACTCGCCGCCACCGCGGGATTGGCCGTGCCTACGCAGGCCGTCGCGCAACCGGCGCCACCCGTACTGCCGGACCTGGCAGGGCTCATCGAACTGCCCCAGTTCGAGATTCCCGCTGATCTTTCCGTAGAGTCGTTGACCGACCTGCTCGCCGGGGTCCGGGCGAACCCCGAAGAGGCCGAGGCCCTGGCTTCCCTCGCGCCCGCGATCATCGGTGCGGCCGCGGGCCCCGCCGATGTCGCCGACGCGGCCGACGGCAAGAACGACCTGCTGGCGCAGGCCAAGGAACTGCTCGCGAACTCCGAGCTCCCCGAATCGGTGAAGAGCACGCTCCAGCGCGTCATCACCTTCCTCGATGGCAGCGGCGGCGGCGGACCCGAGATCCCCGAGCCCGGCGCCGTGGTGATCTCGCAGTTCCTCTACCCGACTATCGGCAAGGGCTGCATCGGCGACAGCCAGGACTCCGTGGGCACCGCCCTCGCGGTCGCGGGTCCGTCGCACCTTCCCCCTCCCGGACCGGGCGCAGGCCAGACCGGCTTCGTCTTCACCGCGCTGGGCACCGCACCCGCCGCCGGCGAACAGCAACAGCCGCTCACCCTGAGCTGGGTCAACGTCTCCAACGGACGCACGGGCACGCAACCGCTCACCAACGACGCGAAGATCAACCCCGACGGCCCGACCACGCTGAGCGCGATCGCCGACACCGGTTCGGGTCAGGTCCTTGCCGTGATCTCCGGTGGAATCACCACGCAGGACGAGGGCGCCGATCCGCGTTCGTGCACCTTCCTGCCCACCGTGGGTCTCGTCGCCGTTCCCTGATTCACGTACTCACGGAAGGCCGCCGGGAGTTTCTCTCGGCGGCCTTCCGCCGGGCGTGATAGACCGGAGCATGGCCTTCACCGCGGCGCGCATCCCGTCGAAGCAGAGTCGTCTGCGGCACCTGGCCGGCGCCGCATCCGTGAACTCCCGGCGCTCGCTCCTCTCTCACCGCTCGATCCTGTCGATCGCCTCGGAGCGGTCGATCCTGTCGATCGGTTCCTCGTACTCGATCCTGTCGATCGGTAGCTGCGGGTCGGTCCTGTCCATCGGCTCCGTCGGGTCGTTCGGTTCGGCGTTGTCCTCACTGTCGTTCGCGAGTCTCGGTTCGGCGTTGTCCGGGCTGTCGCGCTGGTCGCTGCTGGCGTGGCGCGGCGATCATGCCGCCCCCGACGAGCATCCGCCGCTCTCGATCACCGTCGACGAATCCGAGCCCGACAAGCATTGTCAGTCCTGACACCGGACGCCGGTCGAACGGCCACGCAGGACCGGACGGGGTGAGGGTACTAGGGATCGACGGCCCTGCCGTGTTAGACAACGATGGCAGCGTCGTTCGTATTGCGCACAAATTGTCGTCGTAGGCCGCGTCACCCCGGCCCCGGACCGAGGAGCCGCATGGCCGTAGAGACACCGCTCTCCACCAGGGAGGTTCCTGCCCCGCGCGGCATCGTGCCGGTCCTCGCGACCGTCGGTATCAGCGTCGCGCTCATGCAGACCCTGATCGTCCCGATCCTCCCCCGACTGCCGGTGCTCGTCGGCGCGACTCCCGAGGACACGTCCTGGGCCGTGACGGCGACTCTGCTCGCCGGCGCGGTGGTCACCCCGATCAGCGGTCGCCTCGGCGACATGTTCGGCAAACGCCGGATGCTGCTGACCTCGCTCTCGCTGATGGTGCTCGGTTCGGCGGTCTGCGCGCTCGCGGCGACCCTCGTCCCGCTCGTGGTCGGGCGGGCGCTGCAGGGCGCCGCGATGGGCGCCATTCCGCTCGGGATCGCGATCCTGCGCGACGAGCTGCCCTCCCGACGACTCCCGGGCGCCATGGCCACCATCAGCGCCACGATGGGTGTGGGCGGTGCGATCGGGTTACCGGCCGCGGCCTTCGTCGCCCAGGCGACCGACTGGCACATGCTGTTCGTCGCGTCGCTGGTCCTCGGGCTCATCGGTATCACCGCGATCCTGTTCGTCGTGCCCGAATCGTCGCAACGCAATCCGGGACGTTTCGACATCGCCGGGGCGCTGCTGCTCTCCGTCGCCCTCGTGTTGTTGCTCCTGCCCGTCACCAAGGGCAACGACTGGGGATGGACCGCCCCGGCCACGCTCGGGATGCTCGCGGGGGCAGTCGTGGTGTTCGTCGGTTGGGGCCTGTACGAGCTGCGGGTACCGCGACCTCTCGTGGACCTTCGATTGTCGGCCCGCCGACCGATCCTCATGACGAATCTCGCGTCGGTCGCGATCGGCTTCTCGATGTACTCGAACATCCTGGCGTTCCCGCAGCTGCTGATGGCACCGACGGAGACCGGCTACGGCTTCGGGCAGACGATGGTCACCGCCGGTATCGCGCTCGCCCCCGCGGGGCTCGTCATGATGGCGCTGTCCCCCGTCTCGGCGCGCATCACGACGCGGTTCGGCGCGCGCGTGACCCTCGGTTGCGGCACGGTGCTCGTAGGCCTCGGATACCTGATGGCGTACGTGCTGTACCAGGAGGTCTGGCACATCGTCGGCGCGTCGATGCTCATCGGCGCCGGCATAGGCCTCGCCTACGCCGCGATGCCCGCACTCATCATGGGTGCCGTGCCGCTACGCGAGTCCGCCGCGGCCAACAGCCTCAACACCCTGATGCGGTCCATCGGCACGACGAGCGCCGCAGCGGTGGTGGGCGTGATGCTGGCGGCGATGACCCAGCGCATCGGCGACTCCGTGGTGCCCGCCCTCGAAGGGTTCCGCGCCAGCTTCCTGGTGGCGACGGGCGCGGCGGTGGTGGCGCTGGTCTTCACGGTCCTCATCCCGCCGCCGGGCCGCTCCGTGCGACCCGTCGACGACACCCGACCGGATCGCTAACTGCCCGGCAGTCCTGGGTCGGAACTCGGTGCGCTGCCGGCGAGCGACCACTGGCCGTAGTCGGGCGTGAGCACGTGGTTGATGTCGACGCCGATGCCGTCGATCCGGACCTCGCCCGGAATCTGGTGCAGGTTCGCCCGCGGATGCACGTAGCCCTTGGGCGTGCCCCAGTCGTGCTGCCAGTAGAAGGACCCGAGGGAGACCGCCGACGCCCAGTCGATCGTCGGCGAGTTGGCATACACACCGAGATTTCCAGCGCCGACCACTTCCTGCCAGCCCAGCAGGTACGGCACGACCTGGAGCGTGAACTGCTCGAAGGTCGGGTTGTCGTCGATCGAGGCGTAGATCGGCCGGTTCTCCGGGCCACCGGCCGCGTAGTGGAGGTCGAGGCCGCGCCGGGCGTGCTTCAGCCCCGCCTCGTAACCACCGAGCCAGTCGGCGGTCGCGGCCTTGCCGTACTGGTAGCACGAGACCACTTCGAGTCCGCTGTCGAGCAGCGCATCCGCTTCCCGTCCGGTGAGCGGCTTGGCGCGCATCCAGGCGGCATCGGGTCGTGCATCGGACACGTACCGGATGGCGCCGATATGGCCGGCGGCGCGGATCGACGACGGCGACGGTACGGCGGCCGAGTAGTCGATGATGGTCCCGAGCACCGGGCGTCCCTGAGCCAGACCCGGTGCGCCGAGCGCAGAGATCAACGCGACGCCCGATCCGAGCGTCGCGTACCGCAACATGTCCCGCCGCGAAAGGCTCATCGCAACCTGTCCTTCGTATTGCCGTCTGTACGTCCGCCGTATTGCATCACAATCACAGGCGTCCCACCGGCCACACCGAGAATTCGACAGGTCGCGGCAGGCGATATCCGCAACGGCGCTACGAGGTCAGCGGCCGGACAGTTCGGCGAAGAAGGCCGGCACCAGGGAGACGTCCTCGACCGTCCGCACCGTGGAACGGACACCGAGACCGTGCTCCTTGAGCAGATCGCACAACCCGTCGCCGTCGACGAGATCGATCGGCGGGGCGCCGTGCCGGTGGGCTTCGGCGCGCGCGTCCTCGGTGAACGATCCGGTGGCGACGAGCAGACCCTTCTCGCCCCGCCCGACCATCGCGGCGCGGAACTCGCGGACCACGTCGGCACCCGCCTTCTCCGGTGCCCGCAGGAAACGGAAGAACACCGAGAAGCTCAGCAGCGATACGCGCAGGACACCGGCGCCCTCGACGTGACCGGTGCCCTCGGGAGCGTGGGATCCGCCCGGGGCCGGAATCGTCAGGGTGGTGAATCCGGCCGCGCGCAGTACCGCGGTGGCGAGCCGTTCGAAACCGTCCTCCGACAGGTCGGCGACGGCACCGAGGACGGGTTCGCGCCACAGTTCGGGATCCTCGGGGGCGGCTGCGAGCGGCACGACCTGGGCACCCTGCGAGACGTTCCGCACCATGCGCTTGCGACGCTTCTCGGCCGTGTACGCGACCTGCATGGGCTTGATCTCCGACTCGCGCACGGCGCGGCCACGGTCGGTCACGCTCCACACACCGCGGCGGGTATTCGACAGCAGACCCATGCCCTTGAGGTAAGTCCGGGCCCAGGCCAGCCGGTATTCGATCTCCGTTCCGGGGCCGTCACCGTGGAGTACCGCCTGTGCGGCCTCGGACAGTCCCGTCCGGGAGATCACGGCGGAATCGATCTCCTCGATGACACCGGATCCGCCGAGTTCGATCACCGCCTGCACGGTCGGCCAGAGAAGATCCGTGTACGGCGGCAACGTGGCCTCGTCACCTCCGGTGTTCCGGACGGAGTTTCCGATCGCGTTCCGGCGCTGCACACCTTCCCCTAACGTCGCGGCCGTGCGGCCGCACTATCAGTCCTGCACGTAGGCAACAACCCTATCCGATGCACGGTCCCCGTCCGTGGGTGTGGGATCGGGCGCGCCGAATCACGAACCGATCGCCCTTCCTGGTCCTACGATTGCCCCACAGAAGAATCGCCTCCACCGAAGCGAGTCGTCATGCAACGTCCGGCGCCTGTCGACCTGGCACACCATCCGCATCTCAGTGGCCTGTTCGCGCCTCAACGCGAGGAAGTGGACGTCCGCGAGCTGGAGGTCCACGGGGAACTGCCCGCAGATCTGCACGGAAGCTATCTCCGCAACGGACCCAATCCGCGCTTCGACCCGATCGGTCACTACGTCTACCCGATCGACGGCGACGGCATGGTCCACCGCGTGCAGATCGCCGGGGGCACCGCGCGCTACACGAACAGGTTCGTGCGGACCCCGCAGGTCGTCGCGGAGGAGAAGGCCGGTCGCGCGCTGTGGGCCGGCATCACCGATCCGTACTTCCCTCCCGAGGAGGAGGTCGGGCCCGACCTGGCGAACACCATGCGCGAGCTGCCGGACATCAACATCGTCCGGCACGGCGGGCGGCTCATGGCGATGGCCGAAGCGGCGCCACCGTACACCTTGGGTTCCGACCTCGAGACGCTCGGACGCGAGACCTTCGACGGAACCCTGCCGGTCGGGCTGACGGCGCACCCGAAGATCGATCCGCACACCGGCGAGATGGTCGCCTTCTGCTACATGCTCGACCCGCCGTATCTGACCTGGTCGGTGGTCGCGCCGGACGGGACGGTGACGCGCGCGCCCACCCCGATCGACGGCATGGACCGGCCGTTGATGATCCACGACATGGCACTGACGCCGACCTATGTCGTTCTGGTCCTGGCCCCGCTCGTGTTCGATCTCTCGCAGATCTTCTCCGGCGGGTCGCCGCTCGACTGGAAGCCGGATCTCGGAACGCGTGTCGCGCTCGTCCCCCGCGACAGCGGCGCGGTGCGGTGGTTCTCGACCGACACGTTCTGGATGTGGCACACCGCCAACGCCTTCGACCTGCCCGACGGCGACGTCGCGCTCGACTACGTCGAATGGTGTTATCCCGGCGGATTGACTCGGCAGAGCGAACCGAACCGGTCCACCCTGAGCCGTGCGGTGATCGGACGGAACGGGATCACGCGGACCGTCCTGTGCGAGCGCGACATGGAGTTCCCGCGCATAGACGACCGGTCCACAACCCTCGGTCACCGCGTCGTAGCGACGATCGGCAAGAGCGGATCCTCGAACCTACCTCCTGGATCGGCCGATTCGTTGTGCTGGTTCGACGTACAGGCGGGTACGGAGTCGGTGTGGACGCACGACAGTCTCGCTCCNAGCCGATCCTGATGCCGGGAGACGCGGCGGACCACTGGGGCACCATCGCCACCGACCGCGAGGACATGTCGAGCTGGTTCCTGATCTTCCCCGCATCCGACCCGGCATCGGGCCCGATCGCGCGGGTCCGTCTGCCGATCCGTGTCCCGGCCGGCTTGCACGGAGCCTGGCTCCCGCCGGACTGAGCGTCGCTCCGGCTAGTTTGGGTGGATGGGTTTCACGCGAGCCGAACTCGAGTCCTTCCGCGATGCGGTGATCCCCGATCTCGTCGCGCCCGGTTGCCGCCTGTTGTTCGTCGGCATCAATCCGGGATTGTGGACCGCCGCGACGGGAGCCCACTTCGCGCGGCCCGGAAATCGCTTCTACCCCGCCCTGTTCCGTGCCGGCATCGTCGACCGGCCGATCGACGCGTCGTCCGGTATGAGCGACGCCGACCGCGATCACCTGCTCGAGCGGGGTGTCGGCATCACGAACCTGGCGCCGCGTGCGACGGCCCGCGCCGACGAGCTCACCGACGAGGAACTGCGTGAGGGCGGACGCCATCTGGCGCACGTGGTGGCGGAGTTCCGCCCTCGCGCCGTGGCGGTCGCGGGCATCACCGCCTACCGCGCGGCCTTCGGCCGGCGCAAGGCGAAGGCCGGGCGGCAGGACGACACGATCGGTGACGTCCCGTTGTGGGTGGTGCCCAATCCGAGCGGGTTGAACGCCCACGAGACGGTGGAGTCGCTGGCGCGGGCCTACGCCGAATCGGCCCGGGCGGCCGGCATCCTGTCCTGAACTACCGCTGAGCGCCGAACACCTTGTCGAGGAAGTGGGTGGCGCGGTAGCCGGGCGGTGTGCCCTGCACGACGACCGCCCATCCCTCGGAGTTCTCGGTGCGCAGCGGGAGGATCGCCTGGTACTCCGGGGATTCGTACCAGGACCGGGCACGGTCGACGTCGGGGAATTCGATGATCACGAGGTTCCCCTCGAAGGGTCCTTCCATCCCTTCGGGGTCGACGCCGTGGACGAGGAAGCGTCCGTCGTACGGGGCGAGGGTGTCGTCGATGGTCTCGATGTACCGGACGATGTCGTCGTTGAGGTCGACGTTGCGGAGATGAGCCACTGCGTATGCGTTCATGGGGACCACCCTGCGCCGCGTCGTGCACGGAATCGATTACCCCGGAAGTAATGGTGACCGTTCCCCGCCGGCTCTACTGTCGGGTGCATGACCACGGTCGACACTCCCCACGCCGGCGCCCTGCTGCGGGCATGGCGCGAGCGCCGCGGCCTGAGCCAGCTCACCCTGGCCCATACCGCCGGCATCTCGTCGCGGCATCTCAGCTTCGTCGAGACCGGCCGGTCCCGCCCGTCACGCGCGACCGTGCTGAAGCTGAGCGACCGGCTGGACATCCCGCTGCGCGAACGCAACACCATTCTGGTCGCGGCGGGACATGCGCCTGTCTACCCCGAGCATCACCTCGGCGATATGCCGATGGCGGCGATCTCCGACGCGATCACGCGAATCCTGTCGTCGCACCACCCCTTTCCCGCACTCGTCGTCGACCGGCACTGGACGATGGTCGATTCCAACGACGCCGTCGGGGTGTTCGTCGAGGGGTGCGCTCCGGAACTGCTGGAACCGCCGATCAACGTGCTGCGACTGACTCTGCACCCGCGGGGACTGGCGCCGCGCATCGTCGATCTCGGGCAGTGGCGCGGTCATCTGCTCGCCCGGCTGCAACACCAGATCGGTGCGACCGCCGACCCTGTCCTGCTGCGCCTGTACGACGAACTCGCCGGTTATCCCTGCGACGATCCGGTGGAGGAGATCGAACCGCATTCGCTGGTCGTGCCGATGCGGTTGCGGACCGAGGCCGGCGAGTTGTCGTTCTTCAGCACGACCACCCTCTTCGGGACCCCGCTCGACGTGACGGTGTCGGAACTGGCGATCGAGGCGTTCTATCCCGCCGACGAGGCGACGGCCCGGGTCCTGAACGGATCGTGATCGCCGAATCGGCCGATCACGAACGGTTTCCGCGCTAACGTGGGAGGTGCGCGTCTGCCGAGCGGATCATGCGGAGGACACCGACATGAGCACTGCGAAATGGTGGGTTCTCGATCAGCGGGAGTCCGGCTTCGCCCTCGAACACCGCCCCAGCGGCGACCTCGTACTGATGAACACCGCGACGTCGGAAGAACACGTCCTGCACGGCTACGTGTGGAAGCACTGTCCGCACTTCGGCCTGCAGATCCAGAGCGAGGGCCCACCCCCGTACGGACCGTGGGTGGAGAACCCCGAGGAGTGAGTTTCCCTCACGGGATCATCCGTAGCGGCGTGTGCTCGCCGGTGGCGGTGTCGATCAGCACCGCGCGATCGAGTGTCGCTTCGATGGGCAGCACGTCGTAGACGACCGCGCCCAGACGATCGAGTTCCTCACGCCGGGTTCGGGGACTCAGCGAACAGTGCGGGGTCCAGCGTCCCGGGACGTAGTAGCGGTGCAGGTCCGCTCCCGTCGTCTCCACGACCCGCACGACGCGGTCCTGTCGCTGCACGAGTTCGGACGAGGGGGCGGGCACGAGCGACGCCCGGCCGCGCCGGAACAGTCCGAGCGTGTCGATGTAGACCGGGACCGGTCCCCCGTCGGGCACGCCCTCGAGGGCCGAGACGACGGCGGCCCGGTCGTAGGTCCGCAGTACCGCGTACGACAGGTGCGGCACGTGCTTGCGGTGCGTGTGGGTGAGCAGGGTCGGGATGCCGCTCTCCTCGAGCCGGCCCCACAGGCGCCGGATCGCGCGGTCGGTCTCGGTGTCGAACAGGAGACAGACCGCCAGCGCCATCAGTTGAGTGTGGCGTGCCAGACGAGCGCGGCGGCGAGGGCACCGGCGCCGTTGAGCGACCAGTGCAGGGCGATGGGCGCGAGGATGCTGCCGCTGCGACGACGCAGCCACGTGAAGACGAAGCCCGCGGCGGCGGTCGCGATCACCGCGCCGACGATGCCGGCGATCTGCGCGAGCAGCCCGGCACCGAGGAAGGCGCTGAGGCCGGCGTTACCCGCCGTGAGACCGAACGACGAGGCGACGTGCCACAGCCCGAACAGCAGGGATCCCGCGGCGAAGACCCCGCGTGCGCCCCACACTCGCTCGAGGGTTCCGTGGAGCACCCCGCGGAAGGCGAGTTCCTCGGGGATGACGGTCTGGAGCGGGATGATGATCATCGAGGCGACGAGGGCACCGGAGATCGTGGCGTAGCGCTCGGAGAGGAAGAACTGCCTGGTGAACGGCAGGGCGATGCCGATCGCCACCACCGCCAGGACGAGGGCCACGGCTGCTACCGAGTAGAGCGTCCCCTTCTTCCAGTGCCGGGGTGAGAGGCCGAGTTCCGACCAGCGCATGCCGCGTCGACGCATCATCGCGACCAGCACGCATGCTGCGATCGGCACGGTCGCGATCGACGCCCACGCCGTGGTGAAGTGGGCGATCAGGTTGGTGGTGACGAGCACCGCGATCACGACGGCGAGATCGATCCAGGCGTGGAAACGGGAAAGCCAGGCCAGCGACGGCAGGCGTCCGGTCTCGGGCGAGGGCAACCGTTCGATTTCTACGGTCACGTGCGATCCCTCCGGAAACTCTCGAACATCCGGTCAAGTGTACGGATCGGGGCCTGCCGGCCGCCGTGACGGCGAACACTCCGGCCTCGACTTCCTTCCGGGATTTCCGGTCGTCGGCGACATAAACACGCCGCCGAAAGTCGCGAGACGCAGGTCACATCGAGTTTGCAGGTCGAGTCCGTCACATGCCCCGTTGTCAAGGCCTTGCGCCGGCGCCGCTAACGTGTGCGGCGATCACCAGCCCTCTTCCAGGAGAAACAATGGCCGACTTCCTCTACGAGGACCTGCTGCCGATCGGGGAAGACCCCACCGAGTATCGGTTGCTGACCACCGAGGGGGTGTCCACCGTCGAAGGACCCGACGGCCGCACCTTCCTGAAGGTGGAACCCGAGGCCCTGCGCCTGCTCACCGAGACCGCGCTGCACGACATCTCCCATTACCTGCGCACGGATCACCTGAAGCAGCTGGCGAGCATCCTCGAGGACCCCGAGGCGTCGAACAACGACAAGTTCGTTGCGCTCGACCTCCTGAAGAACGCAAACATTGCCGCCGGCGGCGTGCTGCCCATGTGCCAGGACACCGGCACCGCCATCGTCATGGGCAAGCGCGGCCAGCAGGTGCTCACCCCGGGTGACGACGAGGAGTCCATCGCGCGCGGTGTGTACGACGCGTACACGAAGTTGAACCTGCGGTACTCGCAGAACGCCCCGCTGACGATGTGGGACGAGAAGAACACGGGCAACAACCTGCCGGCGCAGATCGAGCTGTACGCGGACACCGCGAAGGGCCACGAGAACGCCTACAAGTTCCTGTTCATGGCCAAGGGCGGCGGATCGGCCAACAAGTCGTACCTGTACCAGGAGACGAAGGCCATCCTGAACCCGGACTCGATGATGCAGTTCCTCGAGGCCAAGATCCGGTCGCTCGGCACCGCGGCGTGCCCGCCCTACCACCTCGCGATCGTTGTCGGCGGCACCTCCGCCGAGTTCGCGCTCAAGACGGCCAAGTACGCCTCGGCGCACTACCTCGACGAGCTGCCCACCGAGGGTGCCATCACCGGCCGCGGCTTCCGCGATCTCGAACTCGAGAAGAAGGTCTTCGAGCTCACCCAGAAGATCGGCATCGGCGCGCAGTTCGGTGGCAAGTACTTCTGCCACGACGTCCGCGTCGTCCGCCTGCCGCGCCACGGCGCGTCGCTGCCCGTCGCGATCGCCGTCTCCTGCTCGGCCGACCGCCAGGCCAAGGCCAAGATCACGCCCGAGGGTGTCTTCCTCGAGCAGCTCGAGTTCAACCCCGGTCAGTTCCTGCCCGAGATCACCGACAGCCAGCTCGACTCCGAGACGTCGGGCGTCTCGGGCACCGGCAAGGGTGCCGCGGTCAAGATCGACCTCACCCGGCCGATGCCGGAGATCCTCGCCGAGCTGTCCAAGCACCCGGTCAAGACGCGCCTGTCGCTCACCGGTCCGCTGGTCGTCGCGCGCGACATCGCGCACGCGAAGATCAAGGAGCGCCTCGACCGTGGTGAGGAGATGCCGCAGTACCTGAAGGATCACCCGGTCTACTACGCCGGTCCGGCGAAGACCCCCGAGGGTCTGGCGTCGGGTTCGTTCGGCCCGACGACGGCCGGTCGTATGGACTCCTACGTCGACCAGTTCCAGGCCGCCGGTGGCTCGATGGTGATGCTCGCGAAGGGCAATCGCTCCAAGCAGGTCACCGACGCATGCCACACGTACGGCGGCTTCTACCTCGGCTCCATCGGCGGCCCGGCCGCGCGCCTGGCGCTCGACTGCATCAAGAACGTCGAGGTCGTCGAGTACGAAGAGCTCGGCATGGAAGCGGTCTGGAAGATCGAGGTCGAGGACTTCCCCGCATTCATCGTCGTCGACGACAAGGGCAACGACTTCTTCGCGCACACCGGCGAGGTCACGCTCACGGTCGGCAAGCGACCCGGTCTGTAGACCCGACTCGCTGTAGACGCACTATCCCGAACGGCCCGGCAGGATTTTCTGCCGGGCCGTTCGCGTTCGGGTGGATGTGCGCACCGTGCGGACAGAAACACGCTGCCGGAGCGTGTGCTCATGTCCACAGGACGAGCAAATTCGGACTCAAGCAGCGCAAGTGTGCGTCCGCGCGAGCACCGCGGGCGACTGCACGACCACCTGCTGCAGGAAGTCGAGGACGATGCCTGGTGCCGGTTCGGCGCCGGGTGTGAGCACCGCGCACAGTGCGCGGTACTGGTCGTCGCTCATCACGGGCGCGATACGGAAATGCGTGGTCATCGCGAGCGTGAAGTCGATCCCGAAGTCGCGGGCGCGGACCTGCAGCTGCGGACCGTGCTCCCCCGCGATCAGGCAGACGTCGAAGACGGCCCGTCCGGCGGTGTGCTCGAACGATGCGGCCGGAACGTTGTTGCGGACCATCTGCCGGTAGAGAGGTCGCAGTCCGCCGAGCACGACCGGCGGAAGCGTCACTGCTCGAGGACGGTCGGCGGTGAACATGTGATCACTCCTTCAACCCTGCGACCCCACCCGGGTCGCCCACTTCTTCTGGAATAAATCCAATAACTGGAACTATTCCAGAAAAACGTTCAAGACGCAACCACCTCGTTGGCCGATCATCCAACCGGCGCACCCGCGGCGAACCGAACTCTGTAGCGCTTGCACCTCCCCCGCCGCACGCCCACCGGACAGTATCGAATGCACCGACGAAAGGAGGGTCCGTGCAGCTCACAACGGCCCGGTTCGATGCGATGCCCGAGGACGAGGCCATCGCACTGTTGCTCGACTGCTGCTCGAGCCGGACATGGGCACACTCCGTCGTCGCAGCGCGCCCGTTCGGTTCGCGCACCGTGCTGCTCACCGCCGCCGCTGCCGCGGCCGAGAACCTCGACGGTGACGACCTCGCCGACGCCCTCGCCGGCCACCCGCGCATCGGCGAACGCAGCGAACACGCTGCTTCACGCCGCGAGCAGTCCGCCGTCACCACGTCCGACGCCGACATCCTCGACCGGCTCGCCGCCGGCAACCGTGAATACGAGGAACGGTTCGGGCACGTCTACCTCGTCCGCGCCGCCGGCCGCACGGCACCGGAACTGCTGGAGATCCTCGAGCGTCGCCTCCGCAACGACCCGGAGAGCGAGAAAGCCGAGATGCGTGCGGCGCTCGCCGAGATCACCCGACTCCGCCTCGAGCGGATCGTCATCGAGACCGCAGGGAGCCGCGCATGAACACCCTGAGTACCCACGTGCTCGACGCGACGGCCGGTGCCCCCGCGGTGGGGTTGCACGTCATCCTCACCGACACGCACGGAACCTCGTTGGGCGCCGGTGTCACCGACGACGACGGTCGTCTCACCGGTTTCACCGATCCATTGCCCGAGGGCACCTACCACCTGACCTTCGCCACCGGTGACTGGTTCTCGCGCCGCGGAGTCGCGTCCTTCTATCCGGAGGTGACCGTCACCTTCCGTATCCCGGAGGGCAGCAGCCACTTCCACGTGCCGCTCCTCCTGTCGCCCTATTCGTATTCCACCTACCGCGGGAGCTGACCACCATGACCGAACTGACCGGCAAGATCGTCCTCGGACCGCACCGCTACGGCAAGGCCGAGAATCGGGTGGTGCGCATCGTGCGCGACACCGACCGGCACGAGATCCGCGACCTGAACGTCTCGTCCTGCCTGCACGGCGATTTCGACGCCGCACATCTCGAGGGAGATCAGGGCACGGTGCTGCCCACCGACAGCCAGAAGCAGACCATCTACTCCTACGCCAAGGAGAAGGGCGTCGAGTTCGTCGAGGAGTACGGCCTCGCGCTCGCGCGGCATTTCGTCGACGACGTCGAACCCGTCCGCTCGGCGCGCATCGAGATCGAGGAGTACGCCTGGGAGCGGGTCGTCGTCGACGGCGCCGAGCACGACCACACCTGGACGCGCAAGGGATCCGAGGTCCGCACCGCCGCGATCACCGTCGAGGGCACCGGGACCGACCGACGCGAATGGGTGGTCGGCGGCCTGAAGGATCTCGTCGTCCTCAAGTCCACCGGCTCGGAGTTCCAGGGCTTCCTCACCGACCCGTACACGGTTCTCGAACCGGCGGAGGATCGCATCATGGCGACGAGCCTCCAGGCGCGCTGGCGGTTCGCATCGACCGACGTCGACTGGGACACCGTCTACGCGGGCGTGCGCGCCACCCTCCTCGAGGTGTTCGCGAACCTGCATTCGAAGGCCCTGCAACAGAGCCTGTACGAGATGGGCCGCGCCGTGCTCGAGCGGTACCCATCGATCGCCGAGATCCGCCTGTCCGCACCGAACAAGCACCACTTCCTCTACGACCTGGCACGTTTCGGAGTCGAGAACGCCGGTGAGGTCTTCCACGCCGACGACCGGCCCTACGGACTGATCCAGGCGAGCGTGCTGCGCGAGGACGCCCCCGATGCCGGCATCTCCTGGGAGCCCTACACCGGCGCCATGTGACCACTCACGCGGCACGACAACGGATACCGCTCACGCGAGAGCGGGTTCCAACGAACGCAGCGCGAGATACAGATCGAAGCGGTCACCGGTGCGCGCGAGGGAACGCCCGGTGAGCGCTTCGACTCGCCCGATGCGGTAGCGGACCGTGTTCAGGTGCACGTGCAGTCGATCGGCCGTGCGCCGCCACGATCCGTCGCAATCGAGGAATGCCTCGAGGGTCGCGAGCAGACCCGCGTCGGTGCGTCGGTCGTGTTCGACGACGTCCCCGAGCAGCCGGTCGGCGTAGGCGCGACGCAGTTCGTCGGGCAGGGTCGACAACAGGTCGAGCGCCGAATCGAGTTCGGCACGTCGCACCGACACCGGACCCGGATCGTTGTGTGCTGCAGCGCATGCCGATGCCGCCGCGCGGACCGCGCCGGCCGGGTCGTCGTCGGAACTCTGCCCGCCGACACCGACGAACATCCGGTCGCCGCGCAACGCCGGCGCGAGACGCCCGAGGCGTCGGCTCAACAGCCGTGCCACGTCGACGTCGCTGCCGATCGCCGGGGCGACCACCCTGTTCGCCGCGTCGATCGACGTGACCGCTCCGTCCAGGACGTCCTCGACGAGACCGCGTAGGACGTCCGGCGAGATCCGGCCCTCGGCTTCGGCCACCACCGCGACCCGCGAGTCCGCAGCGCGCACGGTCGGGGTCCGGTCGGTGATCTCCCATGCCACCCGGCGCCGTTCGTCGCGCCGGATCCGATCGAGAGCGACCACCGCGGCGAGTTCGGAGAACGCCTCGACGCACTCCGGTCCGCTCTCGTCGTGCCGGATCACCAGGAACCACGCGTCGATCCGGTCCGTCAGTCCGCGTCCCACCGGCAGGACGGTGAAGTCACCGTCGAGCCGCAGTGGAAAGCGGTCGGCGGTCAACGCTGCTGCGGTGATCCGGTCGAGTTCGGCGTCGTCGAGCTCAGCACCTCCTGCGACCGTCACGCCTGTGGAGGTGATCAGCGTCGATTCCACCCCGAGCTGCTGCGCGAGTCCGTCGAGCAGCTCCCCCACACTCCGACCGTCGGCGACGGCGGCGAGCCATTGCCGCTGCCGTGCCAGTCCCGTCTGCAGACGATCCATCCGGGCTCCGGCCATATGCCCGGTCATGTATTCGATGACCCGGCTGAACGGCACCTCGTCGGGCACGACCAGGAGCGGCATGCGATGTCGTGCACACGCCTCGATCACGTCGTCGGGTACCCGGCCGTGCAGGGCCTCGCCGGCGGCCATCGCCGTCACCCCCGCTCGGACGAGCCGTTTGACGAACAGGTCGGAGTCCTCGACGGAGCGTCGCCACACCAGGCCGGTGAACACGAGCGAGCCTGCGCTGACGTAGCGCGTGGGGTCGGGCATGTCGGTGGTGCACGCGCGCAGCACGGGACGGCTCAGGGCCTCCGCGTCGCCGTGCAGTACACCGATTCCCAGCCCCGGCGCCTCCACCACATCTCGAAGAAGCACGATGTTCACCTCCTGGTGACTGTCTTGGACGATCGCACAGTACGAGCCGCGGATTTCCGAGGTGTTTCGTGCGTGCTGCCGCAGAGGTACATCTGTTCGGCGCAGTTGACTGAAGACTCCCGACGATCCGAGGAGTCGACTATGCACGCGCATCCCACCACCCGGCCGCTCGTCATCCGCGGCGCACACGTGGTGAGCATGGACGCCGCCCGCGCCGAACACCGCGACGGTTATGTCGTCGTCTCCGGCAACCGGATCGTCGCGGTCGGGTCGGGCGAACCGACCGGCTACGACGATGCGCAGATCGTCGACGGCACCGGTTGCGTGCTCACCCCCGGCCTGATCAATACCCACCACCACCTGTACCAATGGATCACGCGTGGGCTCGCCGCCGACCACACCCTGTTCGAATGGCTCACCACCCTCTATCCAGTCTGGGGTGGCATCGACGCCGACGCCGTGCACGTCGCGGCCAAGGGCGCACTCGCGCATCTGGTGCGCACCGGATGCACGACCAGCACCGACCACCACTACGTCGTGCCCCGCGAGGGCGGTGACGTCTTCGGCGCGGAGATCGCCGCAGCGGCCGAGGTCGGTATCCGCTTCCATCCCTGCCGCGGGTCGATGGACCTCGGTGCGAGCGCCGGGGGTCTGCCGCCCGATCACATCGTCGAGGACATCGACGCGATCCTCGAGGGCAGCCGCGAGGCCGTCGACCGCTGGCACGATCCGTCGTTCGATTCGATGTTGCGGGTCGCGCTCGCGCCGTGCTCGCCCTTCTCGGTGACCGGTGAGCTGCTGAAGCAGTCCGCGTTGCTCGCCCGCGATCTCGGGGTGCGGCTGCACACCCATCTCGCCGAGACCCTCGACGAGGAGGACTTCTGCCTCGAGAAGTTCGGATGCAAGCCCGTCCAGTACATGGAGTCGCTGGGCTGGACCGGACCCGACGTCTGGTACGCGCACGCCGTGCACCTCGACGACCGTGACATCGGTGTGCTCGCCGCGTCGGGTACAGGTGCGGCCCACTGCCCCACCTCGAACGCCCGGCTCGGTGCCGGCATCGCCCGCGCCGCCGACCTCTACGCCGCGGGCGTGCCGCTCGGCCTCGGCGTCGACGGTGCCGCGAGCAACGAGTCGTGCTGCATGCTCGAAGAGGCCCACCACGCCGCACTGTTCGCCCGTGCCCGCAGCGGCCCCCGCGCCATGACGGTGCGGCAGAGCCTCGAACTCGCCACCATCGGCGGCGCCCGGGTCCTCGGACGCGAGGACGAGATCGGATCGATCGAGCCCGGCAAGCTCGCCGATCTGGCGTTGTGGCGGATCGACGGCCTCGCCCACTCCGGCATCGCCGACCCGGTCGCGGCCCTCGTCCTCGGCAGCACACCGCCTCTCGAACTGCTGTTGATCAACGGCCGTGAGGTGGTCGTCCGCGACGAGGTCCGGACCGTCGACGAGGACGTCGTGGCACGGCAGGTCGCGGCGGAACACGCCGCGCTGGTCGCCAAGGCGGGGTGAAGGCGATGGATCTGCACAACATCACCGCCTACGACATCGCCCGCGACCGCACCGATCTGACCTTCGAGGAGGGCGCGGCCCCGCTCGGCGGTGGCACCTGGTTGTTCTCCGAACCGCAACCGCACCTCCACCGACTCGTGGATCTGTCCGGTCTCGGCTGGCCTGCCGTGACCCGGCACCCCGACGCTCTCGAGATCGCCGCGACCTGCACGGTCGAACAGATGGCCGCACTCTCGGACGAGGCGGAACATACTGCGGCACCGCTGTTCCGGCAGTGCGCCGAGGCACTGTTGGCGTCGTGGAAGATCTGGAAGCGCGCCACGGTCGGCGGCAACATCTGCCTGTCCTTCCCCGCCGGTGCCATGATCTCGCTGGCGACCGCACTCGACGCGGACGCGGTGATCTGGACGATCGACGGCGGCGAACGGCGGATCCCGGTGGCCGACTTCGTCCTCGGAGTCGCCTCCAACGCCCTCGCACCCGGAGAGATCCTGCGGAGCATCCGGATTCCTCTGCGGGTCCTGAGTTCCCGCACGGTCTTCCGCAAGATCGCCCTCTCTCCGCTGGGACGTTCGGGGGCCGTCGTGATCGGACGCCGCGACGACGACGGCAGTGTCACGCTGTCGATCACCGCGTCGACGGTGCGTCCCTGTCTCCTGCGGTTCACGGAAGTCCCGTCGGCACAGGCGTTGTCCGACGCACTGGCCCGTCTCGTCCCGACGACGAGCTACTACACCGATGCGCATGGCTCCGCCGACTGGCGACGTGCCGTTACCGCGGTGCTCGCCGAAGAGATCCGCACCGAACTGTCGAACACTGCACTGCCGAAAACGGAGGTTCAGCCGTGAAACTCACCGTCAACGGCCGCGAACGCGACGTCGACCCCCGGCCCGGCCAGTGCCTGCGTACCCTGCTGCGCGAGACCGAGCACTTCGAGGTCAAGAAGGGCTGCGACGCCGGCGACTGCGGCGCGTGCTCGGTCCTGCTCGACGGCGAACCCGTCCACTCCTGCGTGGTCCCGGCCGTGCGGGTCGAGGGTCGCGAGGTCACCACGGTCGCGGGACTGGGAACCCCCGACGACCTGCATCCCGTCCAACAACAGTTCGCCGACGCCGCCGGTTTCCAGTGCGGCTTCTGTACCGCAGGCATGATCGTCACCGCGTCCACCTTCACCGACGAAGATCTCGACGACCTGCCGAAACGCTTGAAGGGCAACCTGTGCCGGTGCACCGGCTACCGATCGATCGAGGATGCCCTGCGGTCGCGCACCAACGTCGAGCAGGTCGATGGCCCGTCGTGCGGCCGCTCGCAGCGCGCACCGGCCGCGACGCGGGTCGTCACCGGCACCGAGCCGTACACCCTCGACACCACCGTCGAGGGCCTGCTGCACATCGCCGTCCTCGGCAGCCCGCACACCCATGCGCGGATCCTCTCCGTCGACGTCTCGGCCGCCGAGGCGTTCCCCGGTGTCCACGCTGTGTTGTACCACCGCGACGCCCCGGCCACCGCCTATTCGACCGCTCGCCACGAGAACCGCAACGACGATCCCGACGACACATACCTGTTCGACCGGGTCGTGCGCTTCCGCGGACAGCGGGTCGCCGCGGTGGTCGCCGAGAGTCCGGCAATCGCACACCGGGCGCTCGCGTCGATCCACGTCGAGTACGAGGAACTGCCCTTCGTCCTCGATCCCGACGAGGCCCGGAAGCCTGGGGCTCCCCTCCTGCACGCCGACAAGTCCGCCGACGCGCGCATCGCCGATCCCGGACGCAACGTCGTCGCCGCGATCCACGGCAGCAGCGGGGACGTCGACGCGGCGGTCGCGTCCGCTGCGGCGGTGGTGCAGGGACGCTGGCAGACCCACCGCGTCCAACACACCCATCTCGAAACACACGGAGCCATCGGTCATCTCGACGAGGCCGGACGGCTCGTCATCCGCAGTTCCACACAGGTTCCGTTCCTGGTGCGCGACGAGCTGTGCCATATCTTCGGACTCGACCGGGACCGGGTGCGCGTGCACACGGCCCGGGTGGGCGGGGGTTTCGGCGCCAAGCAGGAGATGCTGGTCGAAGATGTCGTCGCGGCGGCGGTCCTGAAGACGGGGTGCCCGGTGCAGTGGGAGTTCACCCGTTCCGATCAGCTCACCGTCGCTCCGTGCCGGCATCCCATGCGGGTCGACGTCACCCTCGCCGCCGACGCCGACGGTGTCCTCACCGCCCTCGCGATCGACGTGCTGGCCGACGCGGGCGCCTACGGCAACCACAGCCCCGGGGTGATGTTCCACGGCTGCACGGAGTCGATCGCGGTGTACCGATGCCCGAACAAGCGGGTCGACGCCGAATCCGTGTACACGAACAACCGGCCGTCGGGCGCCTTCCGCGGCTACGGCCTCGGCCAGGTGATCTTCGCCGTGGAGTCGGCCATGGACGAACTCGCCATCAAGCTCGGCATCGACCCGTACGAGTTCCGGCGCCGCAACATCATCGCGCCGGGAGAGCCCCTGGTCGCGGCGCATCCCGAGGGCGTCGACCTGACGTACGGCAGCTACGGACTCGACCAGTGTCTCGATCTTGCCGAACGGGCGATGGCGCGCACCGGCGGCCGGCCCACGCCGACCGGTGATCACTGGCGGATCGGCGAGGGGATGGCGCTCGCGATGATCGCGACCAACCCGCCCAACGGGCACATCTCCGAAGCGTCGATCGAACTTCTGCCCGACGGCCGGTATCTTGCCCGGGTGGGCACCGCGGAGTTCGGCAACGGCACCACCACCGTCCACACCCAGATCGCGGCCACCGCGCTCGGCACCACTCCCGACCGCATCGTGGTCCAGCAGTCCGACACCGACGTCACCACCCACGACACCGGCGCCTTCGGGTCGTCGGGCACGGTCGTCGCGTCGAAGGCCCTGCTGGCGGCCTCCCACGAGTTG
Organism: Rhodococcus sp. Chr-9; assembly: GCF_000801125.1. NCBI lineage: Bacteria > Bacillati > Actinomycetota > Actinomycetes > Mycobacteriales > Nocardiaceae > Rhodococcus > Rhodococcus sp. Chr-9. Next base: position 199,462 of record NZ_JTIZ01000106.1, read on the forward strand.
CGACGGCGGATGGCCAAGGCTGCCGCGGAGCTGACCGGCCTCGACCCGGAGCAGGCCGAGCTGCAGGCCGACGGCGTGCGGTGCGGCGATCGTCTCGTCACGCCTGGTGAGCTGCTGGAGGTCGCGGGTGGCCGGTTGCGCGCCGAGGGCCGGCACGGCGGTCTGCCGCGCTCGCTGTCGTTCAACGTGCAGGCCTTCCGCGTCGCCGTCGACACCCGTACCGGTGAGGTGCGGATTCTCCGCTCGGTCCAGGCCGCCGATGCCGGCACCGTCCTCAACCCCGAGCAGTGCCGCGGGCAGATCGAAGGCGGCACTGCGCAGGCGCTCGGTGCGTCGATGTACGAGGAGATCATCACAGACGACGCCGGTCGCGTGACGACGGATGTGTTACGCAACTACCATATTCCGCAATTCGCGGACGTCCCGCGCACCGAGGTCTACTTCGCCGACACCTACGACGAACTCGGGCCGATGGGCGCGAAGTCGATGAGCGAGGCCCCGTTCAACCCGGTGGCCCCGGCGTTGGCGAACGCCGTGCGCAACGCCATCGGGGTGCGGCCGCACGAGCTGCCGCTGTCCCGCGACCGCATCTGGCGCCTCATGCTGTGAGACCCACCCATCGAGACCGATGTTGTGTGCGATTTCCGGCCGGATTTCGCACACGACATCGGTCTCGTTCGTTGTACGGCCGGACACGCAACGCAGCCGTAACACGAAGTTGATGCAGCGGGGTCGATTCGACTCATCACGCTGTGTGCGCGATGGGCGTGGGATCCGACGCCGTCGTCGACCCGGACCTGCGGGTCCACGGCGTGGACGGACTGCGCGTCGTCGACGCCTCCGTCATCCCGGTGCTCCCGTCGTGCAACACCAACGCCCCCGTGATCGCCCTCGCCGAGCGCGCGGCCTCGCTGATCACCGGAACCGAGAGGAGACTGTCGTCTGGGATTACGAGAACGGCGCCGCCGGGCCGGAGAACTACTTGGAGACGAAGACGGTGTGCTTGTCGATCTGACCGTCGGTCGGGGCCCCGAGGTATGCGTGCGTCGCTTCGAACCGCGATTGAAGGTACTCGCCGGCCCCGATCGGTGGATGGATCGGCTCCGCGCCCGGTTCGACACAGGTCGGGATCGCCTCGATCACGGCGTGGTAGTCCGGGGTGACGAAATAGGGCAGCGAATAACGGTGTCCGTGTGTGGGATTCAGCACCCGATGGCGGGTGGAGACGTAGCGGTGGTTGGTCCACCGGGCGATCATGTCGCCGAGGTTGACGATCAGCGCGTCGGGCGGGGTCACGACGTCGATCCATCCGCCGCCTCGCGCGGCGACCTGCAGCCCACCGATGTCGTTCTGGGCGAGCAGTGTCAACGAGCCGTAGTCGGTGTGGGGCGCGACGCCGAGTGTGGTATCGCCGACAGGAACGGGTGCGTAGTGCAGCATACGGAGCGACCCGAGCGGGTCGGTGAACATCGGCACGAAGGCGTCGGCGTCGAGGCCGAGAGCGAGTGCGAGACCGCGCATGAGGTGGGCGTTGATGTCCAGACACGCCTTCGCGTACTCGTCGGCGACACTCTTGAAGTCGGGCATCAGCGAGGCGGGCCATTGTGCCGGACCGTGCAGCGGCGTACCCGCCATCACCTCCGGATGATCGGCCGCACGGTCGGTGGTGATGTCGAGGGCCTCCTTGCCGTCGGCTCCGACGGTGGGGTCGAGTGCCTCGGTCTTCGGCGGCACATATCCGCTGTGACAGGTGGATCTCGCGATGGCGATCTCCATCTTCTCCTCGAAAGGCAGCGCGAAGAAGCGCCGCGCCTGCTCCATCGTCGCCGCGCGGAGGTCGGGGTCGAGTCCGTGACCGGTGACGACGAAGAACCCGAGGTCGGTACACGCGGCGTCGAGCGCGCCGACGACGGCGTGCGGGTCGCTCCCGTCGCGCAGCGGACGCAGATCGATGAGAGGCAGGGCTTCCATAGGTGACTCCTGGACAGAGCGGACGGGTGATCGCTCCGAGTCAATTCCTGCGATACTGCGGATCCGTCTCGCTGAGGTGAGGACCGTGTTACGGGTTCCCGGACCGCGCCCCGACGCAGAGCACCGGGCGAGCCGGATCGAGGAAGTCCGACGGCGACCGTCCGAGCGACGCGATCCTGTTCCGGCACTGCATTCTCCGTCGGCATCACGAACTTCATTCCCTTCCGCCGCCCGAAACACAATCGTCATGAATCGGACACGACCGCTCAACTACCAACCTGGATCGTCTCGACTCGACACATAGCGATTACTCGGAAGGCCCCACCGTATGGTGACAGCAACTTCGACCGCGAGCATCACCACCACTGCGGGAGTGACAGAATCGGTTCCCGCCGAGGGCGTCGTGATGCGCGGTATCCACCGGTCCTTCGGTGAGAACACCGTCCTGCGCGACGTGTCGTTGCATGTGCGTCCCGGCGAGGTCTACGCACTGCTCGGCGAGAACGGCGCCGGCAAGTCGACCCTGATGCGCATCCTCACCGGGCTTCTCCCGCCCGACTCCGGTTCCATTGCGGTGGACGGAGAGTCGCTCATCGACGGAGGCCGGGAACGGATCGCGATGGTCCACCAGCACTTCATGCTCGTGCCGAGCATGACGGTTGCGGAGAACTTCCTGCTCGGCCGGTCCCGCGGAGTGATCGGCCGGAAGCGCCTGCGGCGCAACGAAGCCGAGATCGCCGCCCTCGCGAAGAACACCGGTCTCGCCTGCGACCCCACCGCACGCGTGGAGAACCTGTCGGTCGGCGAGCAGCAGCGCGTCGAGATCCTCCGAGCCCTGCACCTGGGCGCCCGTTACCTGCTGCTCGACGAACCGACCGCGAATCTGGCTCCGGCCGAGGTGCACTCACTGCTCGCACAGGTCCGCCGACTCGCCGCCGAACGCGGCGTCGGGATCGTGCTCATCACTCACCATCTGGAAGAGGTCCTCGAGGCCGCCGATCGGGTCGGTGTGCTGCGGGGAGGACGGCTCGTCGCCGAACGCCCCATCCGCGGGAACGGCGCCGAGAGGGTCACCACCGCCGAACTCGCCCGCGACATGGTCGGCCGTGAGGTCGGGCTCGGTATCCGCCGTGCGGCCACCGAACCGGCCGGGAACCGGATGCTCGAACTGGTCGGTGTGTCCGTCCCCGGTCAGTTGCACGACGTGACCCTGCGGGTCGCATCCGGGCAGCTCGTCGCCGTCGCCGGAGTCGAGGGCAACGGCCAGTCCGCCCTCGAGGACGTCCTGTCCGGGCTCTCCCCCGACTCCACCGGTGCGGTGGTCGTCGCCGAACGGGAGATCGACTCCTCGTCCCCCCGCGCGATGCGCGAGGCCGGTGTCGGCATCGTCCCCGCCGACCGCTACACCCGGGGACTGATCAAGTCGTTGGGAATCGACACCAATCTCGCGATCGACAGCTACACCGATCCCCCGCTCGCCCGTCGCTGGGGCCGCCTGTCGCGGGCAGCCGTCCGCGAACGCGCCGAGCGCATCATCGCCGCCCTGTCGGTCAAGGCCCAGAGCCCGCGCACGCTCGCCGGCACCCTGTCCGGTGGGCACGCCCAGCGCGTGGTGCTCGGCCGGGTCCTCGACGGTGAGCCGGACGTCCTCGTCGTCGCCCAGCCCACCCGCGGTCTCGACATCGGCGCCACCGAGTTCGTCTGGGACACGCTCGTCGACCATCGCTCTCGGGGCGCCGCGATCCTGCTCATCTCGTCCGATCTCGACGAGATCTGCAGCCTCGCCGACAGGATCGTCGTGCTCTACCGCGGACGGATCATCGCCGAGTTCGACGAAGGCCCGTTCGACCGCGAAGCCCTCGGCTCGGCCATGGGCGGATTCCAGGAGGCTGCAGCATGACCGCCACGCTCAGCCCACCGGTGACGACGCCACCCGAGCCGCCCACCGCGTCGCGGATCCGGAGTCTCACGACCACTATCGGGGTGCCGCTACTCGCCGTCGCCGTCGGTCTCGCGGCGGGCGGGATCCTCATCGTCCTCGCGGGCGGTGATCCGGGGCAGGCCTACGCGACGATGCTCGACGCCGCTCTCGGCGGCGATACGCAACTCGGCCGCCTGCTCACGGGTATGACGCCGCTCGTCCTCATGGGTCTCGGCTACGCGATCGCGTACCGCACCGGCTTCATCACCATCGGCGCGCAGGGCCATTACGACGTCGGCGCGATCACCGCGACGGCCGTGGTGCTGAGCATGCCGTTGGGGACGAGCTGGATCGCGATCCCGATCGTCGCCGTCACCGCCGCGGCCGCAGGTGCGTGCATCGGCGGCATCGCAGGCGTGCTGAAGGCGCGGCTCGGGGTCAACGAGATCATCTCGTCGCTCATGCTCAACTACCTCGTCTTCTACACATTGGCGTGGGCGGTGCGCAAACCCCTCGCCAATCCCAACGGTTTCACCCCCGAGTCCGAGCGCATTCCCGACTGGGCCGCACTCGCGACGATTCCCGGCACCCGCATCCACATCGGTGTGTTCGTCGCGATCGCGGCGGTGCCGCTGGTGTGGTGGCTCATGCGTTCGACCCGGTTCGGTTTCGCGTCGCAGATCGTCGGTGGGAGCCCGAGCGTCGCCGAGGCCAATGGCATCTCCGTCGCCCGCACCGTGGTCACCTCCGCTCTGATCAGCGGCGCACTCGGCGGTATCGCCGGCGCGATCATGTTGCTGGGCAGCGAGTTCCGACTGTCGCTGGCGATCTCCTCCGGGATCGGGTTCACCGCGATCGTGGTAGCACTGCTCGGGCGTCGCAATCCGTTCGGCATCGTGCTCGCAGCAGCATTGGTCTCCGGGCTGACCCTCGGCAGTCAGGCGGTGCAGCGTACCCAGGAGATCCCCGCGTCCATCGGCACCGTCGTCCAGGCAGTGATGATCCTGACGGTGCTGCTCGCCAACCGAATCGTGGAGCGTGCTCGATGAACTGGTCCGATGTCCTGGGCGCCGGTGCGCTCGTCCCGCTGTTCACCGCTGCGCTGCGGCTGGCGGTGCCGATCATCCTCGCCGCCGCCGGCGCGTGCCTCGCCGAGCGCTCGGGGCTGATGAACCTCGGTATCGAGGGACAGATGATGGTCGGCGCGATCATCGCGTTCGTGACGGTGTACTACACCGGGCAACCGATGCTCGGCGCCGCCACCGGCGCCGCCGCGGGCCTCGTGCTCGCCGCGATCGTCGGCTACCTGACGATCACGATGGCCGTCGACCAGATCATCACGGGGATCTCGGTGGTGATCCTCGGGACCGGACTCGCGTCCTTCCTGTACCTGCAGGTGTTCGGCATGACCGGTACACCGCCGCGCATCCAGGGCACCATTCCCCTCGACCTTCCGGTGCTGTCCGACCTGCCGGTGCTCGGCCCGATCGTGTTCTCGCAGTCCCCGCTCGTCTACCTCGCGCTCGCACTCGTCGTCTCCCTGTGGTGGGTGCTCACCCGCACGGCCTTCGGCCTGTCGATCCGCGCGGCCGGGGAAAGCCCCGAGGCCGCCGATTCGGTGGGCGTCTCCGTCCCCCGCACCCGATGGAGCACGCTGCTGATCTCCGGCGCCGCAGCAGGTATGGCCGGCGCGCTCGTCATCGACAGCCTGGGCTTCTTCCAGGACGGCATCACCGGTGGTCGCGGCTGGATCGCGCTCGGTGTCGTCATCCTCGCCCGGTGGAATCCGCTCGGCGCCATCGTCGGTGGCTTCATGTTCGGTCTCGTCGACGCCTTCCAGCTGCGCGTACAGGCCGCGTCCGGTGGACAGGCCACGTCGGTACCGTACGAGCTGTTCCAGGCCATGCCGTACGCGGTGACGTTGCTCGCGGTCATCGCCACAACCGTGTGGTTCTCGCGCAGCAATTCCCCGAAGGCGCTCGGCATCCCGTTCGTGCCCGCGAAATAGCTTTCCGTCAGCTTTCCCGTCAGTCCTGGGGTTCGCAGTCGCGAGCCCTCCCTTCCCCGAGGAGAACCACGTGAAGAAATTGGGTACCGCTGTGGCGGCCGCCGCCGTCGTCGGAGCCGCCNTTCCGACCCCGGTGGGAGCGGCTCGGCCGACGGGGTCGTCAAGGCCGCGATCATCACCTCGGGTCCGGTCAACGACGTCGGCTGGAACCAGGGCATGGTCGAGGGCGCCGAGAAACTCGAAGCGGAAGGTCTTATCGACCTGACCGTGGTGCAGCAGGATTCGGGCGCGACCTCGGAGCAGATCGCCCAGATCGTCACCGACCTCGCGGAGGACGGCAACCAGCTCATCGTCGGCCACTCGTTCAATTACGGCGAACCCATCAAGGGCATCATCGCCGACTACCCCGACGTGCTGTTCGCCTATCCCGGCGGCTTCGGCGACATCACCGCCAACCTCGCCGACTACAGCCAGCCGTTCTATCAGGGTTCGTTCCTCACCGGCATCCTCGCCGGCGACCTGACGGAGACCGGCATCCTCGCCGGCACCGCCGGTTTCGAGATCCCGGTGTGCAAGGCCCAGATCGAGGCGTTCGCCGACGGCGCGCGCCTGACCTACAAGGGCCCCGGTGAGATCCAGTTGCGTCCGTCCTACATCGGCGGATGGTCCGACGCGGCGGCCCAGACCATCGAGGCCGTCAACGCCCTCGTCGACCAGGGCGCCGACCAGTTCTCCACGTGCGGTGTCGACGCGGCCACCATCGAGGGCGCCAAGCAGCGCGGTGTCGGCGTCGCCGGCTACACGATGGATCAGACCCCGCTGGCACCCCAGAACGTCGTCTCCTCCGTCGTGTGGAATCTCGACGAGGTCCTCCGCGCGATGATCGCCGACGTCGAGGCCGGCAACGTCGACCCGGCGAAGTACTACGAGGTGGACATCACCGAAGGCGGCCTGGACGTCGTCATCAATCCGGCCTTCGCCGACAAGATCTCGCCCGAGGCGATGGCGCTGTTCGAGGAGTACCGCGAGAGGATCATGGCCGGCGAGTTCGAGGTCGAGTACAAGGGCGGCGACTGACCCGGAGCACCTCCTGCAGAACGAACGAGACCGACCTTGTGCGCGATTTCCCACCGGATTTCGCACACAACGTCGGTCTCGTTCCGTAGCTTCGACCTTTGTGAAGATCCGACCTATGTTCGGACGCGCTCCGCGCACCACTCCACCAGCGCCGCCGCGAGGTCGTCGCGGGCGGACAGCTGTGGCGCATGGTCGGACTCGAGCGACACGACCTGCGCACCCGGGGTGAGGCGTTGCATCCCCCGTTGGGTGACGAGGGGAACCGAACGATCCAGTGTCGCTTCGACGTACAGGCGTGGCAGGCGCCCGAATCGTTCCGGTGTCCAGCTGGGCGCCATGAGCCGGGTGGTCTCGAGTTGCGGCACGAGTCGGCGCGCGGCACCGATCGCGTCGGCCGAATCCGCCTCGTGGAAGAACACCGCCGCACCGGCCTCCGGGGGCACGATCGTCCCGCGACCGTCCTCGGTGGGTTCGAGCCATCGCGAGATGCCCACCGGCGATTCGAGACCGATTCCGTCGCAGAGCATCCCGAAGTCGACCCCGGACGGAAGCATCATCCCCGCCACATAGGCGACCCCGGTGACACGCTCGGGTAGCATCTCCGCGACCTGCGTGACGACGATGCCGCCACCGGAATGGCCGACGAGGATCACCGGACCGTCGAGTCCGGCAACGTGGTCGGCCACGACCGCGGCGACGTCGTCGAGCGTCACGTCGTCGGCACCCCACGATCCGACACCGGGAAGCTCGAGCGGATGTGGGACGTGCCCGGCCCGACGGAGCGGTTCGAGCAGTGTGTCCCACACCCAACTTCCGGCCCACGCGCCGTGCACGAGCACGACATGACTCACTCGCGGTTCTCCCCCGTCGCCGCCAGCACCCGGGCGGCTTCCCGCACAGCAGCGGTGTTGGCCTTGCCGTGCCGCGACCCGGCGAGCTTCGCTTTGATGTGATCGCGGATCAGGATGGGTTCATAGGGTTCCAGGCCCGCATATTCGGGCAACGTGGAGACCACCGCGTCGACGTTGCCGTCGTGGAAGAACGCCACCGAACGACGGCGCCGGATCCTCCCGTCGACGATCGGCGGCTTGACGCGGTGCAGCGTCGACATCCACCGGTCGTCGGTGATGCGGGCGGTGAGATCGCCGAGATTGACCAGCAGGGCGCCGGGCAGCGGTTCGACGTCGTGCCAGACACCGTCGGAGCCGAGCACCTGCAGCCCCGCGACCCGATCGGCCCACAGCACGGTGACGATCCCGAAGTCGGTGTGCTCACCCATGCCGGTGAGATCGCCGTCGAGGTCGACGGTGCCCTCGGGCAGCGCGTAGTTGTTCATCCGCAACACGTCGATCGAGTGGTCGGTGAGCCGTTCGAAGTAGTCGGGGGCCTGCCCGAGGGCGTCGGCGAAGATCCGGGTGAGGGTCCGCGCGACCCGCGAAGCCTCGGTGAAATAGGTCTGCACACGGTCCTCGAAGCGGGGGACGTCGGGCCAGACGTTGATTCCGTAGTCGTCCTCCGACAGGTCCAGGTGGGCGAACGACCGGGCCTCCACGCCGACGTTGTACGCCTCGAAGAAATCGTTCATGCGGCTGGCGGATTCGACGCCGAGGCTCAGGCTCAGCGACTCGCTCTTCGGCGGGCTGTACCCGCGGTTCGCACCCACCACCCGATACTGCTGCTTGTCGTCCATCGGCAGACCGAAGAAGTCGTCGAGGGCATCGGCGAGGCCGTCGACCACCGGATCGGAAATGCCGTGTCCGAGAATCTGAACGAATCCCACACGGCTGCAGGCTTCGTCGATCTCACGGGCGACACGAGCTCGTTCGGCCTCGTCGCCGGCCCGAACGTACGGGCCGATGTCGACGGCGGGAACGACGAAGGCGTCAGACGGCGACTGGTTCATGGGCAACTCCGTTGGGAGAGATGGTACCGGCCGAGGTGACGGGGGCCGGCGTGCCGGACCGGGACGCGCGAGCCAGTGTCCCGAGACGAGTGTGGTTCAACAGCAGGTTCAACGAGAATGCCGCGATCGCGGCGAGCGTGATGCCGCTGCCGAGCAGGATCTGCGCAGCGGACGGGAAGCGCTCGAACATGCCCTCGGCGAGTTCGGGCAGCAGACCCACACCCACCGCGACGGCGGCGATCGTCGAGTTGATGCGGTCGGACAGGTCCACCGAGCGCAGCGTGTTGATGCCCACGAGGGCGACGGTGGCGAACAGGATCAGGCCGACACCGCCGACCACCGGCTTCGGCAGCGCCGCGACCACCGAGCTCACCTTGGGCAACGCGCCGAGGACCACGAGGATCGCACCCGATGTGGCGGTGACGTAGCGGCTGTAGACGCGGGTGGTGGCGACCGCACCGACGTTCTGGGTGAAGACGGTGTCGACGAAGGCATTGAAGACACCCGCGAGCACGGCGGACGCTCCGTCGCCGGCGAGTCCACGAGCGATGTCGCCCTTGCTGACGCGCTTGCCGGTGATCTCGGCGACGGCGAGCATGCTCGCGGTGGACTCGGCGAAGACCACTGCCATGACGATGCTCATGGCGACGACCGCGGTGATCGGGAATTCCGGCGCACCGAAGTGGAAGGGCGCGGGCAGACCCACCCACGACGAACCGGTCACGCCGCCGAGGTCGATCAGGCCGAGCGGGACCGCGACGACCGTGCCGACGGCGAGGGCGATCAAGACCCCGAGCTGGGCCCAGATGCCGCGACCGAGGCACAGGAAGGCAACGGCGACGCCGATCACCAGCACGGCCAGGGCGATGTTGGTGGGCGAGGCGAAGGTGGGCGACGACGGGTCGGTACCGACGATCAACCCACCGGCCACGCCGATGAGCGAGATTCCTACGACGGTGAGAACGGCACCGGTGACGAGCGGCGGGAAGAAACGGATGATCCTGGCGAAAGGCCAGGCCAGGGCGAGACCGACGATGCCGCCGATCAGCATGGAGCCGTAGACGGCCTGCAGGCCGTATTCCTTCGCGATGAGGATCATCGGCGTCAGGCCGGCGAAGGTCGCACCGCAGACGATGGGTAGGCGGACACCGATGAGTTTGCCGACACCGAGGCTCTGGACGATGGTGATCAGACCGGCGATCAACAGGTCGGCGCTGATGAGCATCGCGATGGTGTCTCGGTCGAGTCCGACGGCCGCGCCGAAGACCAACGGGACGGTGATGCATCCGGTGTACATGATCAGGACATGCTGGAGGCCGAACGCGAACTGCCGGAGGAACGGTAGTCGCGCGTCGACGGGGTGCGGTGAGGTCATGTGATCGCTCCCATTTCGGATGCAGTGCTGTATACGGTGCCGGATACAGCTTGGGGGCCGAAGTTTTCGGGCTCGAGTCATCGTGTTTCGCGCGGGTAAGAAACCGCTCACCGCACCCGCATCGGAGCTAGGTCAGTCGTCCGTTCACGCGCAGACGGGCGATGCCACCGTCGGGATAGACGTCGAGCCGCACGAACTCCACCGGCGTCGGCGAATCGACGCGGAAACGGTGCCGGCAGTCCGGCAGCAGTGCGGTCCGCGGGACGAGTTCGACCCAGGACGATTCGTCGGACATCGCGTCCCCGCTGGGGATTCCGCTCAGGCGCGCCGCTCCCGGTGCGTTGCCGACGAAATAGGAGGTGTCGACCTCGACGTGGTCGACGCATCCCTGCCCGGCGAGACGGATCACCACGTAGTCGTTGCCGTCGTCGCGGCGCCGGGCGTTCTCCCAGCCCTCCCCCATGTGCCGCGAGCGACCGAGGCCGATGATGTTGCGCGGCGACGAATAGAAGCGGTTCGAGCACGCGACGACGTCGCCACCGTTCTCGAGGGCCGCGAGATCGATCGTGCCCGTGAGGAAGGCCGGGTCCGGGCGTGCATATCCGTGCACCCGGAAGCGGGCCACACCGCCGTCAGGAAAGATGTTCAGGCGCAGGTGCGTCCAGCGCCGGTCGTCTTCCACCGCGAAGGCGTTCGCGGTGTCGCCCTTCAGGGCCACGCGCTCGAGGACCGGTTCCCACGGCGCGTCCAGCAACTCCTGATCGGTCGGGTAGCCGTCGAGGTTCACCCCGTCGACGGACGCGAAGGGCGGGTAGTTGCCCGTGAACCAGGCGGTGTCGATCACGACACCCTCGACGACACCGGGAACGCCTAGCCGGACCACCGCGAAGTCGTGCCCGGGTTCGCGGCGACGCCGGGTCTCCCACCCGTCGTAGACCTTTCCCTTGTGCCCGAACTCGGAAGGATCGAAATCGGGTGCGCCCGGCGAGATCAGGTTCTCGCGACTCGCGAAGAACTCGTCGTTCGCGTACACGACGGCTCCGCCCAGCGATCGCGCGGCGAGATCGGGCAGTTGCAGGAAATCTGCTTCGGTCAACGGTTTTCCTTTCGGGAGAGCAGCGCACCACGCGGTGCGGGGTCGGTGGCGCCGAGGGTGACGGTGAGTGGTTCACCGGCGAGCCAGGTCTGCCGCACGACCCCGGCCAGTGCACGTTCGGCGTAGGGCGTCACCGCGTTGCGGTGGTGCAGTCGCTCCGGGAAGACCACGAAGGCGTCGTCGGGCGCGAAGACGCACAGGTCGGCACTGTTGCCCACGGCGATGGCACCGCGGTCGGCCAGGCCCACGAGGTCGGCGGTGCGACCGGCCATCCAGCGCACCACGTCGACGAGTGTGTGCCCGCGCTTGCGCGCCTCCGACCACACGATGGGCAGTCCGAGTTGCAGCGACGAGATTCCGCCCCACGCCTCGCCGAAGTCGCCGGTGACGAACTTCTTCAACTCCGGCAGGCACGGCGAGTGATCGGAGACGATGCAGTCGAGTGTGCCGTCGGCCAGGCCGCGCCACAGCGCTTCCCGGTTACGGGCCTCGCGGATCGGCGGGCAGCACTTGAAATGTGTGGAGCCGTCGAGGATCTCCTCGCTGAACAGCGACAGATAGTGCGGGCAGGTCTCCGCGGTGACGGGCAGGCCCTCGGCCTTCGCCGCGGCCACGAGCGGAAGGCTTCCCGCATCCGACAGATGCAGGATGTGCACGCGGCACCCGGTCTGCCGCGCGCCGTCGATCACCTGGGCCACGGCACGGGACTCGGCGACCGGTGGTCGCGAGTACAGGAAGTCGTCGTAGCGCGGTCCGGCCGGTGGGTCCTGCGCGTCGAGGGTCGGTCCGTCCTCGGCATGCACGATGAGCAGGCCGCCGAAGCCGGCGATCACGCGCATCGCCTCGATCATCTGCTCGCGGTCCAGCGGCGGGTACTCGTCGAGACCCGAATACGCGAGGAAGCACTTGAATCCGTACACCCCTGCGTCCCAGAGCGGTTCGAGATCGGCGAGGTTACCGGGAATCGCACCGCCCCAGAATCCGACGTCGACGGTGACCTGCCCGTCCGCGACCTTCTGCTTCACCTCGAGGGCCGCCACGTCGACGGTGGACGGGATGGAGTTGAGGGGCATGTCGACGATCGTCGTCACTCCCCCGGCCGCGGCGGCACGCGTGGCCGTCGCGAAGCCCTCCCATTCGGTGCGGCCGGGTTCGTTGACGTGGACGTGCGTGTCCACCAGGCCGGGGAGCAGCACCTCGTCGTCGGCGAGGACGGTCTCCCGCGCACCGGTCGGAGCGGCACCGTCGTATTCCTCGATCGCGACGATGCGGCCGTCGCGCACGTGGACGGCGCAGCTGCGTTCCTCGTCCCCCACCACAGCGCGTCGCGCGCGGATCACGGTGGTCATCGCGTCACCGCCGTCGGTCGACCCGCGAGCCGGGCCAGGTGGTCGAGATTCGTGCCGGTGCGATCGCATACTTCCTTCTCGGTGAGGGCTCCGCAGCTCGTTCCCCGCAGGAGGAAGGCGGCGAGAGCACGGGCGGTGGCGGGTTCGTCGAGGTATCCCGACGACAGGGCCGGGTCGATGTAGGCCGCGACGCGTCCCGCGGCGGTGGACAGCGACCGGCGGTAGAACGCGAAGGTCGCGGCGTAGCGGGTGGGCAGTTGCGCCGGATGCAGGTCCCATCCCTGGTAGAAGCCGCGGCGCAGCGACCGGTCGATCAGGTGGGCGTGCAGCCCCCATGCCGCGCGGATCTCGTCGCGGGTGCCGACGGGAAGGCGGTTGGTGGAGCCGTCGGACAACCGCACCCCCGTGCCCGCTGCCGCAACCTGCATCGTGGCCTTGGCGTGGTCGGCGACGGGGTGGTCCATCGCCTGGTACTCGGCGGCGATGTCGCACGCGGCCGAGTAGTCATAGGTGCCGTAGTGCAGTCCCGAACAGCGGCCCCGGGCCGCTCGGATCATGGTGGCGACGGCAGCGGTGCCATCGGGTCCGCAGATCGCCTGCGGCGTCTCGATCTGGATCTCGAACCGCAGGGGCGCGGCGAGCGGGTAGGTGGACTCGAGATGCTCGCAGACGGTCACCATAGCGGCGACCTGTTCGGGCGCGGTGACCTTGGGCAGCGTGACGACGAATCCGTCGGGGAGAGAGCACTTTCCGGTCAGTTCGGCGACGAAGGAGTCGAGCGTGCGCAGTCCGCGGCGCCGGGTGGCGGCCTCGAAGGACTTGAACCGGATGCCGACGAAGGGTGTCGCGGTGGGATCGGTCGCGAGCGCGGCGGCGGCGCGGGCGACGTGGGCGTCCTCGTCGGCGTCACGTTCGTGCTCCGGAATGCCGGGGCGGGTGAACCCGTCCTCGAAGTCGATGCGCAGATCCTCGATCGGTTCGGTGCGCAGTTTGGCCTCCACGAGAGGGAGGACGGCGTCGGCCAGTTCGGGTTCGATGCCGGTGACCGCGGCGAGGTCCGCGGGACCGTCGATGTGGGTGTCGAGGACGTCGAGCGCGTCGGCTCCCCATCGTGCCGCGATCCCGGCGTCGTAGCGGTCGGCCGGGACGTAGACGGTGTGCACTGGTTGGCGGGCACCGTCGGTCCCGGGATAGGTCGCAGTGTATGCCGCGTCGGTGCCCGCGAGCTGCGCGTCGAGCGCAGCCGCAAGCCTGTGCAATCCTGTCGGCACCCGAACTCCTGTCCTGTATCCACGGCTGTATACGTCGTGGTGCGCCGACGTTATCGGCGCCAGGTCATGTGTTCGGTTAACTGCGGTTACGGGCCCGTTACACATCTGCCGGGGCGGTGTTCGTCCTCGGCAGAACCCGGCCCGATGCCGCCGGATCGACGGCACAATGGTCGGCATGGAGCCGGAGCAGGGTCGCGTGATCGATTTCGCCACTGCCGCGAAGGCGGCACGTGTGACTGCCGCGAAGGCGGCACGTGTGACCGCCGCGAAGTCGGCACGGACTCCCGTGCGGGGAGCCGACAGCACCGAGCCCCGGCTGCTCCGCCAGATCTACGGCGAGATCCTGCGCGACGAGCGTCGCGATCAGGACCGCAGCCTCGAGGACGTCGCCCGCACGGTCGGGATGTCGAAGCAATATCTGTCGGAGGTCGAACGTGGGCGCAAGGAGGCCTCCTCCGAGATGCTGCGGTCCGTGTGCGATGCGCTGGAACTTCCGATGGAGCAACTGCTCGCGCGCGGGATCCGCCGGATGACCGCGCATCGCACACTTCGGACCACGGGTCACGCCGGCGTCGAGTTGTGCGCGGCATGACGGTATGACTGCGTCACAGTGTGACCACGTGACTGCGTGACGGGTCATCCGTCCCGATCGACGACGACGTGATCGGCCAGGCCGTAGGCCACCGCCTCCGTCGGTGAGAAGATCCGGTCCCGGTCGGTGTCGCGGCGCAGTCGGTCGATGTCACGTCCGGTGTGCGCGGCGAGGATCTCCTCGGTCTGGGCCCGTACCCTCATCACCTCCGCTGCCTGCAGGGCCAGATCCGAGATGGTGCCCTGCCCCTGCGCCGACGGCTGGTGCAGCAGCACCCGCGAATGGGCGAGCACGTGCCGACGGCCGGGCGCTCCGGCCGCGAGCAGCACGGCGGCCGCCGAGGCGGCCTGTCCCATGCAGTAGGTCGCGACCTTCGGGCGCAGGAACTGCATGGTGTCGTAGATCGCGAGCATCGCGGTGGACGATCCGCCGGGCGAGTTGATGTAGAGCCCGATCTCCCGATCGGGGGATTCGGCCTCGAGGTGCAACATCTGAGCCATGACGACGTTGGCGACCCCGTCGTCGATCTCGGTGCCGAGGAAGACGATGCGTTCGTTGAGCAACCGGCTGAAGACGTCGAACGACCGCTCCCCCGCCGGTGTGCGTTCGATGACGTTGGGGATCGTGTAGGTGCTCATCGTCCCAGTCCCATCTGCCGTCCTGCGGCGAACGGCGCCAGTTCGGCGAGCGACCCGACGACGGTGTCGACGATGCCGTACTCGCGCGCCTGTTCGGCGGTGAACCACCGGTCGCGGTCGCTGTCGCGTTCGATCTCCTCGAGTGAATGCCCGGTGGCGTCCGAGAGGATCTGCTGCGACTGCAGTTTCATGTATTCGAGATTCTCGGCCTGGATCGCGATGTCGACGGCCGTCCCCGAGAATCCGGCCGACGGTTGGTGCATCATGATCCGGCTGTGGGCAAGGCTCGCGCGTTTGCCCTTGGTGCCCGCCGCGAGCAGGACCTGCCCCATACTGGCGGCGAATCCCGCTGCCACGGTGACGATGTCGTTGGGAACGAGTTGCATCGTGTCGTAGATGGCGAGGCCGGCGAAGACGGATCCGCCGGGTGAGTTGATGTGCAGGACGATGTCGCGCCGGTCGTCGGCGGAGGCGAGCAGGACGAGTTCCGAGCAGACGCGCTCGGCCATCTCGTCGTCCACCTCTCCGGTCAGTCGCAGGATGCGCTGACGGAAGAGCCTGTCGGCCAGTTGGTCCCGGTACGAGAATGGTTCGGTGGTCGTCATGCAGCCAGCCTGACCCCCGATGGGTGCGAACCGGCGGTTCGTCTGCTCACGGCAGACGGACCGGTCGTTCCGGCAGATCAGTCCCCCGCGGACCGGACGGCGCTGATCACCACCGCGACGAGGACGGCCAGCAGAAGGAGCACGAGCAGGACCGGTCCGAGCAGCAGCACCAGCGTGATCACGACGGCCAGGCCGATCTTCGCCTTGGTGCTGAGTCCGGAAATCAGCCCGCCCAGCGCGGCGAGGGCCGGATTGCGACCCTCCAGCGCGGCTCGGATGCCGGCGAGGACCGCCTGCAATCCCACGCCGCCGCTGGTGACCTCGCCGAGGAGCGAGTCCACCCATCCGCGGATCTTCCGGATCAGTCTCGCCCCGAGTCCCCGGAGTTCGGCCAGTGCGCTGCGGACACCGGCCCGCAGCGCATCCTTCAACTTCTCGAGGAGCGATGTGGGTTCCGGCTGTGCCTGCTCGGGTCGGGTCTGCTCGGATCGTGTCCGCTCACGTCCGGGGCGGGTGGGTTTCCCTGCCCGGGCGTCGTTCGCCGGCGGACGCGGTCGTCGTCTCTCCTTCGGAGGCGCCGGCTTCACACGAGAGCGGGGCGTGGCGTCCGAACGGGTCGATGTCCGAGTGGTCGATCGGGATGAGGTTCGGGTCGAGGTGCGCCGCGAGCCGGTTCCGGGGTCGCGGTCCCGACGCCGTGCAGCGGGTTCGGGTTCGCGGGTGCGACGCCGCGCGGTGGGCTCGGGCTCGCGAGGTCGACGGCTGCGCGTCCGCACAGGCTCGACGGGAGTCTCCGTCTCCGTGGCCCTCGCGCGCGTCGCGGTCGGCCGCCGCGCCGGACGGGAGGTTCGGCGGGCTTCGTTCTGCCGAGCACTCATACCACTCGCCTTCTCTCGTGGACGAGCACGGTGCCTCTCAGTGAACGCCGGATTCCGGGTCCGGTCAACGGCAGACGGAGCGTTCAGCCGGTACGGAAAAGGGGTGGACCCTGTTCAAGATCGGTAACGGCTCTTGGAAGAATGGTCATCGCCCTCACAGCACACGGGGAGGTGTGCGCATCATCGTTCGCGATGGGGAGTGCGCGCGCGACGTAATCCGAAGGAGCACCGACAGACGTGACCGAGCAATTCAGTTTCGAAACACTCACGCCCACGGCATTTCTCGACCGCTCCGCCCGGGTCTTCCGTGACGACCTCGCAGTGGTGGACGGCGACATCCGTCGCACCTATGCCGAATTGCGCGATCGGTGCCTGCGACAGTCGGGCATGCTGCACGCTCTCGGTGTCGAGCCCGGCGACCGTGTCGCAGTACTCGCGCCGAACACCTCGCTGATGCTCGAGGCGCACTACGGTGTGCTCTACGCGGGCGCCGTGCTCGTCTCGCTCAACACGCGCCTCACCGCGCCGGAACTGCGGTTCATTCTCGAGCACTCGGGCAGCCGGGTCCTGCTCGTCGAGGAGTCGCTGGCCGACCTGGCCCGCGAGGCCACGGCCGATCTGCCGTCGATCACGGTCGTCGGCGACGACTACGAGGACAAGCTCGCCGCCGCCCGTCATCGGTGCGTGCCGCTCGCCGACGAGCGCACCATGATCGCCCTGAACTACACGTCCGGCACGACGGGTGATCCGAAGGGCGTGATGTACCACGCGCGCGGCGCCTACCTGCAGGCCCTGGCGATGGTCGCGCACTTCGGGCTCGACAGCGGATCCACCTATCTGTGGACGCTGCCTATGTTCCACTGCAACGGCTGGACGTTCACCTGGGCCGTCACAGCAGCCGGTGGCACGCACGTGTGCCTGCCCAAGGTCGACCCCGAGCGGATCTGGGATCTCGTGCGCACCGAGAACGTCACGCACCTGTGCGGCGCGCCGACCGTTCTCGCGTCGCTGGTCGACGCCCCGAATGCGGGCGGCATCGACCATCGTGTCGTCGCGGCGATCGGTGGCGCACCGCCGGCGCCCGCCCTCATCGAGCGGTGCACCGCGCTCGGACTCGACATCACGCACCTGTACGGGCTCACCGAGACGTACGGCCCGGCGGCGATCTGCGAGTGGCGTTCGGAATGGGACGTCCTCCCCGAGGACGAGAAGGCACGGCTGCGCTCGCGGCAGGGCGTGGGCAACGTCGTGGCCGGCGAACTCCGCATCGTCGACCCGATGGGATCCGACGTTCCCGCCGACGGTGAGACGACCGGTGAGATCGCGCTGCGCGGCAACAACGTGATGCTCGGTTACTACAACAACCCGGACGCGACCGCCCGCGCCGTGCCGGACGGCTGGTTCCGCACCGGCGACATCGGCGTCATGCATCCGGACGGCTACATCGAGATCCGCGACCGCGCGAAGGACGTCATCATCTCCGGTGGCGAGAACATCTCGTCCGTCGAGGTCGAAGCGGCGCTCATCAGCCATCCGGCCGTTCTCGAGGCCGCCGTCGTCGCGGCGCCGAGCGAGAAGTGGGGCGAACGTCCCGTCGCCTACGTGGCACTGCGCAGCGGCGCGAGTGCCGACGAAGCGGAACTGCGCGCGCATGTGCGTTCGCAGCTCGCCGGTTTCAAGGTTCCCGACAGCATCGTCTTCGGTGCCCTGCCGAAGACCGCCTCGGGCAAGATCCGCAAGGTCGAACTGCGCGAGCGTCTCTGAGCACCGGCCGGGGCGGTTCCCGACGTCACCTCTCGTCGAGAACCGTCCCGGCCCGCTCGGGCAGCGTGAATGCCGCGAGCGCGGCAACGACGAACGACACCGCGAACGCACCGAAGACGAGACCGTTGCCACCGACGCCCAGCAGCACCGGCACCAGCAGCGGTGCGATGATCGACGCGAGCCGCCCGAAGGCCGCTGCCGAACCGGTGCCGGCGCCCCGCACCGGCGTGGGATACAACTCGGGTCCGATCGCGTACAGGGCACCCCATGCGCCCAGGTTGAAGAACGACAGCGCCATACCCGCCGCGACGATCGTTCCCGGAGTCTCGGCGAGCCCGAACAATCCCGCCGAGACTGCCGACCCTACGAGGAATACCCCCAGCGTCAGGCGACGTCCCCACACCTCGATCAGCCACGCCGCGACCCCGTAGCCCGGTAGCTGGGCGAGCGTGATGAGCAGCGTGTAGCCGAACGAGGTGACCAGGTCGAAGCCCTGCGCGACGAGCAGGCTCGGCAGCCAGATGAACGCGCCGTAGTACGAGAAGTTGATGCCGAACCACACGATCCACAGCGCCGCGGTGCGGCGGCGTAGGTTCGGCGCCCATACCGATCCCCGGGGTACACGCTCGACTTGGGCGACAGGTCGGCCGGGTTGTTCGTCATCGTCCGGCACGGAGGTGACCCCGGCCGAGCGCTCGTAGTCGCGCACGATCGCCTCGGCTTCCGCGTGCCGTCCGCGACTCTCGAGATAGCGCACCGATTCGGGTAGGCCGAACCGGACGACGAGGGCGTAGGCAGCCGGGACGAGCCCGACGGCGAGCGCCCACCGCCACCCGTCGTCGCCGGTGGGAACGACGAAATAACCGATGAGAGCGGCCAGGAGCCAGCCGACCGCCCAGAACGCCTCGAGGGCCACGACCACGCGTCCTCGCACCTTGCGGGGCGCGAACTCACTGACCAGCGTCGACGCGACCGGCAGTTCGGCGCCGAGACCGAGTCCGACGACGAACCGCAGGACGATGAGCATCGCCACCGAGGTCGACAGCGCCGCCGCGCCGGTCGCGAGACCGTAGACGAGCAGCGTCGCGGCGAAGACCTGCCGGCGTCCGATGCGGTCGGCGAGCAGACCACCGAGAGACGCACCGATCGCCATGCCGACGAAGCCGATGGATCCGATCCACGAGAGCTGCGTCGACGACAGATCCCACTGCACGGCCAGGGCTGCCATGACGAACGAGATCAACCCGACGTCCATGGCGTCGAGGGCCCAGCCCACGCCGGAGCCGGTCAGCAGGCGGCGATGTCTGCCGGTGAACGGCAGGTCGTCGAGCCGCTGGGTGCGAGTGGTCATGCACCGAAACGTACCGCAGCGCTCGGGCGCCGATCAGCCGCGCGCGGCGGCCTCCAGCACCGACACGTCGATCCGGCGCATCTTCATCATCGCGGCGGTCACGCGCTTCGCGACCTCCGGATCGGGGTCGGCGAGCAGTTCGTTCAGCCGTTTCGGTACCACCTGCCACGACAGGCCGTACTTGTCCTTCAACCATCCGCAGGCGGATTCCTCGCCGCCGTCGGCGGTCAGCGCGTACCAGTAGTGGTCGGCCTCCTCCTGATCGGCGCAGTCGATCTGGAAGGACACCGCTTCGGAGAACCGGAACTGCGGTCCCCCGTTGAGTCCGTAGAAGACCTGACCGTCGAGGAAGAACTCGACCGTCATCGGAGTCCCCGGCGGGACCGGGATGTCGCCTCCGGTGGACTCTTCGGTGTAGCGGGTGATCTCACCGATCTCGGAGTTGGGGAAGACACCGATGTAGAAGTTCGCGGCCTCCTCGGCGTTCATGTCGAACCACAACCACGGAGTGATCCTGGGCATCGTGACTCCTCGTGTCGTCGAATGTGTTCCACTCTCACGAAGGCAGACCCTGTCCGGCCCGGATTCTCATCGCCGCAAAGCGGGACAGCATGCCTCTACCGCCTCGACATTGTGCAGGACACCTTCAACACGCAGACCGAAGCCGGGAACACGCTCGCAGACCTCGTTCTCGGTGACATCGACGTTCCGGACGGGCGGGTTTGTTTCGCACTGCGCCGCGGCGAGCCGTGGTGGGCGGAACCGTCGGTGCTCGTTCGCAGCGACGAGCAGGCCGAACGGTTGTGGCGCGAGAGCGCACGGCTCGTCGGACTGCCCGACCGTTGGGTCCCCCGGGCGTAGCATCGGGTGGCATGGGGAGCGCCTCGCGGTCCTCACGGCCTCTCAGCGATCGTCTCGCCGCACGGGCGCGACGCGTGTTCGTCGGTCGCGATGCCGAGCTCGAGATCGTTCGCTCCGCACTGGACTCCCCCGAACCCTCGATCGCCGTGCTGTACCTGTACGGTCCCGGAGGCATCGGCAAGACCTGCCTGCTCGGCGCGATCTCCGATCTTGCGGAACGGAGCCGTCGCGCGGTGACGGTGATCGACGGGCGCAACACGGATGCGTCGCCCGGTTCGGTCCTCGCGTCGGTCGATCGTCGCATCGGCGACCGGCCGAGGGTGCTTCTCCTGGACTCGTACGAGCGGCTACGTGTGCTCGACGACTGGATCCGAACCGACTTTCTTCCCGGTCTTCCTGCGACGACGCTGACGGTGATCGCCGACAGGTCGCCGCCCTCCGCAGGATGGCGCACCGATCCGGGTTGGGGTGATCTGCTCCGGATCGTGTCTCTCAGGAATTTCGACCCCGCTACGAGCGCTGCCTACCTCACCGCTGCGCGGGTTCCCGAGGAATTGCACGACGAGATCATCGGGGCAACGCACGGACATCCGCTCGGGCTCGCTCTGCTCACGGACGTCTTCGTCCGAGGGGGCGACGTACGTGCGCCGTGGCCGCCGGATCTCGTCGGGATGTTGCTCCGACGGTTTCTCGACACCGAGCCGGGGATCGCACATCGCCGTGCCCTGGAAGTGTGTGCGCTCGCCCGGGTGACCAGCGAAGCCCTGCTGCGCGACGCCCTCGAGCTCGCCGATGCACACGCCGAGTTCGATTGGCTCCGTGGGCTGTCGTTCGTCGAAGCAGGGCCGGACGGGTTGTTTCCCCACGATCTGGCACGCGACGTCCTCGACACCGATCTGCGCTGGCGGGATCCCGACGCCTACCGGTACACCTTCCACCGCGTGTGGAAGGCCATTCGCCGCGGTCTCGATTCTGCAGGAGAACGCGAACAGCAGCAGGCCATCGTGGACCTGAAGTTCGTGTTCCGCAATCTTCCCGGTGTGCTCTCGCCGGTGGATTGGCAGTCGTGGGGAAGCGCGCAACCCGAACGTGCGGAGCAGGCCGATCACTCCGCGATCGTCGAACTCGTGCGGACATCGGAGGGAAACGAATCCGCGGTGCACGCGCGACGCTGGCTCGAGCGACAACCCGAGGGGTTCTTCGTGCTGCGCGACACCGACGGATCGATACGTGGTGTGATCGGTCTCCTGGAACTCTCGCGAGCGTCACCCGAGGATGTCGGTGCCGATCCCGCGACGCGCGCCGCGTGGGATTTCGCCCGGCGGACAGCGCCTCCCCGTCCCGGCGAGTGTGTCACGATCACACGCGTCGTCATCGACCGCGCTGAGTACCAGAATCCTTCTCCGACAATGAACTCGGTTCCGGTGCTCACCTTCCAGCGCTATCTCACCCTGCCCCGTCTGTCGTGGGACTTCCTGACGCTGGCGGAGCCCGACCGGTGGAACGAGTACTTCGCGGTCGCAGATCTCCCCCGTGCCGAAGGAGCGGATTTCACGGTCGGCGATCGTCACTACGGACTGTTCGCCCACGACTTCCGCCGACGGGATGTCGACGAGTGGCTCACCGTCGTCACCGATCGTGCTCTGGCTCAGGGGCACAGCGGTCCCGAACCCACGATGTCCCCACCTCTCACCCTGTCGGAGAGAGAATTCGCGGAGGCGGTCCGAAGTGCGTTACATGACCTCCATCGGCCCGATCTCCTCTCTCGTAATCCCTTGTTGCATACGAGGGTCCTCCACAAACGGTCCTCTCCCGACGATCCCGATCCGGCGGTGCTGCGCGCGCTCCTTCGTGAGGCGATCGACTCCTTGGCGAGCGACCCTCGGGACGACAAGCTCTTCCGTGCGGTGGACCGCACGTACGTGCGCGGTGCTGCAACACAGGAAGCAGCGGCAGCCAGACTCGGGCTGCCGTTCAGTACCTACCGCCGACATCTGACCCGCGGCGTCACCCGCGTCGTCGGATGGCTGTGGGATCTGGAGGTGTACGGCGAGGCACCGTCCGCCAGTGAGCACATGTGAGCAGATTCCGGCCTGTCGCCCGAGCACCTTCCGCAGCGACGATCGATTCCGCGGAGGAGGTGTGATCATGTCGATCGGAGAGCGCGCCGTGGTTCTCGGCGCGAGCATGAGCGGATTGTCGGCGGCCCGTGTCCTGTCGGACAGGTTCGCCGAGGTGACGGTGATCGATCGTGACCGGTTGCCGTCCACGGACGAACCACGCCGTGGGGTGCCCCAGAGACGGCACATCCACGTACTGATCTCACGGGGACAGCAGCTCGTCGACGAGATGTTCCCCGGGTTGTCACAGGAGCTGACCGCTGCAGGTGTTCCCACCCTCGACCACCTGGGCGACGTACGGTGGATTCTCAGTGGTCACCGGATTCGTCAGGGGCCGAGCGGTCTTCGAGTACTGGCAGCCGGCCGTTCGCTGCTGGAGCGCCGGATTCGTGACCGTGTGGCCGCGTTGGCGAACGTCGAGATCGTCGAACGGTGTGATGCCGCGGGTCTCGTCGCGACCGCGGACCGCAGCCGGGTGGTCGGTGCGCGGATCATCCGCCATGCCGACGGAAGCGCCGAGCAGGTGCTCGATGCCGACCTCGTCGTCGATGCGACCGGACGCGGATCTCGCGCCTCCGAATGGCTCGGGAGACAGGGCTGCCCGCGGCCCCGGGTCGACACCGTCGAACTCGATGTCGGCTACGCCACCGCGGTGTTCCGCGCGTCTTCGGTTGCACTCGGCGGCGACCGGGGCATCGTCATGGCGCCCACGCCCGAACATCCACGCGGTGCCGCCCTGCTCACCCTCGAATCAGATCGGTGCATGGTGGCTCTGATCGGGGTCCGCGGCGAAACCGTGCCGGCGACTCGGAGGGACTATCTCGAATTCGCATGGTCCCTGAGGTACCCGGACGTGTACGACGCGATCGCGGATGCCGAATGGGTCGAGGATGTCGTCCGGTATCGCTTCCGGGCGAGCACGTGGCATCGCTACGACCTTCTCGACGGATTTCCCGACGGATTCCTCGTCCTCGGCGATGCATTCTGCAGTTTCGATCCGATCTATGCCCAGGGGATGACGGTCGCCGCTCTCGAAGCCACCGCGATGGGCCGTCTCCTCGACGACCACGGGCCGTCCGCTGCCGTGCAACGGAAGCTCGCGCGTGTCGTCGACGATGCCTGGGCGATGTCCACCGGTGGCGATCTCGCGTTCCCCGGTGTCGAGGGCCGGCGGGATCCGAAGACGAGGATCGGCAATGCATACGTACCGATGGTGCACGCGGCAGCCGCATACGACACCAGGGTGGGCACAGCGTTCGCCCGGGTGTCCGGACTGCTGGATCCCCCGTCGGCATTGATGCACCCGGGAATCATGGCACGTGTTGTCCGGCAGAATATTTCACATTCTGCCGTGTGGCCGTGGCGCCGAGCCGACGGATCCGGGATGCCGCCTCGCCGGTCGTCTCCGGGACCCGCGGGTCCGGCGGCACGACCTTCGTCCCTCTCGCAGACCAGGCCTATGCACACGTAGTCGCCGGAGTGGGTATACATCGTCCGTGACGAAGAAGACGCGCGATCGCGGGAAACCGGGGCGGCAACGGCACCGGCCGCCGAGCACCGCGCCCGCACCACCGGCGCGATATGTCGAGGATCCGACGCTACCGGCGGCCTGGCTGGTCGACATCGACGGGACGCTCGCGCACATGAGCGACCGGAGTCCCTTCCACTGGCACAGGGTGGGCGAGGACACCGTCTCCCCGGCGGTCGAGGCCGCGGTGCGAGCGTTCGCCGCCGCACCCGACAGGGCGGCGATCGTGCTGCTCTCGGGACGCGACGGCGTGTGCCGGCCGGAAACCGAGGAGTGGCTCGTCAGGCACGACATCCCCTACGACGAGCTGTACATGCGTCCGGCCGGCGACAACCGGAAGGATTCGATCGTCAAGGCCGAGCTGTTCGACCGTCACATCCGGCACCGCTATCGCATCATCGCGGTGCTCGACGATCGCGATCAGGTGGTGCGCATGTGGCGACGGATGGGACTGGTGTGCTTCCAGGTCGCCGAGGGCGACTTCTGACGAGCACCGGCGCATACCCGGTCCTCGAACGACTTTTCAATCATGCTGGGACACTTCGGCACTCAGCGTGGACGGCGGAACGAACGGGGCCGCGCCGAGATCGACACGCCGAGTCCCGCACCCGACACAGCGCACGTACAGCACCTGTCCGATCGACGTGGCGTGGCTCGACTCCACACTCCATGCGTGTTCGTGAGGACGGGTCGAGGTCGGGCATTCCTGTGGGTTCCGAGCTTCGATGGCGGTCATGCCCACCACCATGATGTAATGCCCTTATGCATCTCAACCCTTACGGCGAGTATGCGGTCCTCCTCGCGGCGTCGCTGGCCGGCGACTGGCCCGACGATCGGGCCGGCATCATGGCCCGTACGCGCGAGGTGGGGATGACCATGGACTTCCCGACCGCGCCCGACGACCATCAGCGCACCCGTGAGGTCATAGACGACTGGCTCGCCGTCGTCGACGCGTCCGACCCCAGGGAACGTGCGCGCCTGCTCAACGAGCAGATGGCCGCCGCAGCGGCTTATCCCCGGCTGACCGATCACGACGGCGAGGGATGGCACCTGCACTACCGCGACGAGGTCCAACCGCTCCCCGACGTACTGCGCGCGGTGATCAGCGTCGGCACGGCACTGCACCTCACCACTCGTGGAATGCACCGCCTCCACCGGTGCGCCGCAGCGGACATCCCGACCAACCCGTGCTCGGCCGTGGTCGTCGACATCACCCGCAACGGTCGCCAGCAGTACTGCTCCGTGCGCTGCGCGAACCGCGCCGCTGTGCGCAGGCACCGAGCGCGGGCAGCCCAGCAGCGTCGACCCGCATAACCGAGTAGCACATCGCACTCGGGGACGGGCTTGTCCCCCACGTTCCCCCGAACCCGACGGGTTGGGAAGCTGAACGGCAGACACCCGACCGATCCGGAGGCCCCGAGAACCATGGCTGCTCGTTCCACCACCCACCCGCCGAGGATCGACGCTCCGGACCTCGGTGTCCTCACCGACGCGGACGGCGACGAGCTGCTCGCGCACGGGATCTTCGAGAGCGTGCGCTACACCGACACGGACCTGACGGGCCGTGATCTGACGGGGATCGTCCTGTCCGAATGTTCGCTCGTCACACCGATCGTCGCCGACAGCGACCTCACGAGCGCACGCCTGCGCGACACCCTGGTCGAGCGCATGCAGGCACCGAATCTGTTCGCGCCGCGCAGCAGCCTGCACCGCGTGCACATCCGGGACAGCCGGATCGGTGCGCTGGACCTCTTCGACGCGGATCTGCGCAGTGTCACGATCGCGGATTCGAAACTCGGCCTGGTCAATCTGCGGGCCGCCGCGGGACGCGACGTGCTCTTCCGCGGCTGCATCGTCGACGAACTGGACCTGGGCGGGGGCACCTTCACCCGCGTCGCCTTCGAGGACTGCTCCGTCGGCGTTCTCGACGTCGACCGCGCGACCCTCGACCAGGTCGATCTGCGTGGCCTGCGCATCGACACGATCCGCAACATGGGCGGGATGAAGGGCGCGACGATCGACGCCCACCAGGCCGTAGCCCTGGCAGGGCAGTTCGCCGCCCACCTGGGCCTGCGCATCGAGGACCTTCCCTGAGCACTGCGCTTCAGCGGTCGGTCAGGTCCCGCACCTCCGCGTAACGCTCCCGCACGTGCGGGGCCGGGTCGGCCTCGTAGTGGCGGCTCGGTTCGGGTTCCCAGGTGGGAGGCTCGTCGCCTCCGCGCAGCACCCACGCCGCCTGCCGGGCCGCGCCCCGCGCCACGTACTCCCCTGGTTCGGGAACGTCGACGGGCATGCCCAGCACCGCCGGCGCCATCTCGCACACCGCCTGCGAGCGCGCCCCACCGCCGACGAGCAGCACCCGCCGGACCTCGGTGCCCTGCGCCCGGATGTGGTCGATGCCGTCGGCCAGCGAACACAGCAGGCCCTCGAACGCCGCGCGGGCGACATGCGCGGGCGTCGCCGTTCCGAGCCGCAGCCCGTGCAGGGCGCCCGTCGCGCCGGGACGGTTCGGGGTACGCTCCCCTTCCAGATACGGGACCAGCACGAGTCCGTCGCTGCCGGCCGGCGCCGAGAATGCGAGCCGCGTGAGCTCGGTGTGGTCGACCCCGAGCATCGTCGCGGTGGCGTCCAGTACCCGGGCCCCGTTGAGCGTGCACACCAGTGGCAGATGCCGGCCGGTCGCGTCGGCGAATCCCGCGACGTAACCGTCTGCGTCGCGGGCCGGTGTCGTGGACACCGCGCACACCACGCCCGACGTGCCGATCGAGACGACCACATCGCCTTCGCGGACGTCGAGAGCCAGCGCGCTCGCCGCATTGTCGCCGGCCCCCGGACCGAGCAGGGCACCGGCGACCGTCTCCCCGACACTCTCGGCCGGCCCGGCGACCCGAGGGAGGAATGGGCTCGGCCGGCGCAGGGCCTGTTCGAGCAGATCGTGTCGGTAGGTGTCGGTGGATGCGTCGAAGTAGCCGGTGCCGCTCGCGTCACTGCGATCGGTGGCGAGCCGGTCGAGGTCGCGGTCGGTGCGCATCGTCCACGTCAGCCAGTCGTGCGGCAGGCACAACGCCGCCGTGCGGTCGGCATTGCCGGGTTCGTGGTCGGCGAGCCAGCGTGCCTTCGCGACGGTGATCGCGGCGAGCGGGACCACCCCCACGGCCTCGGCCCACGCGCCCGCGCCACCGGCCTCGTCGACGAGATCGGTCGCTGCCGCTGCGGATCTCGTGTCGTTCCACAACAACGCGTCGCGGACCACGTCGCCGCGCTCGTCGAGGCACACCATGCCGTGCTGCTGCGCTCCCACCGAGATCGCCGAGACGTCGTCGAGTCCGCCCGCTTCCGAACACGCCCGCTCGAAGGCAGCACGCCACTCCAGCGGGTCGACCGCGGTGCCGGACGGATGGGGAGCGCGACCCTCGCGCACGACGGCCCCGGTGTCGGCGTCGCACACGACGACCTTGCAGGACTGGGTGGACGAATCGATCCCGGCGACGAGCGTCATCGCGCCGCCTCCCGGGCCGCGGTGCGGTCGGCCAGCGTGGGCAGGTCGGCACCGGCGCGGGCCACCGTCAGACCGGACGTCCACGCGGCGATGTCGAACACATCGCGCACATCGTCGATGCCGATGCCACGCAGTCGTTCCCGACGGTCGGCCCCGAGGAGACCGCAGGTCCACAATCCGTCGAGCAGACCGGTGGTGAAGGCGTCGCCGGCGCCGACCGTGTCGACCACCTCGACCCGCACGGCGGGTACCTCGATGGTCCCGGCCGCGCACAGCGCCACCGCACCTTGTTCTCCACGGGTCACCGCAACGATCGCCGGCCCTCGCGAGAGCCAATCCCGCGCGGTGTCGAGGGGATTACGATCGGGCGCGAACCACGTCAGGTCCTCGTCGCTGGCCTTGACCACGTCGGCGAGCGAGACCAGACGTTCGATCCGTTCCCGTCCGCGCGCCGGGTCGTCGATCAGCGCCGGTCGGACGTTCGGATCGAAGCTCACCGTGGATGTTCCCGCCTGCTGCGCAACGAGTTCGGCGACGAGATCGCAGCCGGGTTCGAGCACCGTCGCGATGGACCCGGTGTGCACGAGCACGGCGTCCACCGACGGCGGCGGCTCGACAGGATCCCAGACGATGTCGAATTCGTATGTCGCGGAACCCTTCTCGTCGATCTCCGCCTGCGCGGTTGCCGTGCGCTCGGCTGCTGCGCTCCCCGGCGTCAGCGACACCCCGGAGGCCGCGAGGTGATCGACGATCCGCCGTCCGCGGGCGTCGGTGCCGACGCGTGTCGTGAACTGCACGGGCCGGCCGAGCCGGCCCAGACCGAGCGCGACGTTGAGCGGACTCCCGCCCACGTGCTCGACGGGTTCGGCGCCGCCGCGGTGGACGATGTCGACGAGGGCTTCTCCGACGACGAGGGCGTGGCCGTTCATTCCGGCTCCCCCGGAAGTTCCTTCAGGGTGGCGCGTGCGCCGTCGCTGTGCAGGGCGTTGAGCGCCCAGGTGTAGGCGTCGACGAAACGGTGGTTCTGCGCGAGATCGCCGAAGACCTCGGCGTTCTCGATGAAGGCGGTGGGATGCGTGAGTTGTCCTCGCGCGATCGGGACGAGCGTGTCGGCGAGCCGGTCGACCACCTCGATCGGTTGTCCCTGTTCGTCGATACCTTCGGCGTAGCGCGCCCACGAAGCGACGATCGCCGCGGACAACCGCACGTGCGCATCGGCGGCAAGGTTCTCCCGGATCACGGGCACCAGCCACTTCGGAATGCGATCGGACGACTCGGCGCACAGGCGTGCGATCGTGTCCCGGATCTCGGGGTTCGCGAACCTCTCGATCAGGGTGGTCTTGTACTCGTCGAGATCGATGCCCGGCACCGGTTTCAGGGTCGGTGTCGCTTCGGTGTCCATGTACGCACGGACGAATCCGGCGAGGAGCGGATCCTGCGCGGCCTCGTGGACGAGGCGGTATCCCATGAGATACGCGAAATAGCAGAGTCCCTGGTGACCGGCGTTGAGCAGACGCAACTTCATCAGCTCGTAGGGAGCGACGTCGTCGACGATCTGGACTCCCGCATCCTCGAAGGGCGGTCGTCCGTCGGCGAAGTCCTCCTCGAGCACCCAGGAGGTGAAGGGTTCGGCGGCGACCGGCCAGCGGTCCTGCACGTCGAAGCGTTCGGAGAGCGCCGAGACCACCTCGTCGGTGGTCACCGGGGTGATCCGGTCGACCATCGAGTTGGGGAAACGGACGTGCTCGGTGATCCATTCTGCGAGATCGGGATTCAGAAGGCGCGCGTATTCGGTGAAGACGCGACGCGCGACGGTTCCGTTGCCCTCGATGTTGTCGCACGACATCACCGTCGGAGCGCGCAGCCCCCGCTCCCGGCGCCGGGCGAGAGCCTCGGTGACGAGACCGAAGACGGTGGCCGGGGGTTCGCCGGACCGCAGATCGTGTTGCACGGCCGGATCGTCGACGTCGAACTCACCGGTGTCGTGACGGATGTTGTAACCGCCCTCGGTGACGGTCAGCGAGATGATCCGGGTGGTCGGGGCCGCGAGGAGCTCGATGACCGCCTCGGGATCGTCTGGGGCGTAACGATAGTCGACGATGGAGCCGATCACCCGCGGCTCCCAGGTGCCGTCGGGGTGGGTGAGCACCAGCGTGTACAGGTGGTCCTGGACGGCGAGCGCCTCCTGCATACGGCGATCACCGGGGAGCACCCCGACGCCGCAGATACCCCATTCCTTCGCCTTCCCCTGTTCGAGGAGCCGGTCTACGTACATCGCCTGGTGCGCGCGGTGGAATCCGCCCACACCGAAGTGCACGATGCCGACGGAGACGTCGTCCCGACGGTAGGTCGGGACGGGCACACCCAACTCGGGAAGCGTCTGCTCGTTCACGTGCATGGATCTTCAGTCCTTTCCCGCCGGATCGGTCACGTCCACGACGGCCTTGATGTTTCCGGGTGTCCGATCGGATTCGAGTGCGTCGGCGGTCTTGTCGAGGGGGAACCGGGCGGTGACCATCGAGTCGAGATCGACCCGTCCCGCCCCGAGGAGCGCGAGCGCGGTCGGCCACGTGTTCGCGTAGCGGAACACGCCGGTCAGGATCAGTTCGCGGTTCTGGACCCACTGCACCGGCAGGGTCATCGTCTCGGCGCCGGATCCGACGAGGACGACGGTGCCGCCGGGACGGACCGCGCGGATGCCCGAATCGACGGCGGAGGGGGCGCCGGACGCGTCGACGTAGGCGTCCACACGCAGGGCCGACGGGTCGTCGACGCGGGGATCGAGCGCAGCGCTCGCCCCGAACGACAGTGCGGTCTCGCGTCGTCGCTCGTCGAGGTCGGTGACGACGACCTCGACCGCACCGAAGGCGCGCGCGACCTGTGCGACGACGATGCCGACGGGCCCGGCACCGGTGACGAGGACTCGTGAGCCGGCGGTGACACGGGCCTTCCGGACGGCCGCGATACCGACCGACAGCGGCTCGCACAGGGCGGCGGCATCGTCGGACACGGTGTCCGGAACGGGATGCGCGAAGGCCGCCCCGATGGTGACGTACTCGCACAGCGCGCCGTCGACGGGCGGTGTGGCGTAGAAGCGCATGTGCGGGCACAGGTTGTAGTCGCCGCGGCGCGTCTCCTCGGTGAGCGGGTCGGGGCGTTGCGGTTCGATCGAGACCCGCTCGCCGATCCGGCTCTGCGGAACACCGTCCCCGACCGCGACCACGACCCCGGACGCCTCGTGGCCGAGCACGATCGGATCGGTCACGACGAACTCGCCGATACGTCCTTCGCGGTAGTAGTGCGCGTCCGAACCGCACACCCCTACGGTGGTCACCCGGACGAGGACGTCGCCGGGCTCCGGTGCAGGTAGTGGCCTTTCCTGCATCTCGATGCGGCCCGGTTCGAGAAGTACGGCGGCACGCATCGTGTCCGGGAGCGGCGGGCGAACTGTTGTGTGGGTCACACTGTGATGCTAACGTACTGAGCAGATGCACGCACCCCTGAGCAGATGCTCACGAAGCGTCCGAATACTGCTCACACCAAGGAGAGCTCGTGACCGCCCCCGGCCCCACCAACATCCCCGACACGGAGAGCCCGGTAGCCACCGATGATCTCCGTCTCGCCGTGCGGGCCGCGACGCTCTACTACCTCGACGGACTCACGCAGGCCGAGGTGGCGCAGCGTCTCGGCGTCTCCCGTCCCACCGCCGGCCGGCTCGTCGCGCGCGCTCGCGCCCAGGGCCTGGTGCGCATCGAGGTCACCGTGCCACCCGCCTGGCGCGACGACCTGCACGCCGAGACCGAACGGGCACTCGAGGAGCGCTACGGACTCGTCGAGGCCGTGGTGGTCGGGCGCCGGGTCGACGACGCGGGTCCGATCGAGGACTCCGCAAGCTTCACCGCCCTCGGGCGCGCCGCCGCCGGCCTGCTCACCCGCCGTCTCCGCCCCTCCGACACCCTCGGATTCACGTGGGGTCCGGAGACCGTCGCCGTGGCACAGGCCATCCCGTCGGGTGTCGCCAGTTGCGCCACGATCGTCCAACTCGACGGCTCCCTCTCCACGAGCGCCTACCAGACCGGCACCGAGTTCGTCCTCGGCCGCTGCGCCGAACAGCTTCGGGCGCAACCGCTCCGGCTTCCCACACCGCTGTACGCCGATCCGTCCACGGTCGCGTCGATGCGCGCCGACTCGTTGATCTCCCGCACGCTCGAGGTCGGGCGCCGCGCGGAGGCGATGATCTTCGGTGTGGGCGCCGTGTCGACCTCGACCACCCTGTTCGAGGGCAGCTTCCTCGACACCACGATGCTCCACGAACTCGACGGCCTCGGTGCGGTCGGTGAGATCGGCGGCCGGTTCTTCCGTGCCGACGGCACCGCCGTGCACGGCGAACTCGAAAGCCGCACCATGTCGGTACCTCTCGACGACGTCCGCGACTGCCCCGCCACGATTCTCGTCACCGGCGGACAGTCCAAGCACCGCGCTGTACTCGGTGCTCTCCGAGGCGGTCTCGCGAACATGCTCGTCTGCGACATCGCGTGCGCCCAGTACCTGCTCGACCATCCCGACCAACGCCCTCGAGAACGGCACCCCGAAGGACGAGGCACCACCGAAATGAGGTAGACCATCGTGCCTACAGCAAGAAGATCCATCCGCGCGGCCGCGGCAGGAGCCGTGGCCCTGAGCGTCGCACTGACCGGTTGTGCCGGTGCAGGATCAATCGGTACGTCCGGCCGCACCGTCACCATCGCGATGGTGTCGAACTCCCAGATGCAGGACGCACAGCAACTCGCGTCGCAGTTCGAGGCCGAGAACCCGGAGATCGACCTGAAGTTCGTCACCCTCTCCGAGAACCAGGCCCGCGCCAAGATCACCGCGTCCACGGCGATGGGCGGTGGCGAGTTCGACGTCGTGATGATCAGCAACTACGAGACTCCCCAGTGGGCGGAGTACGGCTGGCTCACGAATCTGTCACCGTACATCGAGCAGACCGACGGCTACGACGCCGACGACATCATTCCCTCGCTGCGCGAAGCACTCTCGTACGAGGGCGATCTGTACTCGGTGCCCTTCTACGGCGAATCGTCGTTCCTCATGTATCGCAAGGACCTGTTCGAACAGGCCGGCATCACGCTGTCCGACCCGCCGACCTGGACCGAGGTCGCCGAGGCCGCAGCGCAACTCGACAGCCCCGACATCAACGGCATCTGCCTGCGCGGCAAGCCCGGCTGGGGTGAGCTGCTCGCACCGCTCGACACCGTCATCAACACCTTCGGCGGACGGTGGTTCGACGAGAACTGGAACGCACAGCTGAACAGTCCCGAGGTACGCGAAGCGGTGCAGTTCTATGTCGACCTCGTCCGCGAGTACGGTCAGCCCGGTGCCGCGACGAGCGGATTCAGCGAGTGCGCCACGCAACTCGCGCAGGGCCGGGTCGCCATGTGGTACGACTCCACCTCCGCCGTCTCGACCCTCGAGGATCCCGCGTCGAGCAACGTCGTCGGGAAGATCGGCTACGCGGCCGCGCCCGTCCAGGAGAAGGACCCCTCGGGCTGGCTCTACACCTGGTCGCTCGGCATCCCCGCGAGCAGCGAACACACCGAGGACGCCTGGAAGTTCATCTCGTGGATGACCGACCAGCAGTACCTGCGCACCGTCGGCGAGCAACTCGGCTGGGAGCGGGTGCCGCCGGGCAGCCGACTGTCGACCTACGAGATCCCCGAATACGCCGAGGCCGCCGCGGCCTACGGCCCGATCACCCTCGAATCCATCGAGGGAGCCGACCAGCAGAACCCCACGGTCGACCCCGTCCCGTACACGGGCATCCAGTTCGTGGCCATCCCCGAGTTCCAGGATCTCGGCACCCGGGTCAGCCAGCAGATCAGCGCCGCCATCGCCGGACGGCAGAGCGTCGAGGACGCCCTCGACCAGGCACAGAAGTACGCCGAGGCCGTCGGCGCGACCTACCGGGAGAAGACGTCATGACCGCACCTGCAGCGCAGCGTCCCGCACCGGACGCCGACGAGCGCATCCGCGCCGTACGGGAAGCGAAGGAGGAGCAGATCTCCCGCGCCGAGGGATGGCGCCGGCGCGGCCCCCTGCTCCCGGCCCTGATCTTCACGATCGTTGTCACACAGATCCCGTTCCTGTTCACACTGTATTACTCGACCCAGTCCTGGAACCTCGTCAGCCCCGGCTCCCGCCGGTTCGTCGGACTCCAGAACTACGTCGACGTCTTCCAGGACAGCCAGTTCTGGCAGGTCACCCTGAACACGGTGATCCTCATCGTCGGCACGGTCCTGATCTCCGTGATACTCGGGCTGCTTCTTGCGCTCCTGCTCGACCGGGCGTTCCTCGGCCGCGGTATCGCACGGACCCTGCTCATCACGCCGTTCCTCGTCACCCCGGTCGCCAGTGCACTGATCTGGAAGACGTCGATGTTCGATCCCGTTTTCGGCATCGTCAACTTCGTTCTCTCCCCCTTCGGATTGGGAGAGGTGGACTGGATCAGCCGGTTCCCGCTCCCGGCCGTGATGGTCGCGCTGGTGTGGCAGTGGACGCCGTTCATGATGCTGCTCATCCTCGCCGGCCTGCAGTCGATGCCCCGCGACATCCTCGAGGCCGGCCGCGTCGACGGCGCCGGAGCCTTCGCACTGTTCCGCGAACTGACGCTGCCGCATCTGCGCCGGTTCATCGAACTCGGCACCGTTCTCGGCGCGATCTACCTGGTGAACACGTTCGACGCGATCTACATGATGACCCAGGGCGGACCCGGCACGGCCAGCTCCAACCTGCCGTTCTACATCTACCAGCGCGCGTTCCTCGGCTTCGACATCGGCCAGGCCGCGGCAATGGGTGTCGTGGTCGTCATCGGCACGATCGTCATCGCCACCTTCGCGCTGCGCCTGATCTTCACATCGTTCACCGGCAAGGAGGAAGCGGCATGAGCACCACGGCCACGCAGCCGCAGGCTTCGGACACCACGGCACCCACCGGCCGTGTCATGCGCACGGCCCGGAAGCGCAAGAACCGCAAGTTCAATCCCTGGGGTGTGGTCGCGTGGATCGCCGCCATCGGATTCTTCTTCCCGGTCTTCTGGATGGTGCTCACCGCCTTCAAGCAGGAGGCCGACGCCTACTCCGACCCACCGAAGTTCTTCTTCACCCCCACCCTCGACCAGTTCCGGGCGGTGTTCGAGACCGGAGTGGGCACGGCCCTGCTCAACTCGGCCTTCGCCACGATCGTCTCGACGGTGCTGGTCCTGCTGCTCGGCGTGCCGGCGGCCTTCGCGCTGTCGCTGCGGCCGGTGAAGAAGACCAAGGACGTGCTGTTCTTCTTCATCAGCACGAAGATGCTGCCCATCGTCGCGGCGATCATCCCGCTGTACGTGATCGTCGCGAACGTCGGCCTGCTCGACAACATCTGGGCCCTGATCATCCTGTACACGGCGATGAACCTGCCCATCGCGGTGTGGATGATGCGGTCGTTCTTCCTCGAGGTCCCGGGCGAGCTGCTCGAGGCGGCGAGCATGGACGGCGCGAGCCTGTGGACGGCGGTGCGCGAGCTGATCCTGCCGCTCGTCTCCCCCGGCATCGCTGCGACCGCCCTGATCTGCGTGATCTTCTCGTGGAACGAGTTCTTCTTCGCCGTCAACCTGACCGCTGTTCAGGCGCAGACAATTCCCGTCTTCCTCGTCGGCTTCATCACCGGTGAGGGCCTGTACTGGGCCCGGCTGTCCGCCGCCGCGACGATGGCGGCGCTGCCCGTCGTGCTCGCGGGCTGGCTCGCCCAGAACAAGCTCGTGCGCGGCCTGTCGTTCGGCGCCATCAAGTAGACCCGATTCCTTTTACCAGCAAGGACTTCCATCATGGCCGACATCACCTACCGCAACGCCTCGTGCATCTACGAGAACTCCGACACCTTTGCGGTCGATTCGCTGAACCTCGACATCGAGGACGGTGAGTTCGTGGTCCTCGTCGGACCGTCCGGATCCGGCAAGAGCACCGCGCTGCGCATGCTCGCCGGGCTCGAGGACATCGACGAGGGGTCGATCTCCATCGGCGGCAAGGACATGACCGGTGTGCCGTCGAAGGACCGCGACATCGCGATGGTCTTCCAGAACTACGCGCTGTACCCGAACAAGACGGTCGCCGAGAACATGGGCTTCGCTCTGAAGATGCGCGGTGTGAGCGCGGACGAGCGGCGCCGCAAGGTCGAGGAAGCGGCGAAGATCCTGGACCTGACCCAGTTCCTCGACCGCAAGCCCGCCAAGCTGTCCGGTGGTCAGCGCCAGCGCGTCGCGATGGGACGCGCGATCGTGCGCGAGCCACAGGTGTTCTGCATGGACGAGCCGTTGTCGAACCTCGATGCGAAGCTGCGCGTGCAGACTCGCACCGAGATCGCGGCGCTGCAACGCCGTCTCGGCACCACCACCGTCTACGTCACCCACGACCAGGTCGAGGCGATGACGATGGGCGATCGCGTCGCCGTCCTGAAGAACGGAGTGCTGCAGCAGTTCTCCAGCCCCACCGAACTCTACGACCGTCCCGCCAACGCGTTCGTCGCCGGTTTCATCGGCTCACCGTCGATGAACCTGCTCCGCGCGAAGGTCGTCGACGACGGAGTCGTCGTGGGCAGCACCGTCATCCCCGTCGAACGCGACCGCATCGCGCGACTGCACTCTGCAGGCATCGAGGAGGTCACCGCCGGGATCCGGCCGGAGGACTTCGAGATCGCCGACGAGGGCGTCGAAGCCGTCGTCGAACTCGTCGAGGAACTCGGCAGCGAGTCGTACCTGTACACGCGGGTGCCCGGCACCGGCAATCAGGTGGTCGCGCGGGCCCTCGTCCGCACCCCCGCACGCCTCGCCGACACCGTGCACCTGCGCAAGCGCGAAGGTACGGTGCACCTGTTCCACGTCGACACCGGAGAGCGAGTGGGCGACTGACCCGGCGACGGAAGGATCCTCAGTGGGCGAGCAGAAGGAACGGATGCTGGCCGGCGAACTCTACATCGCCGACGACCCCGAACTCGCCGCCGACGCGCTGCGGGCAGCGCTGCTGACCGAGAAGTACAACGCGTCGAGTGCAGCGGA
Organism: Rhodococcus sp. Chr-9; assembly: GCF_000801125.1. Lineage (NCBI taxonomy): Bacteria > Bacillati > Actinomycetota > Actinomycetes > Mycobacteriales > Nocardiaceae > Rhodococcus > Rhodococcus sp. Chr-9. The sequence goes on from NZ_JTIZ01000106.1 coordinate 236,360, forward strand.
TACGGATGCGCGTCGCGCACTCCTCGAGGAGTTGTTCGACTCGATCGGTGACGACGTGGAGATCCGGCCGCCACTGCAGGTGGACTACGGGTATCGGATCACCGTGGGGGACGGGACATTCGTCAACTTCGGCGCGATCATGCTCGACGTCGCGCCGATCACGATCGGCTCGGACGTGCAGATCGGCCCGAACGTGCAACTCCTCACCCCCACTCATCCCCTCGATCCCGATCTCCGCCGCGCGAAGTGGGAATCGGCGCAACCCATCACGATCGGCGACAACGTGTGGCTCGGCGGTGGCGCAATCGTCGGACCGGGCGTCACGATCGGCGAGAACACGGTCGTGGGAGCCGGCGCGGTGGTCACCCGCGACCTGCCGCCGAACGTCGTGGCGACGGGCGTACCTGCTCGGGTGACGCGCCGGCTCTGAGCCGATCGAAGCCACCGCCTCCGAGTCGATCGGAGCGGAACTTGCGTCGATCCCGACGCTCGCTATGCTGCCCCGCATGATCAGTCGCCGCGCACGCCTCGTCAGCTTCGTCGTCGTCGCGGGTGCGGCACTCGTCGCGGCAGGGTGTTCGCGCAGCGTGGAGGGTGAGGCCACCGCATCCGAAGCACCCCCCGAGCCGTCGAGCACCACGGCGACCTCGTCGGCGCCGACCACGACCGCGACCACCACGGCCGCACCGAAGCCGGTCGACCCCGACGACTACGCGGCGACCAGCGAGGGCGTGTACTACTTCGCCTCGCCGGGCGGGCAGTTCGGATGCGCCATCCTCGTCCACACCGCCCCCCTGACGGGCTGCCAGGGCACGATGCCGGCGAGTGCACCCCGGGTCCCCGGCAGCGGCGCGCCCGACGTGCTGGTGCCCGCGAACGCCCTGATGCTCGAAGGGGACGGCCCCGGAGAGTGGGTCAGCATCGGCGACATCGCGTTCACGGATCTCGGAGGTGCCCCGAATACGCTGCCCCACGGCAGCACTCTCACCGTTGATCCGTTCACGTGCACCGTCGACGAGAAGACCGCTGTCACGTGCGAGACGGACACCCATGGCTTCACCGTGTCGGAGACCGGTGGCGAGGTGTGGTGACCGCATCGGCGATCAAGGAGCGCGGTCAGGGCAGGTCGTCCCGCGCCATCGGCATCATGAAATCGCCGATCTCGTCCCGCATCCACCACTGGCGCGTCGCGCGTCGTTCGGCGCGCGTGGCGAAGCGGTAGCGGAACAGGCGGGCCCGCACCAGACGGGGCGGTTCGTCCGGGAACGGGTTGTGCCGGAGCAACTTCACGGTGGCCGGATCGTTCTCCAGCAGTTTTCCCGCGAACCGCGGGAACCACCCCGCGGCGTAGTCGCGCGAGATCCCCGCGAACCACATCAACCAGTCCAGACGCAGGTGGTACGGCGCGTACTGACGAGGCCTGCGATACACGTCGCCCGGTTTGCCCTTGAACTCGTACTCGCGCCACTCCGTCGCCGGTGTCACCACCGCATCGGTGGTGCCTTCGACGATCACTTCCCGCCGGGTGCGTGTGACGGTGCCGAACGCGCCGTAGGTGTTCACGAAGTGCCACTTGTTGAACGAGGCGTTCATCGCCTGCCGATGCGACATCAGATTCGACACCGGCCAGTAGCTGAGCACCGCGACCAGCACGGTCAGCGCCACCACGGCGACGGTGAACGCGATCGGTGTCGGACCGTAGGTCGTGGTGGAGTCGATCAGCAACCCGTAGAAGCTGTCGGGCACCACCGACAGCGCGATGACGATGGTGATCCAGTTGAGCCACGCGAAATTGCCGCTCGTCACCAGCCACAACTGCGTGACGATCATGATCAGTGCGGCGATCCCGGCGACCGGTTGCGGCAGGAACAATCCGAACGGCACGACGAGCTGGGTGAAGTGGTTACCCGCCACCTCCACCTTGTGCAGCGGCCGCGGGATCAGGTGGAAGTAGCGGCTGAGCGGGCCGGGCATCGGCTGGGTTTCGTGGTGGTAGTACAGGCACGTCAGATCGCGCCAGCACCGGTCGCCACGCATCTTGATCAGTCCGGCACCGAACTCCAGGCGAAACAGCAACCAGCGCAGCAGGATCAGCACGAGCAGCGGGGGCGCGGTATCGGCGTTGCCCAGGAAGATCGCGAGCACACCGCCCTCGAGCAGCAGCGACTCCCAGCCGAACGAGTACCAGACCTGGCCGACGTTGACGATCGACAGGTACAGCAGCCACATCACGAACCACACGAGCATGCAGACCACGAGCGGCAACTGCTCGGTGACACCGAGCACCGTCACCACCGACAACACGAGACCCACCGCGGCAACCGCGGTGAACAGAGCGTCGGAGTATCTCCAGTGGAACAGGCTCGGCGACTGCCGGAACGATGTGAGCGCCAGGAAGCGCGGGGCGGGAAGGATGCCGCGTTCGCCGATCAGCGCCCGGAACTGCAGCAGGGCCGCGAGGAAAGCCACGGCGTACAGCACCGCGAGTCCACGGGTGACCAGCAGCCGCCCGATCGTGTACCCGTCCGCGTCCAACCAGTCCATCGCTCGGCTCGTTCGTCGTCTGTCGTGCGCGCCATCTCGAGCATGCCACGTCCGGTTCGCCGACGGAGACAGTGTTGCGACGATGGGTCGACGGGATCGGGCCTCGTCCTCACTCGATACGGGTGCGGAGACCGACCGGCTACACGCGGATCTCCCGCCGCAGCCCACTCGCTCGGAGCACCTGCCGTGCCACGCCCGCGCGTACCGCATCCTCGGTCCCGATGATCCGCACGTGCGACCGCGCACGCGTGATCGCGGTGTACAGCAGTTCGCGGGTGAGCAGCGCCGATCCCGAATCGGGCAGCACCACCGAGACGGTGCCGTACTGACTGCCCTGGCTGCGGTGGATCGTCATCGCGTAGACGGTGCTCACCGCCGGGAGCTGACTCGGGCGCAGTTCGAACGGCGTCTCGCCGCGTGCGAACGCCGCGACGAGTTCGTCGCCGCGCCGCACGACCACGCCGGTGTCGCCGTTGTAGATCTGCATGTCATGGTCGTTCGCGGTGACGAGCAACGGCCGGCCCGGATACCAGCTCTCGGGATCGAGTCGCTGCCCCGCGGCCTCCCCGATCCACTCGGCGGCCTGCCGCGCCCNACGCCGGCCGGGCCGTCGCGGTGCGCGCACAGCAACCGATGTTCCTCGAACCGCTTCAGCGCCGTCTCGACGTCCCCCGTCTCGGCGGACTTGGTGACCTCGGCGGCGGAGCGGACGATGTCGTCGCGCAGGGCGTCGAGGTCGGAGGGGGCCACGAACGAGACCTCCGGGTCGCCCCTGCGCAGGATGTCGAGCACCTCGTCGCCGGCGCCCTTACGGACGGCCACCGCCAGCTCGGCGATCGCACCACCGAAGCGGCGGCCGCGGCTCAGCCGCACGACACCGCCACCGAGCCGGGCGCGTTGGGCCGGAGTGAAGGCCGCCTCGGCGGGGTCGTCGGCGGCCGCCNGACCCGCTCGAAGACCGGATCGAGGGTGCCGCTGACCGGGCGCCCCACGAGGTCGGCAAGCACCGCACCGGCGTCGACCGAGGCGAGCTGGTCGGGGTCGCCCACGAGGACGAGCCGGGTGTCGGGCCGCACCGCCTCGAGCAGGCGGCACATCATCGTCAGCGACACCATCGACGTCTCGTCGACGACGATCACGTCGTACGGCAGGTGGTTGCCCGCGTGGTAGCGGAAGCGGGTGCGGCCGCGCTGCCAGCCGAGCATCCGGTGCACGGTCATGGCGGTGAGATTCGGCGGCAGACCCAGCTCGGTCTCCTGCTCGCGCACCGATTCCTGGAGGCGCGCAGCGGCCTTGCCGGTGGGAGCGGCCAGGCCGATGCGCAGTTCGTGTCCGTACAGGCGGGTGAGCAGCGCGAGGATCCGCGCCACGGTGTGGGTCTTGCCGGTGCCCGGCCCGCCCGCGATCACCGTGGTCGGTCGGGTGGCGGCGAGTGCCGCCGCGACGCGCTGACGATCGGGTGCCGGCGCGGGCCGGGAGGGATCCTCGGGATGGTGGAACAGCTCGTCGAGTGTCGCCGCGATGCGCTCCTCGTCGAGGTCGGGGAACGTCGCCGTGCGCTCGGCGAGCACCCGGCGGATCGTCTGCTCCTGCCGGAAGTACCGGTCGAGATACAGCAGCGGACCTTCCGCGGTATCGACGAGACGCAGCGGACGCAGAGGTCCGCGGTCGCCACCGACCACGAGGGGGCTGCGACGCAGCGCCGCGAGCACGTCCTCGTCGCGAGGCCACGGCAGGCTCGCGGGGTCGACGACGGGATGGCCGTCCGCGTCCTCGTCGACCGTGACCTCGCGGAAACGGGTGAGGTCGAGGCACACCGACCCGGATCGCACGGCACGCACCGCCAGCGCGGTGGCGAGATGCACGTGCGGGTCGTCCTCGCCGCCGAGCGCCGCGAGTCGCAGGGCGACGTGCACGTCGGCGGCGGAGAGTGCGCCCACCTCGTTGAACTGCCGCAGAGCGCCCTTGCCGCGCTGGGCGATCCGAACGTCGGTCATGGACTCGATCACGAAATCATGGCCTTTCCGGCGAGGAGGTCGGACAGGTCGGTGACGAGATCGGCCGGCGGATGCCAGTCGAACACGCCACTGCCGGGTGGACTGTCCGGTCCGGCCATGCCGCGGACGAACAGGTACTGCACACCACCGAGGTGGACGTGCGGGTCGTAGTCGCGCATCCGCCACCGCAGATAACGGTGCAGGGCAACGGAATAGAGCAGAGCCTGCATCGGATAGTGCGCGCGGAGCATCTCCGCCGCCATCGACTCGCGGGTGTAGTGGGCGGTGGTCAGTTCGTCGACGGGCGCGAGCCGGTTGGTCTTGTAGTCGACGACGACGAATCGCGGACCGTCGGTGCGCAGCACGGCGTCGATACTGCCGTTGAGGTAACCCCGCAGCGGCACGGACTCGAGGGTGCGCACCAGATCGGCGTAGGTCGCCATCGGATCGTCGGCGGGCAGGTGCCGGCGCAGCAACCCACCGACCGCGTCGAGGGTGACGGTGACGGGCACCGGGCTGTCGCCTCCAGTGAGCGGCAACTCGAAGTCGAGTTCGGAGAGCCGGTCGGACGGCGTGAAGTCGGCGAGGGTCCGGCCGAGTGGCCCGAGCGGGGTGCGCATCACCGGGAGCAACGCCGCCGCGAGCTGGACGGGGTCTATCGGCGACATCTGGCGTCGCACCGTCTCGTGGCAGCAGTCGAGCAGTTCGGCCTCGAGGTCGGCGGCGGAGGTGTCGACGACCTCGAGGACGGCGTGCACCAGCGTGCCGAAGATCGTGCCGCCGGGCAGTCCGTTCATCGGTGACGGAATGCCTTCGCGCGCCGCTTCCGGTGCGCTCAGCGGAGGCTCGGCAGGCTCGTCGGTCGTCACCGGTTCCTCCACCTCACCGCTCACCACGGGCGCATCGTGCACCGAGGCGGTGAGCGCCGAATAGGAGGTCCTGCGCCAGTTCTCGTCGACGACCCGATCGAAGCGCGCGGCGGCGAGTGGGCCGGTCTCCACGCGGGGGCGGGTCCAGCGCAACACCGGAATCGGGTGCGGCCCGACCGCTTCGGCGGCGATGACCCCGTCGGCGCGCGCGGCCCACCGGTCGAATTCCTCGGCCATGGCCTCGTCGTGGCCGATCCGGCCTTCCGCGGAGACCTCTGCCGAACCGGGATCGCGGGCGAACAGCAACCGGTGCAGCGGAGACCGCGAGGTGGGGGTGGACGGCGCCCACCAGAGAGTGAGCGCACACTGCGCGCGCGTCACCGCCACGTACAGCAGGCGCAGTTCCTCTCCCGCCTCCTCGAGTTCGTGCTGACGCCGCCGCGCGACATAACCGGGACCGCTCTTGCCGCCCACATCGAGGATGCGTCGGCCGTACTCGTGCAGCAGCAGCTTGTCGGGCTCGGGGTTCTTCGCGGCATCCCACCCGTACGGGACGTGGACGACGGGGAATTCGAGTCCCTTGCTGCCGTGCACGGTGAGGATCTGGACCGCCGCGGCGTCGCTGTCGAGGCGCCGGATCCGGTCGGCTCCACCTCGGTCGGGGTCGTTGATGCGATCCTCGAGCCAGCGGGTGAGTGCCGCCAGCCCCAGCGACTGTGCCGAGGCGACGTCCTCGAGCAACTGTGCGACGTGCCGGATGTCTGTGAGGGTGCGTTCCCCGGACGGCTGATCGAGGAGGCGGGCCTCGACCGAACCGAAGGACGCGAGGCGTTCGAAGACGGCGGCGAAGCCGGTGCGGGCGTAGACGTCGTTCAGTTCGCGGAGCAGTCCGCCGACCTCCACGACCAGCGCTTCGCCCTCCGAATCGATGTCGGTCATCGTGCGGCCGAGCAACGGGGTGAGCGCGGCGAGCCGGACGCGATCGGCGCGATGGGGCTGCTCGAGCGCATAGAGAACCCACAGCCAGTGCTGTGCGGACGGTGTGGCGAACACACTCGTGCCCCCGGCGACCACGCACGGCACGTTCGCCTTCGTCAGCGCGTCGTGGACGAGCGTCACCTGTTTGTGTTTGCGCACGAGGACCGCGATGTGCCCGGGTTGCACACGCTCGGGCCCGGAACCGAGGTCGACGGTGACGTTCTCGTCGTCGAGCAGGCGCACGATGTCGGCCGCCACGTCGCGAGCGACCCGCCCACGTAAGCCGTCGAGGTTCTGCGGGAAACCCCAGTCGTTGAGCGGACCGGCACCGGCGCGGGGCAGGTGACGCACCCGCAGGGGCGCGATACCCGAGAGCCGGGAATCGGCGGCTGCCGCCTTCACCGGGTTCACCACGATGCGGGGATCACCGAGAGCCGCACCGAGATGGACGTGTTCGAGCGCCCGGACGAGATCGCCGTCGCTGCGCCAATTGGTGGTCAGCTCGCAGTAGGTGTCGGATTCGGAGACGGCGTCGAGATAGCTGAGCACCTCCGCGCCGCGGAAGGCGTAGATCGCCTGTTTCGGGTCGCCGACGAGCACGAGCGTGCTGTGCCCGTGGAACGCCCGGCGCAGGATCTCCCACTGCTTGGGGTCGGTGTCCTGGAACTCGTCGACGAGGACGACGGAGAAGCGCGCACGCATCCGCCGGCAGGCGGCGTCGCCGTGCTCCGGATCGCCGAGCACCGCGTGCAGTAGGGACAACTGGTCGTCGAAGTCGCGCAGTCCGAGCCGGCGCTTGCGCCGTTCGACCTCCTCGCGGACCGCACGCGCGAATTCCACACGCTCGCCTGCCGCGGTGCCGTCGGCGTCGTTCGGTGCGAGTTCGGCCTGCGGGTCGAAGATCGCCTCCTTCGCGGCGACGGCCGCCTCGGCGTAGGTGATGGGGGCCTGTCCCCTGCCGTAGCGCCGCAGGTAGAGATCGTCGACGACCTCCACCCGCAGGTCGTCGACGTCCTCGACGACCGTGACGTCGGGTTCGCGTTCACCGGCGATCCCGAGTTCGTCGAGCATGCGGCGGCAGAAGCCGTGCGTGGTGGAAATGGTGCCGGAGTCGAAGTCGGACAACGCCTGTCGTAGGCGGGCCCGCCGCGCGTCGACGTCCTCGCTCGCGAGATGACGGACGAGCATGTCGGTGCTCGCCCGCGCACTCTCGGGATCGGCGAGGGCGGTGGCGACCTGCGCGAACCGGTTCCGGGTACGTTCGCGCAGTTCCTGCGTCGCAGCCCGGCTGAAGGTGACGAGCAGCAGATCCGACAGGTGGGCGCGCCCTTCGGCGACGAACCGGGTGGCGAGCCCGACGATCGCGTACGTCTTCCCCGTTCCCGCGCTGGCCTCGAGAACGGTGGTGCCGCTCGGGAGCCGGCCGAGCAGATCGAAGCCTGCCGGCGGCGGACCGCCCGCGGCGCGCGGATCGGTGATGGCGGTATCGGGCACGCTGCGTCCTTCTCTCACGGGCGTCCCTGGTTCTCGGAGGCGAGCAGGGGTTCCCACAACCGTCGGGCGAGCACACCGAAACGGGTGGGGTCGTCGAACCAGCCGGCCTCGACACCCTCCGGTGCGTCGGCGGTGAGCTGCCCGAACGTGACGTCGGGCCCGTACAGATACTGCACGTGACGGTCCTTGCCGTCGCCGAACGCGCCACCGAACGCCTTCCCGGCGGCCGACAGTGCCATCTCCACGGAATCACCGCGGTGGCGGCGATCGGCGTACTCGGCCGACGCGCCCGTCACGAGCGGCAGCGGCCGGCACAGTCCACGATCGCGCAGATCGACGAGTGCGGCGAGCAGCGCGACGGGATCGGCGGGAGCCAGAAGGGTCGAGCGCCAGGCCGGATACGAGCGCGAACGGCTGCGCCCGGTGGTCACCGCACGCCACTGTCCGGGATGACCCGAGGCGACGACGGCGAGCAACCGGATCCATGCTTCCAGCCGGTGTTTCGGGGACAGCTTGGAATAGGTGCTGCGGGCCAGTACCTCGCCGTGTACACCTCCGACGGTGCCGGTGAGCCGACGACCGTCGCCGAGATCGACGCGGATGTCGACGGTGCGGGCCTGCCCGGTGTGCACACCGGCGCAGGCGTGCACGAGGCGGTCGACGTTGTCGCTCACCGCGTCGAGGGTCCTGCGGCCGAGCGCGAACGGCGGGAGCGTGCCGCGACGCCATTCCGCGTCCTGGAAGGCACCCGCGGACATGCCCGCCAATCGCGCTTCGAGCATGCGGTCGCCCAGTTGCCACTGAGCGAGACCGTCGAGTTCGACGTCGAGTGCGTCGGCGATGCCCTCGTCGGTGTCGGGGATCCGCAGACCGAGTCGCTGCCGGAGGAATCCCTGCGTCGGATGTGTCAGGAAGGAAACGAGTTCGTCGAGATCGACATCGGTGCGTGCCGGGGCCGGAAGGTCGTCGACGAGGAGCGCACCCGACCGGTCGCGCTCCACCGAAACTCCTTGTCCGGCACGGGCTCCCGCGAGTGCGGTGACACCGAACCCGAACGGGTCGTCGGCCCGGAAATTGCGCGGATCGAAGGGCTGCAGGGGATGTCGCCGCACGATGCGCTCGTCGTCGACGTCGACTCCCGTCATCGTCGACACCACGTCGCGCACCTCGGTGAGCGGAATCGCCGGTGGGCGCAGTGCTCCGGTGACGGCGTCGGCGCCGGTGTGGAACAACAGCACACGCTCCTCCGCGGCCATCAGCGCGTCGAGCAGCAGCTGCCGGTCCTCGCTGCGCGGATCACGCTCTCCCACACAGGGATTCTGGGTCAGGACATCGTCGCCGTCGATGTGGGCCGTGCGAGGGAAGACGTCGTCGTCGAGACCGAGGAGAACCACCACGCGATGGGGCACCGAGCGCATCGGCACCATCGTGCACACGGTCAGTTCGCCGGTACGAAAGTTCGAGCGCGACGGACGCCCGGCGAGCCGGGAGGAGAGCATGGACCGGACGTCGCTCAGGGACAACTGCGTGTCGCCGGCATGCTCGACGGCCTCGCCGATCTCGCGACGCGCGCGGGTGAGCTGCCATGCGTCGGCGGCGGGAACGTCGGCGAGCAGGTCGATGCCGTAACCGAGTTCGTCCGACCACCGCCCCGCCGGGTGCGGGCCGCGCAGCCGGAGCAGCACCACCGTCAGCCGGTCGATGAACTCGGCGAACCGACCGGCGAGGTCGATGTCGTTGCTGTCGACGTCGTCGAGGGGCAGTGACAGCGACAGCCACTCCCCGTCCGCTCCGTCGGCGGCGACACCGAGAAGGATGCGGTCGAGTGCCGCCCCGAAGGTGTTCTGCATGAAGTCGCCGAGACCGAAGCTCTTGCGCTGCCACGGGCCGAGACCCCAACGGGCACCGGTCTCGGTGGTCCACTCCTGCAGGCGTTCGAGTTCGTCGTCGTCGAATCCGAACTTGCGGCGCACCGGGGCGGAGGCGGCGAGATCGAGGACCTCGCTGGCGGTGACCCGGCCGTCGGCGAGCGCGAGCAGTTCGGACACCACCGCAAGCACCGGATCGGTGCGGCGCAGGCCACGATCGGCGAGACGGACCCGCAGCGTGTGGCCGGGATGCTCACCGACCCCGGCACCGAAGGCGGCGTGGACGAGCGGCGCGTACGTCTCGACGTCGGGGCACATGACGACGACGTCGCGCGGTTCGAGCGTGGGGTCGTCGCGGAACAGGTGCAGCAGGCACTCGCGGAGCACCTCGACCTGCCGGGTGGGGCCGTGGCAGGCATGGATCATCACGGTCCCGTCGGGCGCGGCCGATCCGTGTGCGGGGGCGCGGTCGTCGCGGAGATCGGCCTGCAACCGGCCGAGGAGCGTCGCCGGCGGCCGGGGTGAGGGATGCGGAAGGTCGGTGCACTCGAGGCCGGAGAGCCGGCTCTGAAGTTCGCGCACGTCGCGGCCGAGCGCGGCCAGCAGCGGGTGCTGCACCCCGAGAGCGCTGTGGTCGTCGGCGCGACGCATCGACTCCGGACGCCGGGTCAGTCCGTCCCACATCACCGGGCTCGGATGCGGAAGCCAGATGTGCACGTCGCGGTGGTGCCCGAGCGCGGTCAGCACCTCGACGAGGACGGTGTCGAGGCGGGTGGGACCGAACATCGAGAGTCGTTCGGGCAGGTCGACGACGTCGGGGTCGTCTCGCAGCCGGCCGCACAGTTCGTCGAGTCGCTGCGACGGGCTGTCGACGCCGATGCGGGCGCGCAGCCGTCGCCACAGCTCGGCTTGCCAACGCAGATGGTCGTCGAGAGGCGCACCCGTGCCGTCGGTGTCGTTCCCCGCCGCCCACTGGGAGATCATCCCGGGGCGCTGGAGTCCGTAACTGCGGAGAAGGCCGGTGAGATGCGCTGCGGTGGCGTACCGGCGTCCGGCCCGGTGGTCGCCGGCGCCGTGACCGAGATGCCGCGCGAGGGTGGCGCACCACGGTTCGCCGACGCACTCGTCGATCACCCCGAGCAGCGACCACAACATGCGGGAGGGATGCCACGGATCGTCGTCGGCGGTGATGCCGGAGGCCGCGGCGAGCGCTTCGTCGACGAGGCGGGACGGGGACGGGAAGTCGATGTTGGCGGCCACCCCGTCGCCGGCGGAGGAACCGAGCATTCCCGACAACCGCTGGGTGAGCCATCTTTCGACACCGCGCGCGGGCACCGCGACGACCTCCCGCGCGAACGGATCGTCGAGGGGCTCGGCGAGCACCTCGGCCAGCGCATCCGCCAGGATGCCGGTGCGCTCGGCACGGTGCAGTATCAGCACGCGTCGCTCCCCCTCGTCGTCGCTCGTTCCCGTCCGGTACGGCTTATCACACCGCCCGGACAGGCGACTGCGTCGCAGGTCGCGAGTGCTCCGTGCCGGAGGTTGCGGGCGCTCCGTGCGACGGACGAGCTACAGGACGGGACGAACCCCGCCGGGAGAGACGCCGAAGACCGCCATCGATCGCGTACCCACGATCGAGACGACGTCCCCGGCACGAAGTGGAGTACGGGGACTGCGGACCTGGCGATGATTGACGCGGACGAGACCTTCCATGAGCAGCGCCGCCGCTTCACCGCCCGAGCCGGCCAGTCCGCTCTCCTGGAGGAAACCGAACAGGGAGTCGCGCACGAGTGCCTCCATGACACCTACGGTCCCCTCCGGAGGAGACGATGCCTCCTCACACGGGGTCCGTGCGGGTGCACATCCGATGAACACACGGCGAACACCGGCGGGCCGGGATTCAGGTCTCGGTCGAGATGTCGAACAACGACAACTGGTTCCTCGTCATCTCGGCAGTGATATCCGCGCGGTAGCGCTCCCCCAGATTCTGTGCGACATGGGCAGGGCAACCGAGTTCGCTGCCGATCTGCTCCCAGGTGTATCCGGCCTCGCGGCGTTCCCACGCGTAGCCGCCGTCCTCGTCCCACGGCATCGACATGATCCGATGGTGGCCTGGGTCACACCCCTCTTCAACGACCTGACCCGGTGTGTCGCCGACGAATCCGGCGGGAACGACGATGCCGCCGTACCTCGGAAAAGGAACGACGGCATCGGACCAGATGATCCGTCGATCGGAAGCCGATCGATCGGGCGCCCCTGCGAATCAGTTCTCCGTGAGCCACTTGTCGAGGTCGGTCCGATCGTTCTGGACGATGTTCTCGACGAGCTGGACGATCAGGCCCTCGATCTGCCCACCGACGACGGGAACCTTGACGGTGGCCTCGCCACGCACCTCGATCTCGGTACCGCCGTCCGCGTTGCCACGAAGCTCCGAACGGGCCGCGATCGTGATCGGCAGCCCCGACGTGCTGCCGGCGAGGGTTCCCTGCGCCGTACCGTCCCCGAGTCCGCCCCACTCGTCGGTGCGCTCGATGATCAGAGGTCCTCGCACCACGCCCCGGACGACCGCGGGCAGAGCAGAGGTGTCGATCTGGTCGGAGACCTTCGCGCGGAAGGTCCCGGGACCGGAGCCGACCTCGAGCTGCGCCACGCCGGTCTGGCTCGCAGCCAGTCGGCTGTTCCAGAAGTCCTCGCTGGTCAAAGCGCCGTGGACGCGTTCGACGCTGTGGTCGAGCGTGGACGTGAAAACGAATTCCTTGGACATGACCGGAGACGATATCCTCCCGCTCGGATCTGGACGAAACGGGCCTACCGGTGTCGTTCTGCCACGTCAGAGAACAGCGACGAGGGTCGCCGCCGCTCCTCCGACGACACCCACCAGAGCGAGCCCGGCCGCCAGGGATCCTGCGACCACCGCGGCGGCTGCGAATCCGCAGACGGCGAGGACGACGAACATCAGCATGCCCGCGATCGGGTGCTCGAGCAGGGCCGGCATCTCCTCCGTCACCGGAGGTTCCACCTCCCTCGACGCCACGGCGGCCGACGGCGGGGCCTCGACGGACCGCGCGTCGATCGTCTGCGCCGGAATGTCGGCCGACTGCGACGGAGCAACCGTCGCCGGAGCGGTGATCACGTCCGTGGGCATGACGGGTGCTGCCGTGGTCATCGTGTCGTCCCCGCTTTCCTTTGTGCTGCTTGCGGCCGTCTCACGGTCGCCGATCACCTGAGGAGTCAGGCGGACCGCGTCTCGTCCCGGCCTCGATCTCTCACGTCAAGGTGTGCTCCGAAGTTTCCCCGCGAGCAACCGGCTCAAACCGAGACCCGTGCGACTCGCGTGCGCCGAGTGGTCACTGCAGCAACGAACCCGACCAGAGGGTGTGTTATGGATCACATAGACGTTAGCAGTTCCGGGGGTCGGGTAGCCGACAGTTGTCACGTCATTTTCTCGATGGATGTGAATTCGTCGGTAGATCACCGACTCTTCCAGTGCGAAGGAGGCGAACGCACGATGACCGAGAACCGAACTCCCGCGTTGCTCACCCAGTTGCGCACTCTCCACGAACTGACCCATGCAGAGACCCAGGTCGCCGAAACGCGTGTCGCGCAGGCCCGCACCGAAGCGGTACGCAAGGAGCTGACCGAGAACGCCGAGAACTGCCGCATCCGTGCGGTGGCGATCGAAGAGGCGATCCGCGATCTGGGCGGACTTCCCGATGTGGTCGGGCCGTTCATCGGCCGCGCCGCCATCATGGTGAAGACCCTCACCGAACAGGCGCAGCCGTTCGACGAAGCACTGCTGTCCGACCTCGCCCTCGAACATCAGCTCCTCGACCGTGCCCGCTACGTGAAGGCACTGGCCACCGCGGGCGGACACAAGTCGATCGTGTCGCTGGCGGACCGTCTGATCACGGCTCACACGGCGACGGTCGAGTGGCTCACCACCGTCATCGCAGAGGAGGCGCTCGGCGGTCCTGCCGCTCTGCGTCGTACTCCCCTGCAGGCCGCGGCCGGCGCAGCGGTGCGCCTGGTCAACACGCCGGTCACCTGGTCGGCGCGCAGCATCGATCGAGCGATCGACGTCGCCCGCTCGACGCGTCCCCGCATCGAGTCGCTGCTCTCGCGCGGCGCACACGCCGGTGACGTCGCAGCCAAGACCATCGGTGCCTCGCGCGATGCGGCTCTCGAGACGGCCGAGCGCGTGAGCCGTCGTGAAGGCGCCGACGGCACCGCCGACGCTCTGCACAAGGCACGCAGCGCCTCGGGTGTCCTCACCGACGAGGAGCTGCCGATCCGGAACTACGACGATCTCACCGTCCCGAAGGCCGTGGCGGCGGTCAAGGAACTGACCGAGCCGGCGGACATCCGGGCGATCGTCGCCTACGAGGAAGCGCACAAGGCACGACACGGCGTGATCTCCGCGGCCCAGACCCGTCTGGCCGCCATCGCGCAGGAGGTGGTCGGCGTCTGATCCGCCGCACCCCCAGTCACGTCACACGATCGCCGGGTTCCTCGTGGGCCCGGCGATCGTCGTCACCCCCTGTGTCGGTCCCGTTCACAGCGGGTACGCGACCTCTACGTTCATTCGAAAGGACACGCCATGACCCGCATCCTGTTCGTCGTCAGCTCCGCCGATCATTGGACATTGCAGGACGGCACCCGCCATCCCACGGGCTTCTGGGCGGAGGAACTCGTCGAGCCGTACACCGTCTTCGACGAAGCCGGCTACGACATCACCGTTGCCACTCCGGGCGGCCGCACGCCCGTCGTGGACCAGGCCAGCCTCGAACCCGACGCCGCAGGCGGCGAGGACCGCGTGGCCGAGTTGAAGTCGTCGCTCGAGAAGCTGCAGCCGGTGCTCACCGGTGCGGCGGTGCTCGAGGACCAGCGAGCCGAGGACTTCGACCTGCTGTTCGTGCCCGGTGGCCACGGCCCGATGGAGGATCTGGCCGTCGACGAGCGGTTCGGTGAACTCGTGCGGCACTTCGTCGAGGCCGACAAGGTCGTCGCGATGGTGTGCCACGCCCCGGCGGCCCTGCTCACCGCCCACGAGTCCGGCGGCCGTTGGCTGTTCGAGGGTTACAGCCTGACGGCGTTCACGAACATCGAGGAGGTCCAGGCAGGACTGGCCGACAAGGCACCCTGGCTGCTGCAGGACCGACTCCAGGAGGCGGGCGCGGTCTTCTCGTCCACGGACGCCTGGCAGCCGCACGTGGTGGTCGACCGCGTCCTGTACACGGGCCAGAACCCGGCCTCCTCGCGGCCGCTCGCCGAACGCATCGTCGCCGAGATCCCCGCGCGCGCTACGTCGTGACCTTGCGGACGAAATCGATCGTCCGCTCGAGCGCGGCACGCGCATCCGGTGTCGACAGATCGAACTGGTACTCGTGTGCCAGTTCCGGTGTGTGATCGTCCGGATAGAACAACGCATCCACCTGCACACCCAGTCCGGTGAGCCGCTGCGCGAGCCTCTCGGACTGGGTGGCGGTGAGCGGATCGGCGTTGCCACCGGAGATGTAGGTGGCCGGGAAGTTCTCGGTGACCGAGTTCAACACCGACATCTGGCCCGCCGCATCCGAAGTGGCGAACTCCCGGGCGCCGGTGTAGGCCCACATCGCCTGCTCCACGCCCCATCCGATCAGCCCGCCGCTCCCACCGATCGCGGACACGTCGTAGATGCCGCAGTTGAGCACGACACCGCGAACGTTCTCCCGAGTGAACGCCGGGTCGACACCGAGGGTCGCGGCGTAGTCGGGATCGGTGATCGCGGCGGCGATCTGCGCGGACAGTTGCGCCCCGGCCGAATCACCGGCGAGCACGATCCGCTCGGTGTCGATGTGCAGTTCGTCGGCGTGCTCGAGCAAGTAGCGCTGCGCATCGACGAGTTGCCGCACCGGGGTCGGATAGCGGTGGCCCGGTGCGAGCGAGTAGCCGACCGACACCACGGTGAATCCGGCGGCCGCGAGACGCCTGTAGTAGCCCGCGTAGTTGGTGCGGTTACCCGACAACCACGCGCCACCGTGCGTCCACACGATCGTCGGCAGCGCCTCGGTGGTCCCCGGCGGTGTGTACACGTCGAGATAGGCGTCCGGGTCGTCCTCCCGATAGTGGAGGTCGGCGACGAAGTCCGTC
This sequence comes from Rhodococcus sp. Chr-9, assembly GCF_000801125.1. Taxonomy (NCBI): domain Bacteria; kingdom Bacillati; phylum Actinomycetota; class Actinomycetes; order Mycobacteriales; family Nocardiaceae; genus Rhodococcus; species Rhodococcus sp. Chr-9. Next base: position 252,239 of record NZ_JTIZ01000106.1, read on the forward strand.
TCCGGAGCGTCCACCGCGAGCTTCGCGGTCTGCTCCCGCGCGTCGCGTTCGAACACCTTCCGCACCACCAGTGATCCCGGCACAGGGGTGAGGACGAACGCCGCCGCCACGCCGACGAGCACCACGACGAAGACGATCAGGATCCATCGACCGACGCGCCGACGCGGCGCTCTGTCCGTACTGCCCTCCGACACCTGTCACTCCTACCCGGGTCACGACGCGCCCGGGCGGATCCGGACCGAACGATCATGTCAAACAGTGCGGCGGGATGCGGGTTCTCGGGCGGGGCGTCCGCGCCGCGAGACGACCGTCAGGGTTGTTCGCTCAGCGCCTGCAATCGGGTCTCCTCGAGGTCGAGGCGGCGCTGGGCCGCACCGAGCGTCTGCGAACTGTAGGTACCGCGCGCCCGGCCCTCGAGCAGGGCCCCGCGTTCGGCCGCGATGGTGAGCAGCCGCAGTGGTCACGACGACGAGAAGGACCCCGAGTCCGCTGATGGCCTTGAAGTTCCGGCGGAAGTCCTGGGCCGGCATGCTCAGCGCGGCCGAGTACAGCCGCGATGCTCACGGTGCCGGCGATGCCGACCACTGCCATGAGAGCCAGATCCATTCGGATCATCGTGCTCGCTCATGACCCTTCGGCCGCGGAGCGGTGCACGTGGTGTTCGTCGTGCGTAGACGGATATCGCGGGCTTTCTCGTTGAATGAGAAGAATCGATCCTACGAGCCGTCATCGCTCCCACACTCGTGGAACACATCGGTGTCCCACGCGCGCGGGACGGCGACGACCACGCTGAGGAGAACTCTATGGCCTTGCTCGACGAAGCCCTGTGGGCGGGAAAGATCCATCTCGACGGCTGGCGCCCCGGCAACGGCGGCACCACGAAGGTCACCAACCCCGCGACCGGGGAACAAATCGCCGAGATCGGCCTGGCCGACCCCGATGACGTCTACGCCGCCGCCCGCGCTGCCGCCGCCGCACAGAAGTCCTGGGCCGCCACGGCGCCGTCCGAGCGTGCGGAGATCCTCCGTCGCGCCGGCGAGAAGTTCCGTGAGCACGCCGACGAACTCATCGGCTGGGGACTCCGCGAGGCCGGGTCCATTCCGGACAAGGCCGCCATGGAGGTGTTCGGTTCCGCCACCGAGTGCTTCGAGGCGTCGGCGCTGCCCACCCATCCGCACGGTGAGTACCTGCCGTCGGACAACGGTCACTGGTCCATCGCGCGCCGCCTGCCCGCCGGCGTCGTCTCGGTGATCGCACCGTTCAACTTCCCGTTGCTGCTCGCGATGCGCTCGGTTGCCCCGGCTCTCGCCCTCGGCAATGCGGTGCTGCTCAAGCCGGATCCGCGGACCACCGTCATCGGTGGTGTCGCCGTGGCCCGGATCTTCGAGGAGGCCGGACTACCCGCCGGTGTGCTGCAGGTGCTGCCCGGTGGTGGTGACGTCGGCGCCGCAACCGTCGATGCTCCCGAGGTGCGGGTGGTCTCGTTCACCGGATCCACCGCCGCCGGACGCCACGTCGGCAAGGCCGGCGCGGAACATCTCAAGCGCACCCACCTCGAACTCGGCGGCAACAACGCGATGATCGTGCTCCCCGGCGCCGACGTCGATCTCGCTGCCGGTGTCGGAGCGATGGGATCGTTCTTCCACCAGGGCCAGATCTGCATGACCACCGGCCGGCACCTGGTGCACGAGTCCGTCTACGACGACTACGTGCGCGCCCTCGCCGCGAAGGCGGATGCACTCGTCGTCGGCGATCCCGCAGGCGGCCCGGTTCACCTGGGCCCGATCATCGACGAGCGTCAGCTGGCGAACATCGACACGATCGTGCAGGACACCGTCGCCGCGGGCGGCACTCTCGCTGCCGGAGGCACGCACGAGGGGTTGTTCTACCGGCCCACCGTCCTGACCGATCTGACCACCGAGATGCCCGCCTGGGGCCAGGAGATCTTCGGTCCCGTCGCGCCGGTGCTGAAGTTCTCCGACCCGGACGAGGCCGTCGAACTGGCCAATGCGTCCGAGTACGGCCTGTCGGTGAGCATCGTCGGCGACGTGGGACAAGCGATGAAGATCGCCGACCGGATCCACTCGGGCAAGATCCACATCAACGAGATGACCGTCGCCGACGAGGCCAACGCTCCCTTCGGCGGGGTCGGGGCATCCGGTACCGGTTCCCGTTTCGGCGGTCCAGCCGCGAACATCGAGGCGTTCACCGAGACCCAGTGGGTCACGGTGCGTCCCGACATCGCGCCCTACCCGTTCTGACGCAGATCGCGAATCGGCCGGGCGAGCGTGTGCTCGCCCGGCCGTTCTCGTATGCCCGACAGGACTATTCGGCGAAGGTGAGTCCGCGGGCGGCTCGTTCCTCCACCGCCGCGGCCGTCTCCTCCGCGATCAGGTCGGCGTTCACGGCCGCCCCTGTCATCACGCCGGCGCCTGCAGCGACCACGACCACCGCGGAGAGGTCGGCGGAGTTGCCCGCCGCCCATACGCCGGGCAGAGCGGTCTTCCCCGTCGGATCGGTCTCGATGAGGGTCCCCACGGGATGGTCGGTGACCGTTCCGCCGAGCTGCTCGTACAGGTCGGCGCGGGCGACGAAACGCGGTGCGACCACCACGGCGTCGACCTCGACCTCGGTGCCGTCCTCGAGCACCACGGCACGGACCTCCTCGCCGTCCGCTCGCAGTTCCGCGACGGTGCCGTCGACGATCCGCACGTCGCGCGCCTCGAGCTGGTCGCGGGCCTCGCTCTCCAGGGCGGGCGCCGAGTGGGTGAAGAAGGCGACGTCGTCGCTGAGCTGACGGAACAACAGGGTCTGGTGCACGCTCATCGGCCCCGACGAGATCACGCCGACGCGCCGGTCCCGAACCTCCCAGCCGTGGCAGTACGGGCAGTGCAGGACACTCTTCCCCCACAGTTCGCGGACTCCGGGCAGGTCGGGCAGCTCGTCGACCAGTCCCGTCGCGAGGATCAGTCGACGTGCCTGCACGGTGGTGCCGCCGGAGAGACCGATCTCGAATCCCGTGTCGCTGCGACGAGCGGATTCTGCTCGTGCGGACAGGATTTCGGCGCCGTATCCGGCGGCCTCCTTCCGTCCGAGAGCCAGCAGTTCGGTCGGCGCGATGCCTTCGTGTCCGATCACGTTGTGCGCGGCCGCGGCAGGGGCGTTGCGCGGTTCTCCGGCATCGACGACAAGCACCGAGCGGCGTGAGCGTGCCAACGCTGTGGCGGCACTCAGTCCGGCGGAGCCGCCGCCGATCACGACGACGTCGTAACCGTCCTGTGTGGGGTTCTCCTGGGTGTTCATCGGTTCTCCTCCTTGATTCCTGTGCGATCCACACGGTTCGGGATCCACGCACCACCAGATCTGCCCGGTGCAGCACCGAGTCGGGACCGTCGCCGACGAGTCGATCGAGCGTGTCGAGATCCTCGTCGGACACGGCGTTGTCGAGGCCGGTCCGCATCCGGCTCAGCACCGCGTGGGCGTATCGGCGTGCGGTGTCGTCGACGTCGGCACCGAGTTCGTCGCGGCGCATCTCGACCATCCCGAACCCGGCGCGACGCAGGTTGTCGCTCCAGTCGGGCCACCTGTTCCACCCTCGGGACGCCGCGGCCTCGTGACATCTCGCTTCGAGTCCCGGTGTACCGATACCGATGTCGTCGGGCAGGAATCGTGGTTGCGACTCCATCTCGGTGACGACCACCGTCCCCCCGGGTGCCATCGCCTCGGCGAGTTGCCGGAGCGTTGCATCCGGATCCTCGACGTGGTGCAGGGACAGCGCCGCCCAGGCGAGGTCGATCGCACCGACGGCCGGAAGTCCTGCATCGAGGTCGGCCTCGACGGTCCGGATCCGATCACCGAACCCGTTGTACGCGGCGGTCTTGCGGAGTCGTTCGAGCATCCCGGCGGACCGGTCGAGAGCGACGAGCTGCGCGTGAGGGAACCGGCGCGCCAGGGCGAGTGTGCCTGTTCCTGTGCCGGCGCCGATGTCGACGACGGTGTGCGGTTCGCGCTCGAGCTGTCCGGCGACCCGGTCGAGCAACGACTCGAAGTAGGGCCGGTTCATCGCGGCGTCGAGGTCGAGCACCTCGGCCATCGACTCGTCGTGCGCGTGGTCGTGCGGTGCGTGGTGGGCGTGGTGGTGCATGACTCCACGTTAGGACGCGTCATCCAGTTTCGGCATATACTCTTGCCTATGGAGCAAGAATCGTCCGATCTGGACCAACTCATCCGTCAGCGCATCCGCAGCCTGCGGCTCGCGCGGGGGTGGACCCTCGACACTCTCGCAGGCCGGTGCCACATCAGCCCGTCCAACCTGAGCCGCATCGAGACGGGCCGTCGCAGGATCGCACTCGACCAGCTCGTTCCCATCGCGCGGGCACTCGACACCACGATCGACCAGCTCGTCGAATCCGGCGAGGACCAGGACGTGGTGATCAGGCCCCAGGCGTGCGACACCCCGGGGTACACGACCTGGCTATTGTCGCGGGAACGATCACTGGGCGGCGTCACCATCGCCAAGATGCGGATCACGAAGCAGGAGCCGGTGCCGGCCGACACGCTCCCCGTGCACCCGGGGCACGAATGGTTCACCGTCCTGACCGGCACCGCCCGGCTCCAACTCGGCGAACGGACGATCCTCATCCAGGAGGGCAACGCAGCCGAGTTCTCGACGATGACACCGCACGCCATCAGCGCGCACGACGGACCGGTGGAGATCCTCACGATCCTCGATCAGAACGGGGAGCGTGCGCACCTGCGCAACCCCGCATCGCACTGAAAGGGCCGGGTTCGCCCGTCAGGCATACAGGCGATCGACGAACGCGCCGAGATTCTCGCGGACGCGCTCGGCCTTCTCCTCCGGCTCGAGATCCTCGCGGTACCGGCTGCCCAGTGCGGGCTTCTTCTTGCCGCGCGCGTACAGCGAGCACTGCAGGTCGATGCACATGTAGGTTCCGACCGCGTTGCCCGCTCGACCCGCATCGCCGACCTTGTTCGCCGTCATCAAAGCGATGCCACCCCGGGTGTGGGTGGTGAGGCAGATCGTGCACATCTGCGTCTTGCCCGAGCCCTGCTGTTCGAACCGCATGGCGACACCCACGAGTTCGCCGTCGCGGGGGACCACGATGTAGCCGCGGCCGGGGAACGACGGGTCGGTCCAGCCGAGGAAGTCGAGTTCGTCCCACGGCCGGTCGTCGAGATCGCGCGGCACCGGAAGCCGCTTCGCATCACCCTTGGAGCAGTTGACGAAGGATGTTCGAATGTCCCGTTCGGTGAGCGGGTCCATGGCGGGGACCACCTTTCGTTCGCGTATGTACCGACCCGAGGACGGTACGCGCACCGCTCACACCGGGCAAACGATTTTCGCGGCCCTCACGCCGACGAACGCGGTGCTCCGATACCCGGATCGATCGTCACCGGACCGGATGCGGTGGGCGCGACCGGGAAGTCGAAGATCGCCGTCGGAAGATACACCGTGGCACACGAATTCGGGATGTCCACGACACCCGACAAACGTCCCTCGATGGGTGCAGCCCCGAGCAGGAGATACGCCTGCTCGGGGCTGTAGCCGAATTTCGTCAGATAGTCGATGGCGTGCAGACACGCCCGCTGGTACGCCAATTGCGAATCCAGATACCGCTGTTCGCCGTCGAGCGTCACGGACGTGCCGGAGAACGCGAGCCACTCGGAATACTGCGGGTCGGTGTTGCCCGGCATGAAGATGGCGTTCTCGCTCACCCCATAGGTCTCCATACCGCCGGGGATCAGATCGACGCGCAGGTCGATGAACCCGCCCATCTCGATGGCACCGCAGAAGGTGATCTCGCCGTCACCCTGCGAGAAGTGCAGGTCGCCGACCGACAGATTCGCGCCGTCGACGAAGACCGGATAGAAGATCCGGCTTCCCTTCGTGAGGTTCTTGATGTCCTGGTTGCCGCCGTTCTCCCGCGGTGGAGCGGTGCGCGCCGCTTCGGCCGCGACCCGGTCGAAATCGGCGCCCGACAGGCTGCCGAGAATCGCGCCGTTCGGCTCGGGCGGCAGCGCCAGCGCCGGCTCGCGGTCGGGATCCGTCGCGATCAAAGCAGCTTCCCGAGTGTTCCACGTCGACAGCAGTTCGTGCGACGGCGCCGTCCCCATCAGGCCGGGATGCACGATGCCGGTGAACGACACGTGGGGCACGTGGCGGCTCGTCGCCTTCTGCCCGGAGAAGTCCCAGATCGCCTTGTAGGCGTCGGGGAACTGGTCGGTGAGGAATCCCCCGCCGTTCGTCTTCGCGAAGATGCCCGTGTAGCCCCAGCCCTGCCCGGCGAGCGGACCCGAGTCCTCCTGCGGAATCGGGCCGAGGTCGAGGATGTCGACGATCAGCAGGTCGCCGGGCTTGGCACCCTCCACTGCGAACGGTCCCGACAACGCGTGCACGATGTGCAGCGGGGCATTGCGGATGTCGTCGGCGGAGTCGTCGTTGTGGATCTCGCCGTCGAACCATTCGCGGCAGTGCACGCGGAAGGAATCCCCCGGTTTCAGCGTCGCGACGGGCGGGATATCCGGGTGCCAGCGGTTGTGGCCGATCTTCTCCTGATCGGTGAACCGGCGGGTCGAATCGAGGGGGAACACGACGTCGGGCACGGGACCTCCTGCAGCGGTGACGGATCAGGGGCTGTGACGATCAGGGACGTGGTAAGGATCGGTGTCGGGGGTCGGTGGTGACCGGCCGTGACGGACGCCTCGGCACACCCGGCAGGGCGCCCGAGACGACGTCGGGTTCGGATGCGGTCCGTGCCGTGGCGTCGTGCAGGCGCATCGCTGCCGAACCGCCGCGGCCGAGACGGGGCGCAGTGAGCGAACGACGAGCCTGCCGAGCACACTGGGGGCACGGGGTCGACGCGGAGACCTCGCTCATCGGGAGGGAGACGTCGAACGGCCCGCAGTCGGCACATCGGAACTCGTACAGCGGCATCGGCATCGCCTTTCGCCCGTCGGTGCACCGACCATAACGGACCGCACGCAAGCCCGCTCCCCTACTCCGAATGTTCCTGCTGTCCGGAGCTGTTCGGTGCCATCTCTATTCGGTGACACGCTCTCGCTTCGTCAGCACCAGCGGTCCACCCTCGGTGATCGCGATCGTGTGCTCGCTGTGCGCCGTGCGCGAGCCGTCGGCGGAACGGATGGTCCAGCCGTCGGGGTCGTAGACGATCTTGTCCGTCCCCGCCGCGAACCACGGCTCGAGGGCGAGCGTCAGGCCGGGACGCAGCACGAGCCCGCGACCCGCACGTCCGGTGTTCGCCACGTGCGGATCCTCGTGCATGGTGCGGCCGAGTCCGTGACCACCGAACTCGGTGTTGACGGGATAGCCGTACTCGGCGGCGACAGCGCCGATCGCTGCGGAGATGTCTCCGAGGCGGTTACCGGGGAGCGCGGCGGCGATGGCCGCGTCCAGCGCCACCTCGGTCGCCTCGACGAGGTGCCGGTCCTCGGGACGTTCCGCGCCGACGATGATGCTGCGTGCCGAATCGGCGACCCAGCCGTCGATCGAGACGGCGATGTCCATGCTGAGCAGGTCGCCGTCCCGGAGTACGTAGTCGTGCGGGAGCCCGTGCAGCACTGCGTCGTTGACGGACAGACAGATGACGTTGCGGAACGGTCCGCGCCCGAACGAGGGCGCGTAGTCCCAGTAGCACGAGACCGCGCCGCGTTCCTCGATCATGTCCCGCGCGCGCTGTTCGAGATCGAGCAGGTTCACGCCGGGTCGGGCGCGGCCCGTCAGATCGTCGAGCAGCTCGGCGATGAACGTGCCGGTCACGTCCATTGCCGCGATCTCACCGGGGGTTTTCAGTTCCAACACGGGGCACTCCTCAGGATCACAGAACGGTATTTAAATACCACCCTAACGCGACGATCGGTATTTTCATACCGACGCGGCTAGACTGCGGGTCATGGTGCGACTCCCCCTGACCCCGGAACAGCTGGCCGCCGGCAAACGCCTGGGTGGTCGGCTGCGCGAAGCCCGAGGCAGCAGGACGCTCACCGAGGTGGCCCGGGCCGCCGACATCTCGCCGGAGACCCTTCGGAAGATCGAGACCGGACGACTGGCGACGCCGGCCTTCGCGACGATCGCCGCTCTCGCACGGGTGCTACCCGTCTCTCTCGACGATCTCGCCGAACTGGCCCTTCCCTGCACCGACCTGCAACGCACCGGATAGCGCCTCCCCACCGGACGTAACAGCAGGAGACATCGGCAGCGATATCCGGAGGCACACCACCGCGACAGCGAAGGGATCCGGATGTCGATGCAGCCTCCGCAGGACGGGTACGGCTACGGCTACGGCGCTCCCCCGCCGCCCTGGCCCACCCCGACCCCGCCGCGACGACCGAAGTGGCCGTGGCTCGTGGGCGGTGCCCTGCTGGTCGCCGTCATCGCCGCAGTTGCCGCGCTGGTCGTCGTCCTGACCCGCTCGTCCGATACGGACCCGGAGAGCACTGTCGCCGCGAGCCCGCCCCCGTCGACCGTGACGGTCACCGTCTCGCCGTCCGCAGTTCCGCGTGCGGAAACGGATCCGCCCGCCCCACGAGCACAGGCGAGTCGGTCCCTCACCCCGAGCGGCTTCCCGACCAACGGCACTCTGAAGGTCGGGGTGGACATCGCCCCCGGCGAATACGCGCTACGCCCGACGGGTTCGCTCGGCGGTTACTGGGAGCGGTTGTCGTGCCTGACCGGAGACTTCGAGTGCATCACGGCCAACAGCATCGTGCAGGGCAACAGCTACGTCACCGTGCTTCCGGGCGACGTGGCCCTGCGGATCGAGGATCTCGAACTCACGGCCACCGGCAATCCCGCGCCCGCAGCCGGGCCCGCTCGGCCACTACCGCCCGTGTCGGCCTCCGAGGACACCGACGCACAGGGCTTCGTCGGCATCCCCGAGGCACGGTGCAACCACACGAATCCCGCCGTCGCCATCGGCCAGACGGCCGACTCGCTCGTCGTGGTGTGCGAGACCGGGGCCGGCCGGTACTACTACAAGGGCGTTCGTACGAACGACGGTGCGGCGATCGAGATCGACGACCCCGTGCCCTCGGGCGACGGTTTCACCGCCACGAACGCCGGTGTGCAGTACAGCATCTCGTCGCGTGCTCTCGTCATCTCCGAGGGGTCGACGGTGCTCGCCGAGGAGCCGATGCTGCAGTACTGGTCGCAGTGATCGGCGGTACCGGTGATCACCGGTACCGCGAGGCCGCCCGCCCCGCGCCGCTCTGCCACACACCGTGCACCCCGCTCGGCCCGATGCCTCGATCAAGAGCGAGCAGCAGGACGGCACATCCGATTCCCGACAGCACCAGGCTCGTGCCGAACAGCGCGGGATAACCGAACACGTCTCCGACCACACCGGCGGTGAAGCCCGCGATGCCCTGCACGACGACGATCGCGCACGCGAGCAGGGTGTAGTCGCTGCCGGCGTGGTCCCTGTCCGCGGCGTCCATCATGAGCGTGAACACCGCGACCGTCGCGGCGCCGCCGAGGACGTGTTCGGCCAGGCTCGCGGAGACGATGAGCCCGAACCCGCCGTAGCCGAGCGACGCGACGACGTACAGCGCGAGGCTCGCCGTCTGGGTCACGCCACCGATCAGCAGGGCTTGCCGACGACCGCGACGGAAGCACAGCCACCCACCGAGGGCGGCACCGCCGAGAGCGCCTGCCGAGGACAGCACACCCTTGACCAGCGCGATCTGCCCGAGGGTGAGTCCCGAGTCGGACATGAACGGACCGACCATCGCCGAGCCCATCGAGTCACCGAACTTGAAGCCGCCGATGAGCAGGATGAACGCGAGCATCCCGGGGCGGCGCAGACGCGTCCACCACGCGACCGTCATGCGGGTCGCGCTTCGCGGTTCCCGATCCGTCGTGGCTCGTCGCTCCGTGCGCGGCAGTCGCCACACCGGGATGGTCGTCAGCACCAGCAGGAACGCCATCGCGAGGAACAGGCTGCGCCAACCCGCGAGGGAGAACACCCACAGCAGCGCTCCCCCACCGACGATCATCCCGATGCGGTACGCACCGACCTGGATGCCGTTCCCCAGCCCGCGTTGTTTCGGTCCGAGCAGTTGCACGGCCAGACCGTCGGTCGCGACGTCCTGCGTTGCCGAGAGGGCGTTGACCACCGCGATGCCGACGAGCAGCCACCGCAGCGTCGACGACAGGTCGAGGCACGCCAGGATCAACGACACCGCCGACGCCGCGAGCTGAAGCGAGAGCAACCACTGCCGCCTCGTCCCGTAGTGGTCGACGTACGGCGCCCACAGGAACTTCAGCGCCCACGGCGCGAAGAGCACACCCGTCGCGCTGATCGCGATCAACGAGAAGCCGGACTCGCGGAGCACCACCGGAAGCGCCTGCGTGAAGAACCCGTACGGCAGACCCTGCGCGAAGTACAGGGCGGCCAGCAGCGCGAGCGTGCCGGTCGGGATGCCGAGCCGGGCCGGTGCAGTCATGCGGACATGGTGGCAGAACGGTGTCGCCCGTCCCCGACGAGCATCTGTGAACCGCGCCTCGCTCTCCGATCGCGCCACCGCCGATCACCCGAGGCGCAGCCCACGTTGCAGCCGATGGGAGGATGGTGCCCGTGCCGATGCCCTCACCCTTGCCCGTCAGGAACGGGGTCGGGCCCACGCGACTGCGTGTTCCGACCTCCGGTCCGTGGTCGACGGTCGCCGAGTACGTCGTCGCACGCTTCGACCATCTCGACGCCGACGATCTCTACCGCCGCTTCGACGCCGGCGAGATCGTGGGGATCGACGGAGAACCCATCGGTCGCGGCACCGAACTCGGAGCGCACCGGTTCGTCTGGTACTACCGCGATCTGCCCGTCGAGGAACCGGTGCCGTTCCACGAGGAGATCCTGCATATCGACGACGACCTCGTCGTGGTCGACAAACCGCACTTCCTGCCCACCACTCCGGGCGGGCGCTACCTGCGCGAGTCGGCGCTGGTCCGGTTGCGGACCCGCCTCGACAACCCGGATCTGACACCGATCCACCGGCTCGACCGGGCGACCGCCGGGCTGGTGATGTTCTCGGCCCGGCCCGAGACCCGTGGCGCCTACCAGTCGCTGTTCGAGAAGCGCCGGGTCACCAAGGTGTACGAGGCGGTGTCTGCACTGCCGGCGGAGTGGGATCCGGCAACGCCGGAGATCGCGGGACGCCCGCTCCCCGTGCTGTACCGCAATCACATCGAGGCGCGGCGCGGTGAGTTGCGCGTCGTCGTCGACGACACCCGCGAACCCAACTCGGAGACGCTGATCGAGGTGCTCGGATCCGGGGTGAGCAGGTCGGGGCGGGCCGTCCTGCACACCCTGCTGCGCCCGCACACAGGTCGGATGCATCAGCTGCGAGTGCACCTGGCGGCGCTCGGTATCGGGATCCTCGGCGACCATTGGTATCCCGTCCTGCTGCCCGAGACACCGGACGACCATTCGCTCCCCCTCCAATTGCTCGCGCGGGAACTCGAATTCGTCGACCCCTTATCGGGCGCCGAGCGCCGCTTCGCCACCCGGCGCACCCTGGCCGAGGCACCGACCACGCAGGACTGAGTGCCTCCGAGCGGATCCTGGTCGATCCTTCGAAAACTCCGACGCCTGCGGCTTCACGAAATACCCTGGTAGGCATGACCAAGGTCGTCGACGGTTACCTCCGGTCGCCACTGTCGGGAATCGCACCGTGGATCCTCATGTCCGTCCTGTCGGCCCCGGGACGGTTCGAGGAAGCAGTGTGTTTCGCTCTCGGCCTCGTCCTGCTGACGATGTGGGTGGGTGCGCGACGCGGCATCAAGATACACGCCCTCGACACGTTCGGCGCGGCGTTCTTCGCCGTGCTGGCCGCGGTGGGCCTCATCGCCTCGGACGGTGTCATCGACTGGATGGAGATCTGGGCCGGTGAACTCACCAACATCGCGCTCGCGGTGTTCGTCTTCGCCACCCTGATCGCACGCAGGCCGTTCACACTCCCCTACGCGAAAGAGGACACGCCCCAGGAATACTGGACGTCTCCCCTGTTCATGAAGATCAACTACGTGATCTCCGCGGTCTGGGCCGGTGCGTTCACCTTCTCCGCCATCGTCGGATTCATCGGCGACGCCGTTATGCGCGACCCTGGCAACTTCTGGACCGGCTGGGTGCTCCAACTCGCGGCGATCTTCTTCGCGGTCTCCTTCACCGAGTTCTACCCGGACTACGCCGGAGCGAAGTTCGCGGCGTCGCAGGGCGAGACCGAAGCCGCCCCGTCGCTCCTGAAGCTGATCGACTGGTTGCCGACCTTCGTGCTGGTCGCGGGCATCTTCGGGTGGGTCACCGACTCGATACCGGACGCGGTCGGGATCGGCATGATCGTCGTCGGCATCATCGGAAGCGCCGTGATCGGCAGACTCTCGTCGAAGACCGAGAAGGCCTCGAAGACATAGCGGACTCGGGAACAGCAATTCGGCCGATCGGCGGACGGGGCCGTTCGAGCCGATGAGAATGGGGCGAACCCGACCGGCACCCGAAGGAGACCCTGTGGCCCGTCTCGCCCGCGTCATCGGAGCTTGCGCATTCGCTGTTGCGACCTCTGCCCTTGCAACGCCCGGGGTTGCGGCCGCGGAGGTGACCGTCCCGTTCCAGATCAACCCGGCTTCCTACGGCAATCCCAGTGGAAGCTTCGATGTGCCGCCCAGCCGGTGCGCCGTCCGGATCGGCGAGACCGAAGGGAGCGTGACCGTCACGGGCAGCAAGCCGGAAGGTTGGGGATGCCTGATCTACGCCCAGGTCGACTGGCTGAACCTGACGACCGGCGCATCCGGTACTGCGCGGATGTCGGACGGATTGAACGGTTTCCCACCGGAAGCCACCCTGGCGACGGGGAGCGGACAGGTCGCGCTCGTACTCCATCCCCTTCCCGGTCCGCCGATGACGCCGGGCTTCGCTACCTTCACCGTGCCCTGACGCCCAGGAGCGTGTGGATCGAGTCCGATCCGATCCGGATCGGCGATACGCATCACCGGTCTCGATGCCGGTGGCGGTGTGTACCGTCGGGCCGGTGGCAGTGAACAGGACCCGAGTGCCTCGCGTCGTGATGATGTGCGGTCCGGCCGGTGCAGGCAAGACCACCTACGCCAAGCGCCTGGAGCGCGCGGGCTGGACGCGTCTGTCGTACGAGGTGGAGTTCTGGGATCGCGGGATCACGACCATGCCCTCCGCCGAGGTGGTTGCCGAAGTATCGGCAGACCTGAAAGCGCGCTTGCTTCGCTATGTCACGGCGGGGAACGATGTCGTGCTCGACTTCGGATTCTGGTTCCGGCGACAACGTGACGAGTTCCGCGCACTTCTCGCGCCGCAGGGCATCGTGCCGGAGACCGTGTACATCGCAACGGATCTCGAGACCATCCTGAGCCGGGTCGGCAACCGGCACGGGAGGTGGGCGGACGACTGGCCGCTGACCGAGCAGACGGCGACGGAGTACTTCGAGCGGTTCGAGCCGCCGACGCCCGAGGAGGGACCGCTCGACGTGGTCCGCTAGGCCGCGAGCTGCGCGGAAGGACGCTCTGCCGGTTCCTCACCCACCGCACGTCGCATACCGACCACGTAGAGCAGCACTCCCACGACGATCCACGTGACGAGGGTCAGGAGTGCCGCGAGTCCGCCTGCGCCGTCGAAGTATGCGGCCGAGCGCACGAGGGTTCCGGCAGCACCCGGGGGAAGGATCTGACCGAAGGTGCCGAGTCCGGACGGCAACCATGCCGACGTCGTCGCGATACCGGCCAGCGGATGGCCGAGGAACATCATGGCCATCGCACCGATGGTGAACCCCTTGGCACCGAAGGCCTTCTGGAGTCCGGCCAGCGGAAGTGCAAGGGCGGCGATACCGAGGGCCATGGATCCCGCGACCGGCCCGAAGGTCGATTCGATGCTTCCGAAGGCGAAGGTGAGGATGGACGCGACGACGATGCCACCGACTGCGGCGAAGACGAGCAGGCCGGTCAGGTACCAGCCGTCGCTGCGCGGCAGGATCTTCCGGAATGCGACGACCGGGACGATGCCACCGAAGACGAGCGGGAAGGCGAGGCCACCGATACCGACACCGGTGGGGTCGGATTCCGGCAGCGGGACGACGTCCTCGACGGTCACGTCGGTCCCGATCGCTCCGCCGACCGCCTGCGCGGTGCCGGCGAGCGAACCGGAGATGGCGGTCGAGCCCGCGCCGGCGACCAGCGTGCGGACGCCCGACTCGGCGACGACGAACCCTCCGATGACGTCGCGGTCGTGGATGGCGTCGCGCAGTTCCTGTTCGGAGGCGAACCGCTGCGAGGTGTAGGCGTCGGGGGCGGCCGTCGCGAGCGACGTCTCGAATCGATCTGCTGCCGCGGAGGTTCCGACGATGCCGACCTGCAGGTCGTGTGGTCCGCTCTTCAGCGACGGCATGATGAAGACCAGCAGCATGAGTACCAGGATCACCCCGAGCCCGCATGTCATCCCCAGTAGCGCCAGCGCGGGGTGAGGCTTGCGCGCGGTGGAGTCACCCGCGTCGGGAACTGTCGTCGTAGCGGCGTCTGCCATCGCGTCTTCCTTGTCCGACCATCGTTAAGTGGATGATTTTCCTCCACTTCTATCGGAGAGTATTCCTCCGGTTAGGATGGACATGTCAAGCGAAGCTCCTCACAGCCCGGTCCGGAAGGAAGGGAACCGATGCGCGCCGATGCCGCGAAGCGTCGTCAGCTGATCGTCCAGGAGGCGCGTCGACTGTTCGCAGCCCACGGCAGCGACGTCGCACTCGAAGCGGTCGCGGAGGCCGCCGGAGTCGGCATCGCCACCCTCTACCGGAACTTCGAGTCCCGGGCCGCGCTGGCCGACGAGGTCGCGCTCGCGATCCTCGGCGACATGCGTGCAGCGGGCACCGAAGCCCTGGAGCGGGTCGGCTCATCCCCCGAGGACGCCTGGGTGGGCTACGTACAGCGGCTGGTCGAACTCGACCTGGGCGCCCTCTCCGCGACCCTCGCCGAGTTCGTGACGGACGAGATCTCCGGATCGGTGCGCGACGCCCAGGCGCAGACGCTCACCGGGGTCGAGGAGCTGCTCGACGCGGTGCGGGCCGCCGGCATCGTGCGTACCGACCTCCACGCACTGGAACTGGTCCTGGCCATCGGACTGATCACCCGCCCCCTACCCGAGGCGATCCGCGCGGCGACCCCGGATCTCGTTCCGCGATTGGTGTCGATCGTCCTGGCGGGCATGCGACCGTCGTGAGCGCGCGCACACCGGCGTCCCTTCGTATCCGCGGGCGTAGGATCACAATCAGCCGGTGTCGGCGGCGCTCGATCGCGGGAGCGGACATGGGCAGGTCGACGGTCCTGGACCACGCGCGGGCAGCGTTCCGCGCGCGCGAGTGGCCACGTGCCCTGGACGGATTCCGCAGGGCCGACACACTCGCCGCCCTGGCCGCGGACGACCTCGATCTGTTCGCGCGAGCCGCATACCTCACGGGACACGACGACGACAGCGTCGCGCTGTACGAGCGCGCCTTCGCCGCACATCTCGAAGCCGGAGAATCCGAGAGCGCGGGCCGCAGTGCCTTCTGGCTGTGCTTCCTTCTGATGGGCCGCGGTGAGGTGGCACGGGCCGGAGGTTGGCTGGAACGAGCACGACAGTCGGGTGTCGCCGAGCGACCGGACTGCGCGACCAGCGGCTTTCTGATGATCCCCGGAGCAGTACAGCAGATGTACGCGAACCGGCCGACCGAGGCACTGCCGATCTTCACCGCAGCTCAGCGCATCGGACGGGCCTGCCACGACGCCGACCTTCTCGCTCTCGGCTCACTGGGCATCGGACAGTGCCGAGTCCTGCTCGGCGACGTCGACGGCGGGCTGCGGACACTCGACGAGGTGCTCGTCGCCGTCGGATTGGGCGAGGTCTCGCCCGTCGTCTCCGGCCTGGTGTACTGCGCGGTCATCGAGACCTGCTACGGCACATATCATCTGCAACGGGCGAAAGAGTGGCCTCGGGCCCTCGGCCGCTGGTGCGACGATCAGTCCGGACTCGCGCCCTTCCGGGGACAGTGCCTGGTCCATCGCGCCCAGATGCTGCAACTCGAGGGCGACTGGTCGCAGGCGATGGACCTCGCCCGCCTCGCACTGCAGCGGCTGTCGGATCCGCCCGGTCAACCCGCGATGGGAATGGCCCTGTACGAGCAGGGCGAACTGCATCGTCTACGCCGTGAGTTCGCCGAGGCGGAAGCCGCCTACAGGTCAGCGGGCATGTACGGGCAGGAGGTACAGCCGGGTCTTGCTCTGCTGCGTCTGAGACAGGGCGACACCACCGCAGCGGTCGCCGGAATCCTCCGGGGTCTCGGCGAAGCCTCGAATCTCGACCGGCCGCGGATGCTCGCCGCCCACACGGAGATCGCGCTCGCCACCGGAGATGTCGCCGCAGCCCGGCGCAGCACCGACGAACTCGAGGCGCTGACCCGGACGCAGGACGCCCCTGCACTGGCAGCGATGGCCGACCACGCGCAGGGCTCGGTCCTGCTCGCCGAAGGTGACCCCTGCGGCGCCCTCGAACGGCTGCGGCGATCCGGCAGGCGCTGGCGTGACCTCGGTGCACCCTACGAACGTGCCCGGGTACGAGTGCTGCAGGGTCGATGCTGCGCCGCACTCGGCGACGACGATGACGCCCGGCTCGAATTCGACTCGGCAGCATCGATTTTCCACGGCCTGCACGCGTTGCCGGATCTGCGTGAGCTCCGCGGTCCCGAACTCGCCGACGCACCGAACGGGCTGACGCCCCGGGAGGTCCAGGTGCTGCGCGCCGTTGCCACGGGCAGGACGAATCGAGCCATCGCCCACGAGTTCGTCATCAGCGAGAAGACGGTGGCCCGGCACCTGAGCAACATATTCACCAAGCTCGAGGTGTCCTCACGAGCGGCGGCGACGGCCTACGCGTACGAGCATCGTCTGCTCTGACTGGGTAGAACTGCCCATACGCCGCCACCTTCGATTGCGAATTCCTTCCGACGCGGCCGACGGACAGCAGTAGCTAACGTCGTCGGTGTAGTTCCCTCACCCCGGGGAGTCGTCATGACCGTCCACAGCGCACCCCAGCAGATCGACACCGCCGTCATCGGCGCAGGTCAGGCAGGCCTGTCCGCCGGTTACCATCTCGCTCGTCGCGGCCGCCCGTTCCTCGTCGTCGACACGAACCGACGCATCGGCGACAACTGGCGCTGCCATTGGGACTCGCTGCGCCTGTACAGCCCCGCCGGGTACGACGGACTGCCCGGCATGGCGTTCCCGGGCGACCCGCACCGCTCCCCCACCAAGGACGAGGTCGCCGACTACCTCGAGTCCTATGCCTCCCGCTTCGACCTGCCCGTGCTCGGCAACACCCAGGTCCGCCGGCTCTCCCGCGACGGCGGCCGGTTCGTCCTCGACTGCGGCGACACGCGGATCGAGGCGAACAACGTCGTCGTGGCCACGGGCACGTTCGGTCGAACCCCACGCGTCCCCGACTTCGCCTCCGAGCTGGATCCCGGCATCGTGCAGCTGCATTCGAGCGAGTATCACGATCCGTCGCAGTTGCGCGACGGTCCGGTACTCGTAGTGGGGGCTTCCCATTCCGGCAGCGAGATCGCCTACGAGCTGGCGGCGTCCCATCCGACGACTCTGTGCGGCCGCGACACCGGGCAGCTGCCGGTGCGCGTCGACAGTCCCGCCATGCGCGTGCTGTTCCCGATCCTGTGGTTCGTGTGGGGACATGTGCTGTCCGTGCGCACCCCGATGGGACGACATGCTCGCGAGGACGAACGGCGCCACGGGGCGCCCCTGCTGCGGATCCGTCGGCGGGAGCTGGCCGCACGCGGCGTCACCCGGGTCACCGAGCGCGTGACCGGCGTGGCCGAACTCCGCCCCGTGTTGTCCGACGGCCGGATTCTCGACGTGACGAATGTGGTGTGGTGCACCGGTTTCCGCCAGAAGTACGACTGGATCGACCTACCGGTGTTCGATACGGACGGCTGGCCGCGCGAGGAACGCGGCGTGGTCCCCTCGGTGCCCGGTCTGTACTTCACCGGTCTGTGCTTCCAGTCGTCGTTCCGGTCGATGCTCGTCGGCGGGGCCGGTGCGGACGCGGAGTACGTCGTCCGTCACCTCGTCGCGCACGGCGCCCCCGCGTCCGCCGGAACGGATCCGGGTCGGCACACGCCGCACTACCCGGTGAAGCGGAACTCCACCACGTCGCAGTCGGCCACGACGTAGCCCTCGGCCGTCGAGTCGGCCGACGTCAGAGCGCCCGCTCGAATCCGGCGTGGGTGCAGTCGTAGCCGAGCCGCGCCCCGAACGTCCGAACCCGCTCGTCGTCCGGGTCGACGGCGATCTGCGCGAGCGTGGCACCCCGGTTCCGGCCGTGATCGTGGGCCCACTCGAGCATGGCCGTACCGATGCCGCGGGAACGTTCGGACGGGGCGACCCGGATTCCTTCGACGAGCAGGCGGGTGGCACCGCCACGGAACAGACCCGGCACGATCGTCAACTGCATCGTGCCGACGATCCGGCCCACCTCGTCGCGTACCACCGCAAGATAGTGCGAAGGGTCGCGGGCGACAGCGTCGTAGGCCTCTTCGTAACGGGCGAGTTCCACACCGTCGCAGGCGCTCTGCTCGTCGCCGGAGAGCAACCCGACGATCGCCGGTACGTCGGGTCGGCCGGCACGTTGCACCCGATAAGTCCTGTCGCCCAATCGGATCAGACCACCGACCGATTCACGGGCGCGTGCCTGTAGCCGGGCGACGAGCAGGTCCAGCCAGCCACCGACGTGCCGCCGGGCCTCGGTGGTGTCGGGATAGCGGCACCGCAGGTGCAGTCCCGAGTCGTCGAGGATGAACCACAACATCACCCCGTCGGTGCGGATGGTCGCGCCGACGTACTGCGCCTCGAGGCCGGTAGCGTCGACCCGGACGGGAAGCCGGCGCAGGTCCAACCAGGAGATCGCGAACATGCCCGGCGCCTCCGGCATGCCCTCCCACGGGCGCAGGATGTCCTCGAGGGGCCAGGATCCGAGCCTGACCGCCTCCTTGACCGCGTCCGCGGCCGCGCGAGGTTCGGGGACGGCCGATTCGAGCACCGAATTGGTGATGAACCAGCCGACGGAGTCGTGCCAGGTGGCGTCGTACCGGCTGTGCACCGGGAACACCGCCCGCAACGGGACTCCGGCCAGTTCGAGGGTCACCTCGGTCATGGCCGCGACCACCAGCGCGAGGGTGGACACCCCGTCGTCCTTGGCCTGGGAGGAGAAGGCGGCGCTGTCGTCGACGTCGAGCACGTCGCGCACCTCCACTCGTTCGCGTTGGAGACTCGCCACTCCGAGGGAGAGCGGGAAGCGCGGCATCACGTCACCGCTGGCGGCGAGCACCTCGGCCCAGCGCTCGTGGACCTCGGCGGGTGCGGCCGGACGGTCCTGCAGTGCCCGGGTGTGTTCCGCGAAGGCCGGTGTCGGCGACAGGGACGGTTCCCGTCCCGCGCGTACGGCGGCGAGGGCGGCGAGCAGGTCGCGAGCCATCACCAACATCGACCACATGTCGACGTGCGAGTGATCGGCGGCCACCACGACGGTCGGTTCCGTAGCGGTCTCGAGCACGCACAGCCGGTGCGACGGCCGGTTGTAGGGCGAACACGCGCCGTCGAGGACGTCCCGGAGGGCGTCGTTGACGGCCTGACCGGGGCCGATCGGATGCTCGACCCACCCGCCCGGGCGGATCTCGGCCTCGCGCAGAAGCGGCTCACCGTCGTCGCCGTGCGTGAACACCGAGCGCAGGGTGCCGTGCCGCGCGATCACCGCCAGCCAGGCGGTCGCGAGGTCGTCGGGCGAAACCGGCTCGAACAGGCGGAAGGACAGAGCCATCCAGGAGCCGGGACGTTCGCCCGCGCCGACATGCCGCCGCTGGTCGAACGACACGGGAAGCGCCCGGCCGAGCCCCGCGACGGTCACGTCGTAACCGAGCAGTCGGCCGAACGGCAGGCGCAGGTGCGCCACATTTGTCAGCCGCATGCCGGGTATCCTAGGCGCCTTCCCCAGCAACCGCTTTCCGACGTCGGGAGACGATGTGCCGACCTTCAGTGTGCCGGGGGCCGAACTCGACGTGGAGCTGAGCGACGAGGGTGGCCACCCGGTCGTCCAGCTCCACGGCCTGACCTCGAGCCGCCACCGCGACCGCCTCATGGACCTCGACCTGGGCCGCGGGCTCAGCGGCACCCGACTGCTGCGCTACGACGCGCGGGGGCACGGCCGCTCGACCGGTCGTGCGGTGCGGGAGGACTACCGCTGGCCGGTGCTCGCCGACGACCTGCTGCGGCTGCTCGACCACTACTTCCCCGGCGAGCGGGTACACGGGGTGGGGCCGTCGATGGGCACCGGAACCCTGCTGCACGCGGCGGTGAAGGATCCGGAGCGCTTCAGCAGCCTCACCCTGCTGGTGCCGGCGACCGCCTGGGCCACCCGCGTCGCGAAGGCCGCCGAGTACCGGGCCGCCGCCGATCTCATCGAGCAGCAGGGACTCGCGGCGTTCCTCACGCGCGATCTGACCGCGCCACGACCGCCGGCCACCGTCGACGCGCCGGAGACCGTCCCCGACGTCACCGAGGAACTGCTGCCCTCGCTGTTCCGGGGCGCCGCGCTGAGCGACCTGCCCGATCCGGAGGCCGTGTCCGACATCGACATTCCGGTGACGGTGCTGGCGTGGATCGACGACCCCGCCCATCCGGTGTCCACGGCGGAGTCGCTGGTGGGTCTGCTCCCTCACGCGAAGCTGGAGATCGCGCACACCCCGGCCGATCTCGCGCAGTGGCCGAGCATCCTCTGCGAGGACGTCGCCCGGCACGGTTGATTCCGTCGGCATAACGATTTCGGTGTTCCCGACCTCGATATACGGGGTCGAGAACACCGAAATGCGGATGACTACGGAGGAACGCCCCGATGGCGTTCGTCAGACGTTGAAGCGGAACTCCACCACGTCGCCGTCGGCCATGACGTAGTCCTTGCCCTCCATGCGGACCTTGCCGCGAGCCTTCGCCTCGGCCATCGAGCCGGCCTCGTCGAGGTCGGCGAACGAGACGATCTCGGCCTTGATGAAGCCGCGCTCGAAGTCGGTGTGGATCACGCCGGCCGCCTTGGGGGCGGTGTCACCCTTGCGGATGGTCCAGGCACGCGATTCCTTCGGACCCGCCGTCAGGTAGGTCTGCAGGCCGAGCGTGTGGAAACCGGCGCGCGCGAGCTGCTTCAGACCGGCCTCGGTCTGGCCGATGGATTCGAGCAGCTCCATCGCCTCGTCCTCGTCGAGCTCGAGGAGCTCGGACTCGACCTTGGCATCGAGGAAGACGGCGTCGGCCGGTGCGACGGCCTTGCGCAGCTCCTCCTTGCGCTCCTCGTTGGTGAGGACGGCCTCGTCGGCGTTGAAGACGTACAGGAACGGCTTGGCGGTGAGCAGGTGCAGGTCGCGCAGCAGCTCGCCCTTCACCTCCGCCTGGGCGGAGAAGATGGTGCGACCGTCCTCGAGGATCGCCTGAGCCTTCTTCGTCTCCTCCAGCTGAGCGACGAGTTCCTTGTTCTTCCGGGACTCCTTCTCGAGCCGCGGCAGCGCTCGCTCGATCGTCTCCAGGTCGGCGAGGATCAGCTCGGTCGCGATGACCTCGATGTCGGCCATCGGGTCGACCTTGCCCTCGACGTGGACCACGTCGGGATCGTCGAACACGCGCACGACCTGACAGATGGCGTCCGCCTCACGGATGTTGGCGAGGAACTTGTTGCCCATGCCCTCACCGGCGGAGGCCCCCTTGACGATGCCGGCGATGTCGACGAACGACACCGTGGCCGGGAGGATGCGCTCGGAACCGAAGATCTCGGCGAGCCGGTTCAGTCGCGGATCGGGCAGTTCGACGACGCCGACATTGGGCTCGATGGTGGCGAACGGATAGTTCGCTGCCAGCACATCGTTCTTGGTCAGCGCATTGAACAGCGTCGACTTGCCGACGTTGGGAAGACCGACGATTCCGAGGGTAAGGCTCACGGAATCGGTATTCTACGCGGCCGTCCGCCGCTCATTTCACCCGCACGCCACCCGCACCAGTTGTGCGATGCGCGCTGCCTGGTCCCCGTCGGGCACGGTCGATCCGTTGGCCGCGACTTCCTGAACCTTCGCGTTCACTTCCTGGTCGGATGCACCATCGTCGATGAGAGGGCAGGTCTCGGTGACGATGGACTCGATGTCCTGCGTCTCCCGGTCGGCCGACAGCTGCGGGTAACCGGTGCGGAAGGCCGCGACGAAGACATCGAGCTTCGCCTTGTCGAAGATGTCGCCGGCCCGCTCGGCCGCGCTGGACGCGACGCTCTGCACCGACGAGATGGCGCCCTCTGCCTGCTCCTGAACGCTCGTGACCGCGACATCCGCCGAGGAGCGCACGTCCTCGTCGCTGGGAGTGTCGTCGGAGCTGCACGCGGTGAGCGCGAAGGCGGCGGCGATCGCCACAGTCGCAGCGGACACACGCAGGAGTCGGGTCGTGCTCGTTCGGTTCGTCACGTTTCGAGAATGCCACGGCAGGGGACCCTTCAGCGCCGTTTCCGGCGTGTCGTCCGGACCACGCGCGGCGCTCGGTGACCGTAGATTGGCGACTGTCGATCGGTATCGAGCTCGATACATGTCGGAAGGACCGTCGTTGACCGAATCGAAGACCGCGCCCAGCGGAAACAGCAGTGGGAAGCCGTCGGCTGAACCCGACCGCGGAAGCCTGCTGGGCACGGGCGGAATCTGGCTCGCCAAGTGGTCGGCCTGCCTGGTCGTCATCGCCGCCGGTGCGGTGGTGATCGGCTGGATCATCGAGAAGATGTGGGTGATCGTGCTGCCGGTCGCCCTCGCGATCGTCGTCTCCACGATCCTGTGGCCGCCCACCCGCTTCATGACCAAACGCGGCGTTCCTCCGGCTGCTGCGGCCGGCCTGACCCTCGTGATGTTCTTCGCGATCGTCGGCGGCATCATCGCCGGCATCGTCCCGTCGGTGGTCTCCCAGATGCCCGACCTGGCCAACAAGGCCACCGAAGGCATCAACACCGTGCAGGAATGGGTGAAGGGACCCCCGATCAACCTGCGCGACGAACAACTCGACAACGCCGTCCACGCGGTGGTCGAACGAGTGCAGGGCAGTGCTGCCACCATCGCGGGCGGTGTCTTCTCCGGTGTGAGCACGGCGGGCTCGCTGCTCGTCACACTCGCTCTCGTCCTCGTGCTGACCTTCTTCTTCATCAAGGACGGCCCGCGCTTCGTGCCGTGGCTGCACCGTGTGAGCGGCGGCCGCGCCGGACGTCACCTCGAAGCGGTACTCGGCCGCATGTGGGACACGCTGGGCGGGTTCATCCGCACGCAGGCCCTGGTGAGCTTCATCGACGCCCTCTTCATCGGTATCGGCCTGCTGATCCTCGGAGTCCCGCTCGCACCCGTCCTGGCGATCCTGACCTTCATCGGCGGATTCATTCCCATCGTCGGTGCGTTCGTCGCCGGTGCGCTGGCAGTGCTGGTCGCACTCGTCGCCAACGGTTTCACAACCGCGATCATCGTGCTGGTCCTCATCATCGCCGTGCAGCAGATCGAGGGGAACGTGCTGCAGCCGGTGCTGCAGTCGCGGTCGATGAACCTGCACGCAGCCGTGGTGCTGCTCGCGGTGACGGCCGGATCGTCGCTGTTCGGGATCATCGGTGCGTTCCTGGCGGTGCCGGTCGCGGCGGTGGCCGCGGTGGTCATCCGCTACATCGGCGAACAGATCGACGAGCGCGCCAGTGAAGGCGAGGACGACGAGACGAAGGCACTCCCGGCTCCGGGCGACACCTCGGTGCCCGATCCGAAGCCGGCCTCTCCGGCACCGGCCGCCTCCGAGGACTGAGGGGCGGTCAGCTCGCGACGCGGACGGTGGATCCCGAGCGGCCACGGATGACGTGCAGCCTGCTCGGGATCCGCTGCCGCATCTCGTCGACGTGACTGACCACGCCCACCACGCGGCCTCCCGCGCGCAGTTCGTCGAGCACCCCCATGACCGCTTCGAGGGCGTCGGCGTCGAGTGAACCGAACCCTTCGTCGATGAACATCGTGTCGAGCACGAGCCCGCCGGCCTCGGCGGCGACGACGTCGGCGAGGCCGAGGGCAAGGGCGAGGGACGCCTGGAAGGACTCGCCGCCCGACAGTGTCTTCGTCGATCGCACGGCGCCGGTGTACTCGTCGTGGATGTCGAGACCGAGACCGCCGCGACGCCCCCTGCTTTCGGCCGCGTCGGAGTGCACGAACTCGTAGCGACCGCCGGACATCCTGCGCAGGCGTTCGGAGGCGGCGTCGGCGACCTCCTCGAGTCGCGCCGCGAGCACGTACGAGCGCAACGACATCTTCTTGGCGTTCGACCCCATTCCGGCGACGACGTCGGCGAGCGCGGAGAGTTCGGCGTGTTCGTCGAGCAGCGGGACGAGTTCGGCGCAGGCACGCTCGAGTCGCCGGGAGTAGTTCTCGATGTCGAGGTGCCGGCGCTCGGCCTCGGTGGCCGCGCTCAGGGCGGCCTCGACCGCCGCGGCACCGTCGTCCACCGCTGCGCGCGCGGCCGTCACGTCAGCGACCTCGTCGCCGGTGAGGGCCGCGATCGCCGGGTCGTTCAGCGTGGAGGTAGCCACCGCGCGTTCGTCGTCGGCGGCGCGCAGGACGCGGTCGATCTCGGCGAGCCGCTCGGGTGTCCGGACAGCTGCGCGGGCGCTGTCGAGGTCGGTGAAGCCCGCCTCCGCGGCTGCGGTGCGGGCGTCGGCGGCGCGTTCGTCGGCGGCCGTGCGCGCCTGCAGGGCGCCGGTGCGGGCGTCGAGCAGCGCGGTGGCGGCGGCGGACAGTGCCGCGACCGTCCTCCGTCGCGGGGCGAGCAGGTCGAGGTCGCCGACGGCCTCGACGATGCGCTCGCGGATCTCCGTGATCTCGGCCGCGCGGACCGCGTCCTCGCGGGCGAGTTCGGACAGTTCGGCGTCGAGCCGCTTCTCCTGTTCGGCCAGCACCGTGTCGAGTTTGCGCAGGTCCTCGACCGTCGCGAGCAGATGGTCGAGCCGACGGGCGACGGTGGCGGCCTCGTTGTGGGCGCGGACCGCCTCGGCGTGGGCGGTGGTGAGTTCGGCGAGTTCGGCGTCGCCGCAACGCTGTCGGAGGACGGCGACGATCCCGGAGAGTTCGGTGACGGCCTCACGTGCTTCGCTCAGCGCGGTGGCGGCGCGTTGCTCGGCGGCGTGGGCGCGTTCCTCGTCTGCCTTCGTCGCAGTGTCGGGAGCCGGGCGCGCGGGCTCGGGATGTTCGGTGGAACCGCAGACCATGCACGGTTCGCCGTCGGTGAGACGCGCGGCGAGTTCGGCTGCCATTCCGTCGATCCGGCGCTGCCGGACGTCGAGGTGCGCGTCGCGTGCGTGGTTGTATTCGGAGTGCAGTTGCAGTACCCGGGCTTCGAGCCGTTCGAGTTCGTTTCGGCGCGAAGCGAGTTCGGTGGCGGCGTCGAGCGCGTCGGCGGCACGGTCGCGTGCGGTGGACAGGCCGAGGAGCATCGCGGCTGCGCGTTCGGCCTCGGCGACCGCATCAGCAGCGGCGGTCGATCGTTCGGGCAGCGCGGCGCGCTCGTCGATCACCTGCCGACGCTCGTCGGTGAGGGCACGGCGACGTCCGGCGAACTTCTCGCGTTCGTTCTCGAGCTCGGTGAGACGACGACGGCGATCGAGTAGGACGTCGAGTCGCGCTGCCTCCGAGGACCATTCCTCGCATCGAGGTCGGATGATGTCGCGGTCGGCGGCGGACGACATCGGCCCGACAGCGTCGAGGAGATCGCGTCCTTCGTCGTCGTTGCGGAGCGGCGCGGCGGCCGTCTCGGCGCGCGCTGCGGCGGCATCGGCCTCGCGTGCAAGACGGTCGGCCTCCCGATCGACGACCGCGACGCTCACCGCGCGATGCGCGGCGTCGCGTTCGGCTGTCACGGCGACGCGCTGCGTCTGCGTCTGCTCGAGTTCGGCAAGGATGTTCAGGGCGTCGCGGCGGCGGCGGAGTCGGTCGGCGAGAGCGACGGTCTCGTCGAGCCTGCGCCGGTTGACCTCGTCGACGGCGCGGACTCGTGCAAGCGCTGCGGCGGCGTCGTCGCGGCTCTCGGCGGCCTCGGCGAGCAGGCGGCCCGCCCATTCCACCGGATCGGCGTCGGCTCCCGCCTCGATCCCGGCCGACGCGGCCACCTTCGCCGCGAGCACTTCGACCTTCTTTTGTTGCTCGGCAAGCAGTTTCGTTCCGGCACCGCGCCGATCGCGGAACCACTGCTCGACGTCGCCGAAACGGGTGGTGTCGAACAGACGCTCGAGCAGCCTGCCGCGCTCCTCGCTGTTCGCACGCAGGAACCGGGCGAAGTCGCCCTGCGGAAGGAGCACCACCTGGAAGAACTGTTCGGCGCTCATCCCGAGCAACGACTTGACGACGTCGCCGATCTCCTGGGCGCGGGACAGGTTCTCCCCCGACCCGTCGAGCCAGGTGAGATTCGCCTTGGCCTGCTGCTTGATCGTGCCGGTGCCGCGCTTCTTCGGGCGTTCGAACTCGGGGCTGCGTTCGATGGCCAGACGGCGACCCGCGATGGTCGCCTCGAGCCGGACCGTCGGCACAGCACCCACCCGTGCGTGGTCGGACAGCAACCGGCGCCCCTCGGAGCGAGCACCGGGGACGGTGCCGTAGAGCGCGAACGCGACCGCGTCGAGGATCGACGTCTTGCCCGCGCCTGTCTGCCCGTGCAGTAGGAACAACCCATCGGCGCCGAGCTCGTCGAAGTCGATCTCGACGGTGTCGGCGAACGGACCGAAGGCCGTGATCTCGAGGTGGTGCAGTCTCATGCCGGCACGTCCGTCCGCCACTGCGTGTCGGTCTCGTCGCCGATGCCACGACGACGGTCGACCTCCCTCAACGCTTCGTCGATCCAGCCGCGCTCGCGTTCGGACGGCTCGGAACGCACATCGGTGAGGAACGACGCGGCGATGTCGCGATCACTGCGCCCGCGCACCTTGTCGCGGTAGCTGCCCTCCGTGGACCCGGCCGGTCGCTGCCATTCGACGTGCACGGCGTACGGGAACCGCTCCTGCAGGCGACGCATGGCGTCGAGCGGGCGGATCGCGTCGGTCAGCACCGCGGAGACGTAGTGCTCCTCGACGGCGGCATGCGCCGGATCGGCGAGCAGATCGTCCAGTTCGCCTTCGAGACGAGTCAATTCGCGGATCACCGGGAGATCGACCCGCTCGACGGACGCCGCACCCGAGGCGTCGAGGTCGACGACGAAGACCGCCTTGCGGTGCGAGCGCTCGCCGAAGGAGTACGGCAACGGCGATCCCGAGTACCGGACCGTCTCGCTCACCGTCTGCGGGGAATGCAGGTGACCGAGCGCGACGTAGTCGACACCGTCGAACGACGACGCGGCGACCGTCTCGACCCCGCCGACGGAGATGGACCGCTCGGAGTCGCTGGGCTCGCCACCGACGACGAAGGCGTGCGCCAGGACGACCGTGCGGCCGTGCCGATCCGCGACATCGGCGCGCACGCGTTCCATCGCCGCGTCGAGGATCTGCTGGTGCGAACGGGCCTCGGGCACGCCGAGCTCGGCGCGGGTGATCTCGGGTTCGAGATACGGGATGCCGTAGAAGCGGACCGGGCCGTGCTCGTCGTGCAGGACGACAGGGCTGTCGATCTGAGATACGCGGGTGATCAGGTGCAGACCCCCGTGCGCGGCGAAGGCAGCGCCGGCACCGAGCCGGACCGGCGAGTCGTGGTTGCCGGAGGTGGCGACGATGATCGCCCCTGCCTCACGGATGGCCTCGAGGCCGGCGTTGCACACGGCGACCGCGTCGGAACTCGGGATCGACCGGTCGTACACGTCGCCCGGCACGACCACCACGTCGATCCGGCGTTCGGCCACCAGATCGGCGATGGCCCGCAGCGCACGCGCCTGGTCGGCGAGCAGGTCGACACCGTGGAAGGTGCGGCCGATGTGCCAGTCGGAGGTGTGCAGGATCCGCATGGGACAGACGGTAGAGGAGAGGACCGACATCCCCGGATGTCGGGTGGATGTCGCATCGATGAGGCATCATCCGCCACATGACAGCACTCACGGCACTCGGCCTGCTCGTCGCGCTCGGTCTCGGGGTGGTGCTCGGCTGGCTGTTGCGGGCCACCCGCGACGGCGAACGCGCAGCCCGTGCCGAGGCGCAGCTGGCAGCCCTGCGGGACAACGAGGAGCAGCTGCGTCAGTCGCTGGCAGCGGTGAGCGAGGATGCCGCGCGCCGGCAGTCCGGTGCCATCGGCGACCAGGTCTCGCGGCTCGTCGGCCCGTTGAACGAGGCCGTCGGAGCGCTGGCCCGGCAGGTCGAACACGTCGAACGCAACCGCGTGCACGCCTACGCCGGGCTGAGCGAGCAGGTCGAGGGCATGCACCGCGCGTCGCAGCTGCTGTCCACGCGGACCCAGCAGCTGGTCACCGCGCTGCGCGCGCCGCAGATCCGCGGACGATGGGGCGAGATCCAGCTCGAACGCGTCGTCGAGCTCGCCGGGATGGTCCGGCACTGCGACTTCGACACCCAGGTGAGCAAGGACGGGGTGCGCCCCGACCTGCTCGTCTACCTCGCCGGTGGCAAACAGATCGTCGTCGACGCGAAGGTGCCCTTCGCCGCCTATCTGGATGCCGCCGAGGCCGAGGAGCCCGACGAGCGCGACCGGCACCTCACGCGCCACGCACGCCAACTGCGCACCCACATCGACCAACTGGCGGCGAAGGCCTACTGGGAGTCGTTCGACCCGACGCCCGAGTTCGTCGTGTTGTTCGTCCCCGGCGATCCGTTCCTCGATGCCGCGCTCGGCGCCGATCCCGATCTGCTCGAGCACGCTTTCGCCCGGAACGTCATCCTCGCCACACCGACCACGCTCGTCGCGTTGCTGCGCACGATCGCACACACCTGGCGGCAGGAGGCGCTCTCCCGCGACGCCGCGACCATCCACCGATTGGGCCGTGAACTGTACCAACGGCTCGGTGTGGTCGGTTCCCACCTCGATCGGCTCGGCAACCAGCTCGGCAAGGCCGTCGATTCGTTCAACATGACGGTCTCGTCGATGGACACCCGGGTGGGCGTGACGGCCCGCAAACTCCACGACCTGGAAATATTCGACGGTGAGGTGCCCGAGGTGCAGCGTGTCGACGCTTGGCCGCGACGCAGCACTCTGGCAGAAAGAGCAGTGGCGGACGGTCCTGTCGACGAAGCGAGCTGACATCGCCACGCTAATGTCTACGTTGTGTCTGCAACCCAACGTGCACGTTCGGCGGTGCCGCTCGACATGCGGTCGTTGGTGCCTACGGTGCCCGGTGTGCCCTGGTGGGGTGCCGTGGCGATCGCAGCCGGAACGACGCTTCTCGGGGTGCTGCTCGACAGCGCACGCGGGAACGAGCTGACCTCTGCGTTCACTGTCTTCTACGTGCTCGGCTGCGTCGCGGCCGTGGTGGCGGTGCGCTATCGCGGACTGTTCACGGCCATGGCCCAGCCGCCTCTGCTGCTGCTCCTCGCGGTGCCGATCGGTCAGGAGATCGTCTCCTCCGCCAGCACCGGCGGATTGAAGGATCTCGCGCTCAACGTCGCCTATCCGCTGGTGAACCGCTTCCCGGCGATGCTGGTGGCGACACTCCTGGCACTGGCCATCGGCGGTTTCCGGATCTTCGTGACCCGACAGAACACGGGAGTACGTGCCCGTGCGCCGCGAGAGCGGGCGAAGCCGCGGGCAGCGAAGACCGGAACCGCGAAGGACCGCCCCGCTCGCGCCGCGGGCGACCGGCCGACACGCGCTGCAAACGACCGGCCGACCAGGCGTGCGGGCCGGGGGCGACCGGCGACGGCCACCCCTGCGGATGCACGTCGCACCGCTTCGGGCCGCGGGACGCCGGCCGCGAAGGCGTCGGTCCGGGAGGTCGCCGACACCCGATCCCGTCGCCGCGTCCGTCCCGAATCCCCGACCGCCGAGCAGCCCGCTCCCCGGCGTACCCGCGCTCCCCGACCTGCGGACCCGGTGCAGCCGGAGGTCCGCGAGCCGCGGCGCCGTCCCGCACCCGAGCCGGACACCGGTCGACCGGCGCCCTCCCCCGCACCCACGCAGGGCTACGAGCCGCCGCGCGTGCGGTACCGCGACCGCTACGAGGACTGACCCACACGACGAAGACGACCGGTCACGTGCCGATTCACGGCGGTGACCGGTCGTCTTCGCTCTACGGAACTACCCGGTTCAGCGACGCGACGCGCGCAGTTCGCGCGGGAGAGCGAACACCAGGGTCTCGTTGGCGGTCGTCACCGACTGCACGTCGTGGAAACCGCGCTCGTCGAGGAACTGGACGACGCCCTGAACGAGGATCTCGGGGACCGACGCGCCGGAGGTGATGCCGACGGTCTCGACACCCTCGAGCCAGGCCGGATCGATCTCCTTGGCGTAGTCGACCAGGTGCGCTGCCCGGGCACCCGCACCGAGGGCGACCTCGACGAGCCGCACGGAGTTCGACGAGTTCCGCGACCCCACGACGATCACCAGATCGCACTCGGGCGCCATCGCCTTCACCGCGACCTGGCGGTTCTGCGTGGCGTAGCAGATGTCGTCGCTCGGCGGATCCTGGAGCTGCGGGAACTTCTGGCGCAGACGCTGCACGGTCTGCATCGTCTCGTCGACGCTCAGGGTGGTCTGGGACAGCCAGATGACCTTCGACGGATCGCGCACGGTCACCGAATCGACGGCGTCGGGACCGTCGACGAGCTGCACATGGTCGGGGGCCTCACCTGCGGTGCCCTCGACCTCCTCGTGGCCCTCGTGACCGATGAGCAGGATGTCGAAGTCGTCGCGGGCGAAGCGCTTGGCCTCCTGGTGGACCTTCGTCACCAGCGGGCAGGTCGCGTCGATGGTGCGCAGCTGCCGGGCAGCGGCCGATTCGTGGACCGCGGGCGACACACCGTGCGCCGAGAACACGAGCACGGCACCCTCGGGCACCTCGTCGGTCTCGTCGACGAACACCACGCCGCGGTCGGCGAGCGTGTCGACGACGTGGCGGTTGTGCACGATCTCCTTGCGGACGTAGATCGGCGCACCGTACTTGTCGAGCGCCTTCTCGACGGTCTCGACGGCGCGGTCGACGCCGGCGCAGTAGCCGCGCGGCTCGGCGAGCAGGACGCGCTTTCCGGAGGTGGAGAGACCGGCGGACCGTGTGATCCCGACTTCGAGAGGAACAGGCGCAGACATACCTCCAGAGTACGGGGCGCGTCGGAGTGTGGCTTTCCAGCTCGCAGCCGACGTGCTCCCCGGCTACCAATCACGCCGATCATCGGGCAGTCTTGGGGCATGATCCGTCCACCGTTCCTGGCACGGGTGGCTGCCGGCGTTGCTGTCACCGCGTACGAAGAGACCCTCAAGCTGCCGAGCACAGCCGTTTCGTTGCCGATGACGACGGTGAGCCAGATCCTGCAGACGACGATGCGAGTGCAGCAGGTCATGACCTCGTTCGCCATCAAGGGCGACCAGTTCTTCGAGATCTTCGGAGCGGAGCCCGCCGAGACCGCACAGTGGGCGACCTTCGACGACGACGGCTCGACCCCTTCGGACGAGACCGCGACCTCGACGAACAGCGCCGCGAACGGCGCTCCCGGCCGGTTCGCCCTGTACTCGATCCCGCCAGCCACCGAAGCCGACGCACCCGTGGCCGAGCAGGCCGCACCGGTAAAGGCCGGCACCGCGACGACGAAGGGGCCCGCGAAGAAGACGGCAGCCGAGAAGTCTGCTCCGAAGAAGGCCGCCGCGAAGTCCGCAGACGCCGAGGTCACGAAGATCGGCGAGACCACGGACACGAAGGTCGCCTCCGACGATCGTTCCGAGATCGTCGAATACCTCGACTACGACTCGCTGACCCTCGCCCAACTGCGTGCCCGCCTGCGCGCACTGTCGGTGGACGAGCTCACAGCGGTGCTCGAATACGAGAATGCTCACGCCGCGCGTACTCCGTTCGTGACGATGCTGTCGAACCGGATCACGAGCGCGCGTAACAAGTGACGGCCGGACAGAACGCGGCACGCCCGAACTCCGCGGAGCAGCCCTGGCCCGTCCGCACCGTGGCGCAGAAGGTCGCCGGGTGGATCGACAAGCTCGGCACCATCTGGGTCGAAGGGCAGATCACGCAGATCAACGCCCGCCCCGGGACGCGGACGGCGTTTTTGACCCTGCGCGACCCGTCGGTGGACATGTCCCTGCAGGTGACCTGTTCACCCCAGTTGTTGCAGCAATCGGGGGTGCCGCTCACCGAGGGCAGCCGCGTGATCATGTTCGGGAAGATGACCTTCTGGCCCGGCCGCGGCAGTCTGGCGCTGCGAGTCACGGAGATCCGGGCCGTCGGTATCGGTGAACTGCTCGCGCGGCTCGAACGACTGCGTGCGTTGCTCGCGGCCGAGGGACTGTTCGACCCGCGGTTGAAGCGCCCCCTCCCCTTCCTGCCGCGCCGCGTCGGTCTGGTCACCAGCCGCGGCAGCGCGGCCGAACGCGACGTGCTGTCGGTCGCGCAGCGTCGCTGGCCGGCCGTGCAGTTCGACGTCCGCCACGCGACGGTGCAGGGCTCGACCGCGGTCACGCAACTCATCGACGCCATCGAAGCACTCGACAAGGACCCGGACGTCGACGTGATCGTCCTCGCCCGCGGCGGCGGCAGCGTCGAGGATCTGCTGCCCTTCTCCGACGAGGCGCTGTGCCGCGCGATCGCCGCGTGTACGACGCCCGTGGTCAGCGCGATCGGCCACGAGCCCGACAGTCCGCTCTGTGATCACGTCGCCGACCTGCGGGCCGCGACCCCGACCGACGCCGCGAAGCGCGTCGTACCCGATGCGGTTGCCGAACTCGATCTCGTCGACGAACTGAGAGCACGGTCGGCGGCGGCGCTGCGCAACTGGGTCCGGCGCGAGGAACACGTGATCGCACAGTTGCGCGACCGTCCCGTCCTGGCCGATCCATTCCGCGATCTCGACCGGCGGAACGAGGAGATCGAGCGGTTGCAGCACGCGGCACGACGCGACGTCACGCGATTGATCTCGTCGCAATCGTCGACGCTCGAACACCTGCGGGCACGGTTGGCGACCCTCGGGCCCGCGGCGACCCTGGCGCGTGGCTACGCCGTGGTCCAGCGGATCGTGCCGGGCAGCGCCCCCGAAGTGGTACGCACACTCGACGAGATGCCCATCGGCACCCAGCTGCGAGTGCGCGTGGCGGACGGCGCGGCCCGCGCCGCCGTCATGGGACACGAACGACAAGGAAGATCAGGACAGTGACGAACGCGGGAACCGACGACGCCAACGCCGATGTGCGGGAGTTCGGCTACGAGCGAGCTCGGGACGAACTCGTCAACGTCGTGAAGATGCTCGAGCAGGGCGGACTCGACCTCGACGACTCGTTGCAGCTGTGGGAGCGCGGCGAGGCACTCGCGCAGCGCTGCGAGGAACATCTCGCCGGCGCCCGCGAACGTGTCGAGCAGGCGCTCTCCCTCGCGGACGACGAGGACGAAGACGACGAGTACGAGGACGAGGAGTACGAGGACGAGGACTGACCTCGACCGAGCTCACGATCAGGGCTCGGTCGCTCCGACCCGGATCAGGGTTCGAGGGGCTCGGCCCTGCCCGCGGCGGTGGCCAGG
Source organism: Rhodococcus sp. Chr-9 (assembly GCF_000801125.1). NCBI lineage: Bacteria > Bacillati > Actinomycetota > Actinomycetes > Mycobacteriales > Nocardiaceae > Rhodococcus > Rhodococcus sp. Chr-9. The sequence continues at coordinate 286,002 of NZ_JTIZ01000106.1, forward strand.
GTCGTGAACTCGGCCTCGTCGCCGGAGCCACCGATCAGGATGCGCACGTCGCCGAAGTCCGACACCCAGAGCGCTTCGACGCCCTCGCCGCCGTAGACCACCCAGTCGTGGCCCTCGACGGACCTGGTGTCGGTGGCGGTGCGGGCACCTCCGGCGACGAATCGCACCAGTTCGTCCTCACCGGCATCCGATTGGGTGAAGCGCACGTAGCGACCTGCAGGAGTGATGAAACCGACGGTGCTCGAATCGCCGCCCTGGTTACCGGAAACGATGCTGCGGCTACCGGAGTTGGGCTGCCAGTCCTCGGGCACCTCGGGGTGGCGGATCGGGAATCCGAGTTCCGCCGCGTCGTACTTCAGGCCGGCATCGATGTCGAAGCTCGGCACGGGACCCGCCGTGGGTCCGCCGGGCTTGAACTCGCACTGGCTGGCGATCGCCGCGATGAAGAGGATCAGCACGAGCAGCGGGATCAGCGACCACGCCATATCTCGACCGTCTTGCAGGATGCGAGGTTTCTTGGATGCCACCCGTCCAGTCTGACAGCTACGAAACGGGCAGGCTCAGGCCGGGCGGGTCCGACAGCCCACACCATCGGCCGTGATGAGACAATAGCCACGCGACACACACGGATCGTGCGGGCGCCCTCGGCGCCCGCTCCCTCTGCCGGCGCAACCCGCGTCGACCGAAAAGTCTCCAGGAGGCAGTAGCCCATGACGGCCAGCACCCCACGCCGCGAAGCTCCGGACCGCAACCTCGCGCTCGAACTGGTCCGCGTCACCGAGGCCGCGGCGATGGCGGCCGGCCGGTGGGTCGGACGCGGCGACAAGGAAGGTGGCGACGGCGCCGCGGTCGACGCGATGCGGCACATGGTCAGCTCCGTGTCGATGCAGGGTGTCGTCGTGATCGGTGAGGGCGAGAAGGACGAAGCGCCCATGCTGTACAACGGTGAGGAGGTCGGCAACGGCGACGGTCCGCTGTGCGACGTCGCGGTCGACCCCATCGACGGCACGACCCTCATGTCGAAGGGCGCTCCCGGCGCGATCGCGGTGCTCGCCGTGGCCGAGCGGGGCGCGATGTTCGATCCGTCCGCCGTGTTCTACATGGAGAAGATCGCCGTCGGTCCCGAGGCCGCCGACGTCATCGACATCACCGCCCCGATCGCGGAGAACATCCGCCGTGTCGCGAAGGCGAAGAACATCGCGCACGCCGACCTGACCGTGACGATCCTCGACCGTCCGCGCCACGCGCAGATCATCAGGGAGGTGCGCGAGGCGGGTGCCCGCATCCGTCTGATCTCCGACGGCGACGTCGCCGGCGCGATTGCCGCTGCACGTCCGGGTTCGGGTGTCGACATGCTGCTCGGCATCGGCGGTACCCCCGAGGGCATCATCGCCGCGGCCGCGATGCGCTGCATGGGTGGTGCGCTGCAGGGTCGCCTGGCACCGAAGGACGACGCCGAGCGCCAGAAGGCGATCGACGCCGGACACGATCTCGACCGTGTCCTCACCACCACCGATCTCGTCACCGGCGAGAACATCTTCTTCTGCGCGACCGGCGTCACCGACGGTGAGCTGCTCCGCGGCGTCCGCTACTCCGCCGGGGGCGCGGAGACGCAGTCGATCGTGATGCGCAGCAAGTCGGGCACGGTCCGCATGATCGAGGCGTACCACCGCCTGCAGAAGCTCAGCGAGTTCTCGTCCATCGACTTCCACGGTGTCGCCGGCTCCCCGCCGCCCATGCCCTGATCATCACTGCCCTGATCATCACTGCCCTGATCGTCACCGATCCTTCCGAGGAGGGGCACTGCACCGAGTTCTGGTGCAGTGCCCCTCCTCGTTCGTTCCGGCGGCATAACGTGGAGGACATGACCGACACCGAACAGTCTTCTCAGCAGTTCCGTATCGAACGCGACACGATGGGCGAGGTCCAGGTTCCGGTCGACGCCTTGTGGCGCGCCCAGACGCAGCGCGCCGTGGAGAACTTCCCGATCTCGGGCCGTGGACTCGAACGCGCACAGATCCGCGCGCTGGGTCTGCTCAAGAGCGCCTGCGCCCGGGTGAACAAGGACCTGGGTCTGCTCGACCCCGACAAGGCCGACGCGATCGTCGCGGCCGCCGATGCCATCGCCGCGGGTGAGTACGACGACCAGTTCCCGATCGACGTCTTCCAGACCGGTTCGGGCACGAGCTCGAACATGAACACCAACGAGGTCATCGCGTCGCTCGCCGCGAAGGCCGGCGTCACGGTCCACCCCAACGACGACGTCAACATGTCGCAGTCGTCGAACGACACTTTCCCCACCGCGACGCATGTCGCCGCGACCGAGGCGACGGTGAAGGATCTGATCCCCGCCCTCGAGCACCTGCACGGTGCCCTCGCCGAGAAGGCGAAGGAGTGGCGCACGGTCGTCAAGTCGGGTCGTACGCACCTGATGGATGCGGTCCCGGTGACCCTGGGCCAGGAGTTCGGTGGTTACGCCCGCCAGATCGAGGCCGGGATCGAACGTCTCCGCGCGACCCTCCCCCGCCTCGGCGAACTGCCGATCGGCGGTACCGCGGTGGGCACGGGCCTCAACGCACCGGCGGATTTCGGGGCGCGTGTCGTGGCCGTGCTCGTCGAGACCACGGGGCTCGACGAGTTGCAGGGGGCCCGCAACAGTTTCGAGGCTCAGGCCGCGCGTGACGCTCTGGTCGAGGTGTCCGGGGCGCTGCGCACCGTTGCCGTGTCGCTGACGAAGATCGCCAACGACATCCGCTGGATGGGGTCCGGTCCGCTCACGGGTCTGGCCGAGATCCAGCTCCCCGATCTGCAGCCCGGTAGTTCGATCATGCCGGGCAAGGTCAATCCCGTTCTTCCCGAAGCGGTTACGCAGGTCGCCGCACAGGTGGTGGGCAACGACACCACTGTGGCGTGGAGCGGCGCCGCCGGGGCGTTCGAACTCAACGTCTACATCCCGGTGATGGCCCGCAACGTCCTCGAGTCGATTCGTTTGCTCGCCAACGTCTCCCGACTGTTCGCCGATCGCTGCATCACCGGGCTGGTCGCGAACGTCGAACATCTGCGCACACTGGCGGAGTCGTCGCCGTCGATCGTCACTCCCCTCAACTCCGCGATCGGATACGAGGAGGCGGCCGCCGTCGCCAAGGAGGCGCTGAAGGAGAAGAAGACGATCCGTCAGACCGTCGTGGACCGCGGCCTCGTCGGCGACCGCCTGAGCGAGGAGGAACTGGACCGCCGCCTCGACGTCCTGGCGATGACGCGGGTGGACGAGAAGTCCTGACCCGCAGGGTTCCGATCGACCTGTCTGCATCCGCTACGATTTTCGCCATCCGCTACAGCAATTCGGAAGTTGTCAACCTGTCTGAGACAGATGGGTGATGT